>SBGO01000248.1 GCA_006226565.1 Deltaproteobacteria bacterium | reverse complement strand
TGAGCGTCGGGTAGCCCGCCTCGCGGAGCGCGCGGCCGGCGAGGACGACGCCGAGGGCGAGCACGAGCCACGCCGCGAGCGCGAGCGTCGTCATGAGCGCGAGCAGCGGACCCAGCCGGAGCGCCGGCAGCCGCGGCGGCAGCGCGCGCCAGAGCCAGAGGAAGACGGCGTTGACCAGCATCCCGAGGGGGGTCGCGTCCATCGCCGCCGTGAAGACCTCGCCGCCGCCGGTCTGGGCCCAGATCCCGAGGGACGCCGGGACGACCGTGGTCGGGAGGGTGCCCAGGAGCCCGCCGAGCCGACCGCCGAAGCGCTCGATGGCGACCGTGACGCCGGTCGCGACCACTCCGGCGAAGATCGCGGCGGGAACGGCGTTCTCGAGGACAGGGACCATGGACGCGCAGCCTGCGCCGACGCCCGGGCCGTGGCAAGCGCGCACGGGCCCCGACCCACGCCGACGAGACGGCCCCCGCCCGCGGACGCCGGCCGCGACCCAGAAGAACGTGTCGGGCGGGCAGCCCCCCTGCTCAGCTTCGCTGGAGGGTGCCGACCCGCCAGGCGGGAGCGGCGTCATCGCCCGCGCCCGAGGCCTCCACTGGGACCAGCTCGCGATCCCCGTGGAGCGCCACGTAATCGGACCACACGCCCTCGCAGCCGGACGCGAAGCGACAGCGCGCGCAGGCCTCGCCCAGCGTCTTGCGGGCCCGGCGCTCGGGCGAGCACGAGACCGGCGCCCCGTCGGGGCCGATGCGCTCGTCGAAGGGGCGCCCCAGCTCGTGCACCTCGAGGTCCTCGGAGCCGCGGGTCAGCACGCACTCCGGTAGCCCCACCGCGTCGACGGTCATGTCGAGCGCGCCCGCCAGGCGCCACGCCTCCAGCACCGCCGCGCCGGCCTCGCGCACGCTCGGCAGCTCCGCCGCGGGCACCTCGGCCCAGTCGGCCGGGTCGGCGCCGAAGACGAAGCTCGCCTCGCGCACCCCGTGGGCGTGGAGCCACTCGACCCACGCCGCGGCGTGCCCGACGTTGCTCCGGTCGAGGTAGCACCAGGCGCGGACCGGCGACTTGTTGTTGCGGGTCCAGCTCAGGATCCCCTTGCGCGTCGCCCGCAGCGCCCCGGCCACGCCGACCCGCCGGTCGTGCTCGCGCTCGCTCGCCGCGAAGAGCGGCACGATGAGCCCCGCCAGCACGTTGTCGGCGACCTCCTGGACGCGCCAGCGCGTGAGCTTCTGCGCCATCGCCTGGGCGTCGGTGTGGAGCCACAGGGCGCGCATCCCGCGCTCCTTGCTCCACGCGATGACGCCGGGCAGGTCGTCGCGCGCGAGCGGGTCCTCGTCGCCCCCGAGGACGACCGCGCTCCCCCGCCAGGTGCCCATGAGGAGCGCCCGCTCGAGCGCCTCGCGCCCGTCGGCGCCCGGCGCCGGGGCCGGCACGTAGGTCGTCCGCGGCTGCAGCATCCGCTCGAGGCGGCGGAGCTCCGTCGCGTCGTTCTCGCCGGTGTAGTCGAGGGCCTCGCTGAAGTCGTCGTCGAGGTAGCCCGGCGGGATGACGCCCTGCTGGACGGCGTGGTCCCACAGGCGCGTGCCCGGGTAGACCTTGGTCGTCCAGATCAGCACGCGGTCGGGCTGCACGTCGCGCGCCGTGCCGACGGTGTGGCGCATGGTGTCGCGCGTCTCGCCCTCGTTGCCGACCATCATCATCATGCAGCTCGAGATGCCCGCCTCGTGGGTCAGCTCGAAGGCCGGCGGCGCCCGATGGACCGAGAGCTTCTTGCCCATCGCCTTCTGCACGCGCGGGTCGAGGCTCTCGATGCCGTAGGAGATCTCCCGACAGCCCGCGGCGGCCATCTTGGCGAGCACCGTGCGGTCGATCATGTCCGCGCGGGTCATGCAGATCCACTCGATGTCGAGGCCGCGCGCGATGATCTCGTCGCACAGCTCGATGATGCGCCGCTTGGGGTAGCTCAGCGTGTTGTCGCCGAAGACGAAGGTCCGGTGGCCGTACTCGGCGAGGTACTGCTCGAGCATGTCGACCACGTACTTCGGCGAGTGGAAGAGCGTCTTCCCCTCCCACTTCGAGAGCGGGCAGAAGGAGCAGCTCCAGGCGCAGCCGCGCGACGTCATCACCATCATCATCGCGTCGGAGACGATGGGCTCGCGCTTGTCGACCCGGAGGCGCTTCATGCTCCGGCGCGCCTCGGGCTGGAGGTGGCTCGCGAGGAGCCCCGGCACGTCGAAGAGCGACATGTCGGGGTACGGCAGGCTGTCCATGTCGGTGAAGCGCGGCCGCGGCGCCGTCCGGACGAGCGCGCCGTCCTCGCCCCGGAGCATCAGCCCGGGGATGGCCGTCAGGTCGCCGCCGTCGCGGAGCGCCTCGGTCACCTCGAGGAGCGTCTCGTCGCCGTCGCCGATGCACACGACGTCGATGGGCGCGCGGCGGAACATCACCTCGGGGTAGAGGGTCGGGAAGGGGCCGCCGACGATGATGGGCAGGTCGGGCGCGATGGCCTTGATGCGGCGGGCGGCGGCGATGGAGCTGCCGCGGTTGACGCTGAGGCAGCTGATGCCGACCAGATCGGGGCGGTGCTCGGCGAGGACCCTGGGCAGATCCTCCTCCATCTCGGCGACGCTGCGCCCGTCGTAGTCGCGAGCGACGACCTCCTGCCCGGCGCGCTTGAGGATGGCGCCGAGGAGCGCCACGCCGTAGGGCGGGCCGAAGTAGGACGGGGACGGGTTCGGGGTCGGCGCGAAGAGGAGCAGCGTCTTCAATCCGGGTCCCCCCAGGCGCGATGGCCCATCTTGGTGAGGAGCTTCTTCACCTGATAGCCCAGGTGGTAGTTCGACCGCAGGATCTTCCAGTCGTGCGGGTTCTTGCGGGTGTACTTCAGGAAGCCCGTCGTCTGCTCGAATTTCGACCGGATGAAGGGCTGCACCGACTCGACCTCGTCGAGGCGCCCGCAGAAGGTCGAGTCGTTGAAGGTCGGCATGTGCTGCTCGAGCACGATGGCGCAGCCGCGGTAGAGGTCGCCGTTGGTGTCGAGGGCGAAGGTCATGTTGCCGAGCACCGGCTCGGCGTCGGGGCTGTTCATGATCTCGAACGCGCCGTCCTCGTGCAGCTCCTCGATGACGCGCCGGAGCCCGGCGAGGTAGGCGGCGCGCGCCGGGGCGTCCCACATGCCGCCGAGCTCGTAGGCGAGCTGCACGCGCTTGACGCCGAGCGTGCGCATGTGGCGGACGTTCTCGACCATGCGGTCGGCGTTCTCGGGGCTCACGCACATGTTGAGGAAGTGCGGGACCCCGCGCGCGGTGAGGGTCTCGATGTGCTGGCAGGTGACCTCGTAGGCGCGCGCGTTGTTGCCGTCGACGAGGACGCGCCAGTGCCCCTGGCTGTCGTAGGTCCCGTCGAGCGAGAGCATGATCTCGACGTCGTGCGCGACCAGCCAGTCGATGATGTGCGGCTTGAGGAGGAGCCCGTTGGTCGTGATGAGGTACTGCACCGGGCGGCCGGGGTAGGTCCGCGCGACGTAGTCGACGAGGTGCTTGACCAGGTCGAAGCGGAGCAGCGGCTCGCCGCCGAAGAGGTGGAAGCAGACGTTGTCCGCCGAGCGCATGAAGAGGTCGACGCCGCGCTCGAGGGTCTCCTTCTCGGGGTCCGGGCGCCCGCTGTGGGCCATGTGGCAGTAGCCGCAGTCGAGGTTGCAGCGGCGCGTCAGGAAGACCAGGCAGTAGGTGGGCTTGGCCGAGCGCTTGTGACTGTCTCCGACCGAGTCGAGCTGGATCGGCGCGGGAGTCCCGGTCTCACGTGGGGCGACGGACATGGGGTGGGCGGGCTCCGGAGATGCTGGGTGGCGGAGAACGTCGCCGGAGTATAGCAGGCTCGCGCCTCGACCCAAGCGCAGAGCCGGCTCCGGCGCGTCGCGGGCGCTCACGCGAGGAAGCCGACGGTGAGATCCACCCGGCCGTCGACGTGGAGCTCGACGGCGTCCGGGTAGGCGACGAGGGCGTGGGCGGCGGCCAGGGCGCGGACCTCGGCGAAGCGGGGCTGCGCGGGGAAGGCGGCGGCGAAGGCGGCGGTCTTCTCGACGTGGTCGCCGCGCCAGCGCGCCTCGCTCACCCAGACCGCGGAGACGACGGCGTCGCGCTTCCAGCGGAGCCCCCAGACCCCGCCCGGGAGCCGGCGAATCGCGTCGTGGAGCGCCGGCGGCGCGGCGGCGAGCGGCGGGGCGCCGTGGCGGGTGATGCTGGTGCGCCCGCCCCCCGGCAGGGTCAGGGTCAGGCACATCAGCGGGTCGGCGGTCGGGCTCGGCAGCGCGTGGGCGACCGCCTGCAGGTCGTCGAGATAGAGCTCGGCCGTCTCGCCGTCGGTGTCCACCATGCGCCGCGCCCCCGGCGGCGACAGCGCCGCGAAGACCTCGGTGCGGCGGAGCGGGAAGGCCGCGAGGACGAGGCGCTCCCAGCGCTCCGGCTCGCCCTGGTCGCTGAGCGCCACGCGGCAGGGCCGCCCGGGGTCGCGGGGCAGCACCGGGTTGAGCTTGAAGTCCGCCAGGAGCCGCCCGCAGAGGTCGCGGTCGACGAGCGCGTCGAGCCACGGCGCCACGCCGTCGGGGAAGGCGAGCGCGAGCAGCGCGTCGACGAAGGCCCGGCTCACGCGGCGGCGAGCGCCTTCCGGAGGGCCGCGACGACCGGGCTCGCGACCTCCTTCGAGGTCCCGGCGCCGAGCGCGAAGCCGGCCGAGAGCTTGCCGTCCTCCCCGACCGCGAGGGTCAGCTCGACCGCCGCCTCGCCGGGCCCGGAGAAGCACAGGGTCACGCCGTCGGCCCCCCGGGTCGGGCGGCGCTCGGCCAGGAGCCAGGCGCCGTAGCGACGCTGGGCGGTCACGGC
>SBGO01000597.1 GCA_006226565.1 Deltaproteobacteria bacterium | reverse complement strand
GAGGCCGACAAGAAGAAGGCCGAGGCGGAGGCCAAGGCCAAGGCGGAGGCCGACAAGAAGAAGGCCGAGGCGGAGGCCAAGGCCAAGGCGGAGGCGGAAGCCAAGGCCAAGGCGGAGGCGGCGGCCCAGGCGGAGGCCGAAGAGACGCCGCACACGATGCGCGATGGCCTCGGGCGCACCCGCAAGGAGGGCTTCATCGCCCGGCTCGGCGGGCTCTTCTCGGGCAAGGCCATCGATCAGGACCTCATCGACGAGATCGAGGAGGTCCTCTTCACCGCCGACATCGGCGTGCGCACCGCGGACCGCCTGCTGGGGTCGGTCCGCGAGTCGCTCTCCAAGAAGCAGCTCAAGGACGAGGCGAAGGTCTGGAGCGTCCTCCACGACGAGGCGAGCCGCATCCTCGCGGACGCCGCCGCCAACACCAAGGCGTCCGACCCGAAGCCCGGTGAGCCCTACGTGACGATGGTCCTCGGGGTGAACGGCTCGGGCAAGACGACGAGCATCGGCAAGCTCGCCCACCAGCTCGTGGGGCAGGGCAAGAAGGTCACGCTCATCGCCGGCGACACCTTCCGCGCCGCCGCGGCCGAGCAGCTCGAGCACTGGGGCCGACGGGTCCAGGCCAAGGTCTACCGCGGCAAGGAGGGCGCCGACCCCGCGTCGGTGGTCTTCGACGGCGTCCGCGGCGCGCTCGACGAGCAGGCCGATCACGTGCTCGTCGACACCGCCGGCCGGCTCCACACCCAGGTCAACCTGATGGAGGAGCTGAAGAAGGTCCGCCGCGTGATGGGCAACGCCATCCCGGGCGCGCCGCACCGCGTGCTGATGGTGCTCGACGCGACCACGGGGCAGAACGCCATCAACCAGGCGAAGCTCTTCAAGGACGCCACCGACGTGACCGGCATCGTCCTGACCAAGCTCGACGGCACCGCGAAGGGCGGCGTCGTCCTCGGCGTCTGCGACGAGCTCGGCATCCCCATCGACTTCATCGGCATCGGCGAGCGGGTGGCGGACCTCCGCACCTTCGACGCCGGTGAGTTCGTCGACGAGCTGTTCCGCCCGCCGACCGAGTAGGCGCGTGGCGGGCGGTGTTCGCCCGCCTGACCGGGCGGCGAGGCGATGCCCGCCGACCGAGTAGGCGCGTGGCGGGCGGTGTTCGCCCGCCTGACCGGGCGGCGAGGCGATGCCCGCCGCCCTCCCGGCCCGATGGGTCGCCTTGACCGAGGCGAGCGCGCGGGCTAAAACCGCGCAAGGCTTTTCTCGTGGCTCCGGAAGCGGTCGCTCGATGCACGTACTCGAAGTCTGGTCTCGTCGTCTCTTGCTGCCCGCCGTGGTCACGAGCCTGCTCGTGGGCGGTCCCGTGGCCGCCGCCGAGCCCGACGAGGCGGACACCGGCAGCTCCGCAACGTCCGAGGAGGCTCCGCCCGAGGAGGAGGAGCTGACGAGCACGGAGCGGCTGGAGCACTCCATCCGCGTGCTGCAGCGCCGGCCGGTGCTCAAGGCGGTCCGCTTCGAGCTCGCGCTCACCGGCGGCGTGGCCGCGTCCGACCAGATGTACCGCCACTACTCGGCCAACGCGACCGGGCGGCTGCACGTCTCCGAGTGGGTCTCGATCGGCGCCACCTACTCGCAGTTCTTCTCGAGCGAGTCCGCGCTCTACGACAAGGTCACCCGCGACTACGAGCTCTTCCCGGAGCGCTCGCAGATCCAGTGGTACGCCGGCGCCGACGTCTCGCTCGTCCCGCTCGACGGGAAGTTCGTGGCCTTCGGCGACTTCATCGTCTACTGGGACCTGTATGCGTCCATCGGCGGCGGGGTGACGGTCACCAGCCGCTCCGACTCGCTCAAGCCCACCGGCATGATCGGCGTCGGGCTGCGCATGTTCCTCACGAAGTGGCTGACGCTCACCTTCGAGCTGCGCGACCACATCTTCGTCGAGGACTACAACGCCGGTAGCGAGCTCACCAACAACGTCGTCGGGCAGGCCGGGTTCAGCATCTTCATCCCGTTCGGCTTCGACTACTCCTACCCCCGGTGAGGAAGCCCGTGCCCCACGTTCGACGAGCGGTCCCGAGGAGCCTGGCGGCGTTCGCGCTGGCTGGCGTCGTGATGCTCGGCGCGCTGACGCCGACCCCCGCCCGCGCCGAGAACCCGGCGCTCGAGGGCGCTCCTCCCGTGCTCCGCGGGGTGAAGCTGCTCGACGGCCGCAACACCCTCTCGCCGCAGTTCGGCATGACGCTGAACGACCCCTACGAGCGCAACCTGATGGCCGGCCTCGGCTGGCGGTACTTCCTCGACTCGTGGATCGGCGTCGGCGTCGACCTGTGGGCCGGCGGTGGGATCTCTACGGCGCTCACCGACGACATCAACCGCGAGCTCACGGTCGGCACCCAGTCGTTCCAGCTCGGGACGTCGTCGCTGCGCCTCCTCGCCAACGCCGCCGTGGAGCTCGTGCCGTTCGTCGGCAAGGGCATGATCTTCGGCGACCAGATGGTGCGCGTGGACCTGCACATCGATCTCGGGATCGGCGTCGCGCTCACCAGCGGATCCGGTCGCGTGGACGACGAGGTCTCCATCGCGCCGATGTTCGGCGTGGGGCTGCGCTTCTTCCCAAACGACTGGCTCTCCGTGGGGATCGACCTCAAGGACTACCTCGTCAATCGGGTCCTCGCCTCCCGCAAGGACGGCTCCGTTCCCGGCGCGAGCTTTGACCACAACTGGCTGCTCGGCCTATCTGTCGGGTTCTTCTTCCCGACCGAGCCCGAACGCGACGAGTAGACCCCCATGCACAAGGCCCATCCCCGACTCGCCTCGCGCGGCGCGCGAGCGCTGCTGTCCGTCGTCTCGCTCCTGGTGCTCGCGGGCGGCACGGCCTGGGCTTCGCACTACCGCCTCCCGGCGGACGGGCTCGTCTCGGAGGAGGAGCACGCCGCGCTGGGCAAGGCGGAGGTCCACACGACCCTCGACCTCCTGAACCGCGCGGCGAAGGTCAGCGACCGTGAGGCGCTGGCCCGCCAGACCGGCCTCCCGCTGGCGCGCCTGACGACGCTCGCCTGCCAGGCCGATCTGCTGCGGGTGAAGGGGCTCGGCCCGAGCATGGTCCGGCTCCTGCAGACCGCCGGGATCCGCCACACCCGGGACCTGCGCGCGACCGAGCCCGACGGGCTGCTCGATCGCCTCCGGGCGGCCAACGGCATCCACCACATCGCGCCCGTGCTGCCCCGGACCGAGGTCCTCGCCGAGTGGATCGAGCAGGCGAAGGGCTTCGAGTGGCTGCTGGAGGGCACCCAATGAGCCTCTTCCGGTGGATCGCCGGCTCGCAGGTGAGGCTGGCGATCGCCGCTCTCATCGGCGTCGCGGTCTGCGTCTTCGTCTCGGCCCCGGCGGCGGACTACATCCGCTACGCGTCGACCTCGCCGGTCACCAACCTCCTCATCAAGACCGGGTTCGCGTTCTTGATCCTGGCGACGGCGACGTTCCTCGCCATCCTCGTCGGCGACCTGGTCTTCCCGGGGCGCTGGCGCGAGCGGGTCATCCTCGGCAAGCGGGTGGCGCCCGTGGCGCCGGACGACACCCTCGAGGCGGTCAAGGGGCTCAAGAGCTACTACATCCACTTCTCGGTGATGATCGCGGCCTTCTGCGTCGCCGGCGGGGGCGCCATCGACAACGCCACCCACATGTTCTCGTCGAGCGAGTACACGCGCACCGTCCTGCGCGCGAACGACGACACGCAGAAGCTCGTCATCCTGACCGAGCTCGCCGGCGCGCGGACCGAGAAGGACGTCGCCAACGCGCTCGAGATCCTCGACACGGTCTGGCGCGACGATCGGCAGCCCATCGAGGTCCGCAAGGCCGGGCTGGCCGCGCTCGGCGACCAGATCGGCTACCTCGTCGGCGCCGTCGAGACGTGGCGCGCCGAGGGGCGCCGCGAGTCCTGGCAGGGCGAGCTGGTGCTGAAGCTCCGAAAGACCCTCGCCGACGACCTCCGCAAGCTCCTCCCCGGCGCGCCGCCCGAGCTGCGGCCGCTGGAGCTCTACCTGCTCGGCCAGCTCCAGGACGTCCAGGCCAACACGCTCTTCCTCGAGGAGCTCGCGAGCTCCCCGGACGACACCTCGCCGCAGTGGCAGGCCGCGATGGGGGCCCTGGGCGCCGCCCACCAGGCGTCGCTCCTGCCGCAGATCGTGAGCAAGCTCGACAAGGCCCGTGGCGACGAGGCCTACAACCTCGTCGCGTGGGCGACCCAGGAGTCGGTGAAGTCCTTCTACCGCGCCTACGCCGAGCCCGAGGAGGCGCCGGAGGAGCTGAAGAAGGCGATCGCGGCGGCCGTGACCTTCTTCTCCGGCGAGCTGACGGCCGACTCCATCGAGCGGCGCTGCGTCGCCGCGGAGCTGCTGCGCTTCACCGGCCACGTCGCGGCCCGCGACGCGCTCTTCGCCGCCTTCGACGCCCCGAACGCCAAGGGCGCCTACTGTGGACAAGCCAAGGCCAACGTCCCGGCCGGCGACCCCGGGTGGATCGGCACCGCCGACGAGCTGCTGCGCGCGCGCTTCGTCCAGGCCATCGCGACGATCTCGAAGGGCGACCTCGAGATCGAGAAGTGGATCAAGGCGAAGCTCGCCGCGGGTGGCCTCGACGAGACCACCGAGGCGCTCCTGAAGGAGCTCGGGGGCCACTGACGCGCGCGCGGTAGGGCGACGCTGTCGCCTGACCGGCCGCGGCTCAGTCGAGCAGCTCGGCGAGCCGCCGGGCACGCTCCGAGCCAGGGTTGGCGCGGAGGGCCGCATCGACCTCGCGTCGCGCGGCGTCGAGCTCGCCGGCGCGGGCGAGGGCGATCACGAGGTCGAGCCGGGTCGCCTCCGACGCGCCCGCTGCGAGGGCCG
>SBGO01000250.1 GCA_006226565.1 Deltaproteobacteria bacterium | reverse complement strand
CCCCCGCGGCGCCGCAGCCGGCCCCGGCGGCGGCGCAGAAGCCGCAGGGCGCGCCGCCGTCGCTCGCGTCCCAGATGGCCGGGCTCGCCAACCGCGTCGCCGGCGGCGTGAAGGCCTCGCCGGTGGTGAAGCAGGCGACGCAGAAGCAGGAGGCGCCCGACAAGCAGCGCCACGAGAAGCGCGAGTCCGGCGCGAAGGACCGCACGCTCTTCGCCCAGGACGACCCGCTGCTCGGCCACTTCGAGGTGGTCCTCAACCTCGACGGCGACCTGACCGCGCGCGCGTCGCAGCGCTACCTCCACATCACCAGCGGCGGCGGGCTCCTGCTCCGCACCCCCGAGGGGATGAGCGATCTCCTCATCCACAGCGCCATCCTCGACCTCCGCACGATGGACGTGCGCATCCAGAGCGAGCCCGAGGTCGGCCCCCTCGAGCACAAGATCATCAGCGGCATCCTCCGCGACACCCTGCTCGCCCAGGCGCCGGAGCTCGCCGGCTCGGGCCAGGGCGGCCCGCTCGCCGCGGCGATGGCGACGCTGCCGACCGCCAAGGGCAAGAAGGTCGCCTACGACTACAAGGCGCTCGGCATCTCGGTCCTGAGCGTGCTCGTCGACCCGGCGGCCGCCGCCACCGTGACCTTCAACGGCAAGGGCCTGAACATCGGGATCTTCCCGGGCATCGTCGTCGACACCCCGGGCCCCGACTTCACCATCGCCTCGCTCCGCTACCACTTCGCGACGGCCCGCTTCGACATCGATCAGCAGGGCTCCACCACGGTCCTCGGCGTCATCGGCGACCAGCTCAAGCAGCCCCTCGTCGACGGCGTGGAGCAGGTGGGCGCGCACTTCTTCGCCCAGAAGCTGCCGGCGGCGATGCGCGCGGCGGGCTACGACCCGACCACCGACCCGAAGTTCGAGGAGAACCTCGACACCCTCTACAAGAACTTCACCGGCGTGCACCTGCTCGGCGGGCGCCCCGGCCAGAAGCAGGGCGCCGGCGCCGAGAAGGACGCCCCGAAGCCCGGTCAGGTCGGCGCGGCGGCCGGCGCGGCGGCGGGAGCGGCCGGGCGCGCGGCCAAGGACCAGGCGACCGAGCGCCAGGTCCTCTACCAGTTCACGAGCAAGGACTTCGGGCCGGTCGAGGTCTGCCTCGAGCCGGGCGACGGCGTGCAGATCTACAAGGACGACGCGACCGTCGGCCTCGACGCCGGCCGCGGCCTCTTCCTGCGCGTCCCGGGCCACGAGTGGCTCCAGGACGTGCGGCTCACCGGCATCCGCTACACGCTGGCGACCGGGCGCCTCGAGTTCGAGGGCACCGACAAGATGGGCGAGTTCGTCCGCAGCGTGCTCGAGGACGTCGTCAACAAGTACGTCCTGCCGAGCCTGCCGGGGGACGTGCGGCGCGGGGTCGGCCTCACGGGCCAGGACAGCGCGCAGCACCAGACGCTCTACAGCGCGGACGTGGCGGGGGCCGGCAAGGTCGAGCTGCTCCTCGACAAGGGCGACCGCCTGAGCCTGTCGAAGGCCGAGGACGTGGTCGAGATGTCGGCCGGGCGCGGGCTCATCCTGAAGGCGCCGGCGCTGCCGTCGCTCGCCAAGCTCCGCATCATGAAGGTCCACTACGTGCTCGGCACCGACGAGCTGCGGGTGGACTCCGACAACGACCTCGGGCCGGCCGGCGAGAAGATCCTCGGCCAGCTGCTCAAGCGCTACGTCGTGCCGCAGCTCCCGGGCGCGGCCGGCGCCAAGGCCGACGCCCCGCGGATCGACAAGGCGACGCTCGCGGCCTTCCCGACCGTCGCCTACAGCCAGAAGGCCGGCGCCCTCGGGACGGTCGAGGCGCGGCTCGCCGGCGGCGACACCCTCGGCGTCCGCACCGACGGCGTGGTCGCGAAGGTCTACGCCAAGGCCGGCGTGCTCCTCGTGGTGCCGGAGGCCGGCATCCAGCTCACGCTCAAGGCCGTCTCGTTCAACCGCGAGACCGGCGCCGTCGACGTCGAGGCCAGCGAGACCTTCGGCAGCCTCGAGCGGAGCCTCCTCAGCGACATCGCGCGGAAGTTCGCCAAGCCGGTCATCGACGCCCACTACAAGGCGCCCGCGCAGGCGCCGGGCGACTCCGACCACCGCGTCCTCTACCACTTCTCGGACGGCAAGCTCGACGTCGACGTCTGCCTCGACAAGGGCGACGCGGTGCAGGTCGAGAAGACCGACGAGGCGCTGACGCTCTCGGCCGGCCGCGGGATCCTCCTGCGCTCCAAGCCGGGCGGGCTCCTGCCCGAGAGCACCCGCATCCAGCGCGTCCGCATCGACATGAAGGACGGCTCGGTCATCGTCGACTCGAACCCCGACGTCGGCGCGCTCGGCGAGGCGATCGGCACCCAGGCCCTCCGCGAGCTGGTGCTCCCGCACCTCCCGCCGGAGCTCGCCAACTTCGGGATCTCGACGCCCAAGCCCGACGCGGTCGCGGCGGCGACGGCGGCGCTGCCGAAGCCGGACGGGCTGATGCTGCTCGAGACCAAGCTCGACGGCGTCGGCACGTTCGACGTGTCGGTGAGCGGCGCCTCGGCGATGCAGGTCGACGCCTCGGCCGGGGCGCTCTCGGTCAAGGCGCCGTCGGGCATCCTGGTCCGCGTGCCGGGGCTCAAGCTCGCGACGCGGGTGACCCAGCTCGACGTGGATCTGCAGGGCGGCAACGTCAACCTGACCGCGTCGACGCCGCTCGGCGCCTTCGAGCAGCGCCTGCTGTCCGGCCTCTTCCGGATGCACGCCGGCGAGATGGTCAGCACCTACGTGACGACCCCAGCCAAGGAGGCGGCCGGGGCCAACGCCGGCTTCGACGTCCTCTACAGCTACACCGCCGACAAGGTCGGGCGCGTCTCGGTCTGCGTGCCCAAGGGCGGCAGCGTCTCGCTGCAGAAGTCCGAGACGGCCATCAGCCTGGTGGCGCCGAAGGGCGTCTTCTTCACCGGCGTCGACTGGCTGCCGGACTTCCAGGTCCGCCGCGTCGACTACGAGCTCGGGACGGGCAAGTTCGCCATCGACGTCAGCGGCGTGGCGCAGGGGCGCTACGTCGAGGGCGACTCGGTCGGGCCGCTCACCGAGTCGGTCGTCGGCGGGCTCGTCAAGGCCCTCGTCGGGCCGCACCTCCCGCCGCAGGCCCAGGCGATCGGCGTCGTCGGCCAGCAGCCGGGCAAGGGCCAGGCCGGGCCGCCGCCGGGCGCGACGCTTCTCAAGGAGATCGCCGCCGGCTCCCTCGGCGACATCGGGATCTACCTCGACGCGGGCGACAGCCTGTCGATCTCGGCGACCGAGACCGAGGGCCTCGTGCAGACCGCGCGCGGGCTCATCATCGACGCGCCGGCCATTCAGACCCGCGAGCGGATCCGCTTCATCCGGTACGCCTTCCAGACCGGCGAGATCCAGGTCGACGGGCTCGGCGCGCTCGAGAACGCGGTCCTCGAGCGGGCGCTGGTGCACTTCGTCGTGCCGCTGCTCCCGAAGCAGTACCAGGGCGAGACGCCGGTCGGGCAGGCGCTGGGCGCGCTCCCGAAGGACAAGAAGGGCCGGAGCCAGCTCACCGACGGCACCATCGGCGTGTCGATGTCGCCCGGGACGCGCTTCGACGTGACCCTCGACGGCCAGGGGCTCAAGTTCGACGTCCGCCCCGGGCTCCACGTCGACGGCCCGCTGGTGGCGAACTTCGAGCTCGAGTCCATCCGCTACGCCTTCTCCGAGCGCCACTTCCACCTCGACCTCGCGGGCTCCAACGTCATCGCCAAGGCGCTCGACGGGCTCGCCAGGAAGAAGGCCGAGAAGAAGCTCGACGAGATGTTCATCCCGCTGCTGCCGGCCGAGATGTCGAAGCCGGGCTACGATCTGACGAAGGACCCGCACCTGGCGGAGACCCTGGCGCAGATCGGCAAGAACTTCGCCGCGAGCAAGGGCAAGTAGCACCCGCGAGCGGTCGGCGCCCGATGGGGTGACCGATCGTTCGTGCGCGATACTTGACTTCATTGGTCAACAATGTCACCAATGCGGAGGTCAAGCTCAGCACGACCCGCAGAGGTTCCATGTCCCCTTTGTTGTCCGCCCTCTTCGGAGGTTTGATGATCGGCGCCGCCGCGGCGCTGCTCTACCTCCTCCATGGCCGCATCGCGGGGATCTCCGGCATCCTCGGCGGCGCGGTGATGAACGACACCCCGGACCGGGAGTGGCGGGTCGCCTTCGTCGTCGGGCTGCTGCTCGCGGGTGTGGCGCTCCGGCTCCTCTCGCCCGGCGCGCTGCCCGTCGGCGGCACCGGCACGCCGCTGCCGCTGCTCGTCGTCGCTGGCCTCGTCGTCGGCTTCGGGACCCGCATGGGCAACGGCTGCACCAGCGGCCACGGGGTCTGCGGCCTCGGCCGGGGCTCGGCCCGCTCGCTCAGCGCGACGCTGACCTTCATGGGGGTCGCGGCGGCGGTCGTCTTCGTGGTGCGCCACGTCCTCGGAGGTGCGTGATGCGGCGCGCGGCGAAGCGGTGGATGACCGCCCTCGGGCTCGGCCTCCTGTTCGGGCTCGGCCTCGGCCTCTCCGGCATGACCCAGCCCGACAAGGTGCTGGCCTTCCTCGACGTCACCGGCGACTGGGACCCCAGCCTCGCCCTGGTCATGGTCGGCGCGATCGGCGCCTTCGCCCTCGCCTTCCGCCTCGCCGGGCGCCGCGACGCGCCGCTCCTCGGCGGTCGCTTCCCGCGCCTGCCGAAGCGTCTCGACGGTCGCCTCCTCGGCGGCGCCGCCCTCTTCGGCCTCGGCTGGGGGCTCGCCGGCATCTGCCCCGGCCCGGCGCTGGTCGACCTCGGCGCGGGCCTCGGAGACGTCGCGCTCTTCTCGGTCGCGATGGTCGCCGGGATGGGGC
>SBGO01000476.1 GCA_006226565.1 Deltaproteobacteria bacterium | reverse complement strand
GTCGTCGCAGCTCCCGCGCCCGCGCCCGCGCCCGCGGCTGCGCCGACCTCCACCCCCGTCTCCGTCCTGAAGTCGCTCCCGAGCAACGCCTCGGCGCTGGCGAAGAAGCTCGCGAGCGAGTGCGACCAGGGCAAGGCCCGCCGCTGCTTGGGGCTCGGCCTCCTCTACGAGCACGACGATCGCGGCGTCCCGAAGGACCTCGAGCGCGCGCGGGCCCTGTTCCAGCGCGCCTGCGAGTCCCCGGACGCGGTCGGCTGCGCGCGGGTCGCGCCGGAGGACCCCACGACCATCGACGAAGCGCTCCGCGCCCGCCTCGAGAAGGGCTGCCGCGACGGCCAGCTCGACGCCTGCCGGGCGCTCGTCGCGGCCGACGGCCCCGATCCGGGGGGCGAGCCGACCGGTGAGCGCCTTCGCCACCTCCGCGCGACCTGCAGCGCCGGCGGGGTCGAGGCCTGCGCCGCGGTGATGACCGAGGACGCGACGCCCCTTCCGGAGGGCGTCCCGACGGCGCTCGCCGAGCTCGGCGTCGCCCCGGCCGAGTTCCAGGCGCTCGCCCGGCGATGCGACGCCGGCCAGGCGGTCCAGTGCCTCGAGCTCGCCAAGGCCTACGCGTCCGACGCGCTCCCCGTCGACCCGGCGCGCGCCAAGCGCCTCGCCGCCCGGGCGTGCAACGACGACACCACCGTCGGCTGCGTCCTCGTCGGCGACCTGCGCATCCCGGGGGACGCCACGGCCGTGACCGGCGACGACCTGAGCGCCGCCATCGCCTACTACCAGCGGGCGTGCGAGCACTTCACCCTCGACGGGTGCGCCCGCCTCGCCGGCCTCTTCGAGAAGACGAAGAAGCCTCCGGCGCTGGTCGAGGCCGCCGCCCTCTACCAGGAGGCGTGCGCCGGGCCGCGGCCGCGCCCGACGGACGCCCCGGACCCCGACGCCTGCGCCGGCGTGGCGCGCCTCGTCGTCGTCGGCAAGCGCCCCTGATCAGCCGTCTTTGAGGTAGATCGGGTAGTCGAAGCCGTCGAGGTGGACGATCAGCGTGACCCGCCAGGTCGCGGGGTTCAGGCTGGCGCCGGCGAGGAAGCTCTTGGCGTCCACGGCGACCGCGAGGCCGACCGTGGTGCGGACCGTCTCGCCGGCGGGGACCTCGAGGGGGAGGAGCTCGCCGCGCGCGATGACGATCCCGTCGCGGTCGGCGATCACGAGGTCGTTGTCCTCGAGGCGGACGGCGAGGCGGTTGGGGTTGTCGATGGTCACGTCGAAGGAGACGCGCGCCTTCACCTCGCCGCCGAGGAGCGCGCCGAGGGCGGGCTTGTCGACCTTCAGCGTCGACCAGTCGGGGGTGTAGCGGCACTTCAGGATCTGGGACTTCGTCTGCAGCGCGACCACGAGGTTCGCCGAGGCGTAGACGCCGAGGCCCACGACCGCGAGGAGGGCGATCCAGGCCGCGACCCGCGTCGGCCACCACGAGCGGCGGCGGGTCTCGGCGAAGGGGAGCAGGCGCGCGCCGAGCCACGCCCCGCCGACGGCGGCCCAGGCGATGCTCAGGACGTTCGCGGCGAAGACGACGCCGACCGTCGCGCCGGCGCCGAGGCCCTCGCTGTGCGCGACGATCTGGGCGGCGACGATGACCGGCGCGGCGAAGACGGCGCCGAAGGCGAAGGTGGCGAGCGGCCGCAGCAGCATCGCCTTGACGATCTGCGAGTACCGGAGCCCGTGGCGCATCAGGAGCGGCGCGCCGAAGTCCACCGCGTAGGTGAAGAAGAGGAAGACGTAGCTCGCGACCGTGCTCGCGACGCGCCGCCACGGCGCCGGGTCGTGGCCGAGCCAGAAGATGACGAAGAAGGCGGCCGCGTAGAGCAGCGCCAGCTTCACCTCCTCGAGCCCCTCCTGCCACCACCGGAGCTCGCGGAAGGGGCGGCCGCCGGTGAGGTCCGAGCCGCGCTCGACCGCCTGGGACAGGCGCTCCTTGACCCGGAAGAGGACGAGCGAGACGACCATGAGCGTGACGCCGACGAGCGCGTTCGCAAGCACCTGCCGCGTCTGCGACTTGAAGACGTAGGTGACGAAGAAGTCCGCCGGCGCGTGGAGCTCGCTCGGGAAGAGCCAGCTCAGGAGCACGCGTCGCGCCGTGCCCTCGAGCGCCAGGAGCGCGGCCGCGAGGCCGCCGAGCAGCAGCACCGCCAGCCCCACGTAGAGGAGCGCCAGCCTTCGCCCGCGCGGGGAGAGCCGGAAGAGGCCGCGTGGGGCCTCGACCAGGGCGCACCTGAGCTGCTGTCCCACCGTCATCGGGCGCATTCTATGGTATCTCAGAGGCGCAAACGACAGGAGAGCGGACCATGAAGCGCGTGATCGTCGAACGGCTCGGCGGCCCCTCGGAGCTGAAGCTCGTCGAGGAGGCCGACCCCAGCTGCGGCCCCGGGGAGGTCCTCATCGCGGTGAAGGCCGCCGGCTGCAACTTCTTCGACGCCCTCATCATCGCGGGCCGCTATCAGCTGCGGCCCGAGCCCCCGTTCGCGCCCGGCGCCGAGGTCGCTGGCGAGGTGCTCGCGGTGGGCGAGGGCGTGAGCCGGGTGGCGGTCGGCGACCGCGCGCTCGCCATCCTCCCCTACGGCGGCTTCGCGAGCCACGTCGTCGTCCCGGCCGCGAGCGTCTGGCGCGTGCCCGAGGCGATGTCCTGCGAGCACGCCGCGGCCCTGCCGATCGTGTACCAGACCTCGTACTTCGCGCTGCAGTACCGCGCGGCCCTGCAGCCCGGGGAGTCGCTCGTCGTCCACGCGGCGGCGGGCGGGGTCGGGCTCGCGGCGGTGCAGCTCGGGCGCGCGCTCGGGGCGACGGTCTACGGGACCGCCGGGAGCGACGAGAAGTGCGCGCTCGCCCTCGAGCACGGCGCCACTGAGGTCTGGAACTACCGCGACGTCGACTGGGCGGCCGAGGTGAAGCGCGCGACCGGCGGCCGGGGCGCCGACGTGATCTACGACCCGGTCGGCGGCGACGTCTTCGAGCGCTCGCTCAAGTGCATCGCCTTCGGCGGGCGGCTCCTCGTCATCGGCTTCGCGTCGGGCCACATCCCGTCGGTCACCGCCAACCGGATCCTGCTCAAGAACATCGCCGTGGTGGGCCTCCACTGGGGCGCCTACCAGCAGCACGACCCGAGCCTCATCGACCGGGCGATGCACGAGCTCTTCGCGCTCTACGAGCGCGGCGCCATCGTGCCGCTGGTCTCGAAGACCTACCCCCTCGCCGACGCCGCCGAGGCGCTGGTCGCGCTGCACTCCCGCGACACCGTCGGGAAGGTCCTGCTCGCCCCGTAGCGAAAGTGTGATGAGGTGGGGTCTGACCCCGTGTCATCACACTTTTCGCGACGTGCTGCCGAAAGTGTGAAGTGATGGGGTCTGACCCCCAGACATCACATTTTTCTCAGAGGCCGAGGGCCTTGTCGCAGTCCTTGTCGTGGGACGTGTTGTACCAGTACTGCGTGTGGTCGTTCATGCGGCTGATGACGGTCGACACCGGGCCCGCGCCCCACATCCCGCGCTCGTTGTCGATGGCGTCGTACTCGGCGCCGCAGATCGCCGCGCGCTTCGACGACGGGAACCAGGTGTACGACATCCCGGCGCCGTTCCAGGCCATCTGCGTGGCGAAGTCCTGGCCGTCGGCGAGCTTCACGTAGACGAGGTAGCGGTCGAAGTCGTCCTGGGGGCACCAGGTCCCGGTCGGGAGCGGGCGGCCGCTCAGGTCGTCGCAGCTGACCGTCACCTCCATCCCCGGCGGCGCGAGCACCTGCGCCCGCTCCAGGGACGCGAGGCCGTAGAACTCGTCGTCGCTGCTGCACACCCACCACCACGTGCCGTCGGCGATGCGGGTCTGCTTCTTCTTGCACTCCGGCGCCGACAGGCCGGTGATGCGGACGTCGTAGAGCTGCGGCGCGGTGTTGCCCACCGCCAGGTACATCGTGTCGCCGTCGACGATGTGGTAGACGTGCGCGACCGCGCCGACCACGAGGTCCCGGGGCTCGTTCGGGTCCACCGTGTCCGTCTCGACGGGCGTCGTGTCGGTCTCGGTGGTCGCGTCGGCCGCGGTGTCGTCCGCCACGGTGTCCGTCGCCGCACCGCTCGAGCCGTTGTCGCATGCTGCCAGCAAGGTCAGCGCGAGAACCGTCAGGGCGTATCGCTGCACGTCGCTCTCCCCTCCGCAGGGCGCCGCTCGCCGTGAGCCAGCGCGGGCGCGCATCCTACTGACATGAGGCCGTGAAGACGAGCAGTAAGGCGGGCCGGTACCCGGGAATCACCTCGCGGAGGCGGCCACCGGAGCGGTCGGCCGCCGATTGAGGGCCCCCGGACCCGCGCGGAGCGCCGCCGCGAGCCCCCTCGGGTAGACGCATCGCGGCTCCTCTCGGCGGGATCGTCGACCCTCGCTCCGCGCGGCCCGCTCGCCCGCGGGTGTTTTCCAGTGCCCCGGAAGGCTCCGGAGACGCTTCCCCGGCCGCCGCGGGGGCCGCTTCCCCCTCCGGGCGATCCGGACAGCGGTTGACCGGCGTTCGGCCCCGCGAGATACCCTGTGTGACCCCTCGGGAGGCTTCGCGCTGCCCTTCTGGTCGAGACGCGTCCGAACTCGGCGCTCGTGACGAGCCCGGAGGCCCCAGATAGACGACCACGACCTCAGCGATCGCATCGGGCGAGCTCGCCGCTCGCTGATCGAGCTCCGGACCAGCGTCGGCGCGCCGCGCCACGACGCCCGTGGGTCCATCGCGGTCGTCGATCGGCTGCTCGACGAGCTGCAGGCGCTCGAGCGCGCGGCGGCGAGCGGGGCCGCGGGGGGATCGTCGCCGGGCGCCTCGCGGGAGGCCCTCGACGCCGAGGTCGCCGCGATGCACGAGGCCGTCGCGCGGCTCGAGGCGACC
>SBGO01000659.1 GCA_006226565.1 Deltaproteobacteria bacterium | reverse complement strand
TGCGACGCCGCCGGTCGCCGGCTCGCCTGGGCGGGCCACGGGGCCGCGTGCCTGGAGGTGGGGGCCGGCCCCGCGCGTCCCCTCGCGGCCGGGGAGATGGCCACGGCCGTGGCCGTCCATCCGACCGGCGCGCTCGTCGCCGTCGCGACCGGAGACGTCGACAGCACCGTGACGATCGCGCGCTGGAGCGATCTCGCGCCGGTGGGCCGGGTCGCGATCGAGAACGTCGTCTACACCCTCGCGTTCAGCGGCGACGGACGGCGCCTGGCGTTGGCCTCGCGCTCGGGGGAGCTGTCGCTCTGGGACCTGACCGGTCGGCGGGCGCTCGCTCGAGCGGCCGCGCCGCTGGACCGCTTCGATCAGCTCGTCGCCCACGTCGCCTTCGGCCCGGCGGGCGCCACCTTCTTGACCCACGGCGGCGACGCGCACCACCTGGGAGACGATGGCGCCGTGGCCCTCGACGCGCTCGCGCTCGGGGGGACGGCCGCGCCGAGCCCGGGCGGAGGCTTCGTCGCCGTCCACGTCGATCGCTTCCGGGCGCGGCTTGCGGGCCTGCCGGGCGGCGATCCGATCCGCGACGTCCTCGCCGACGGCCACGACGCCGCGGCGTTGCTCCCGGACGGGCGCCTGGTCACGCTCGCCGGGGACACGCGCGCGATCGTGGCGCACCCCTGCCCGGAGGCCATCGATCCGGCGCCACCTGCGGTGTCCGTCGCTCTCGCGCCGATCGGCCCCGACGACGGCTGGGTGCGGGTCGACGCCCCGGCGCCGCCGGTCGGGCTCAGTGGCGTCGCGGCGCATCACTGGCGCACGCTGCGGAAGACGCTCGTGGCGCGCGCTGCGGAGCTCGGGCTCGGCCAGGCGCAGGTCGATGACCGGGTGGAGCGCTTCCTCCCCCGCGTCGCGCGCGTGCTGGTCGCGGCGGACGTGCTGGTGCGCGCCCTCGCGCTCTTCGAGCTGGGGCGCGGCTTCACGGTCGGGGGAGGGGAGGCCGGCGTCCCCCGGGGCGCGCGGCTCGCGGAGACGCTGGCGCATCGACTCCCCGACGTGGGGCGTCTCCTCGCGGCGGTCGCGCCCAGCGACCTCGACTGGACCGACGCCGAGTGGGATCTCGTGGGCGCCGTCACGGCGCCGGACGATTGGCAGGGGCTCGCCGTCATCGTCGCGGATCTGGCCGAGCAGCTCGCCTTCGAGGGCGCCCTCTGCGCGCGTCGCGACGCCGCTCCGGGGTCACGCTCGAGCACCGTCGCGGCCCTCCGGGCGGCCGAGGCGCTGCCCGAGGCGCTCGGCGTCGTGGCGTCGGACCTCGGCGGCGTCGCCCCGGCCTCGGCCGACGCGCTCCTGGCCCTCGCCGCCGACGAGACGGCGTCGTTCGAGGCGCGGTCTTGTGCGGCGCTCGTCCTCGAGCTCCGCGAGGAAGGGCCGGGCGCTCTGCCCGCCGTCGTCTCGGCGGAGATCCGTGATCTGCTCGGCGAGACCGAGGCCCTCTTCGCGTGGCGCCGCTTCGCCGCCGGCCTGGACCGGACATAAAAAAATGTGAAGTGAAGGGGTCAGACCCCACCACTTCACATTTTCCAGCGCAGACTCTCGAAAAAGTGTGAAGTGAGGGGGTCTGACCCCTCTACTTCACATTTTTCGGGCTCAGCCCTCGCGGCTGTTGGCGTAGCTCGTCCAGAGGCGCCCGGCGGCCTCGGAGATGCTGCCGTGGATGCGGGCGATGTCCTCGTCCGACCACTCCTCGACCGGCGCGCGCAGGAACGACGTCAGGTCGGTGCGGTTGTCGAAGACCGCGGTCGGCACCTGGAACTGGTAGCCGTGGCTCTCGACCCGGATGGTGTCGGCCACGTCGCTGGTCTCGAGCAGGTAGTGCATGTCGCAGATACCGTACTCGCGCTCCATCACGACCTGCGGCGTCCGGTGGAAGAGGATCGAGCCCTGCTCGCCCTTCTTGGCCCGCGCGTTGTTCTTGCGCTGGCTCTCCTCCGGGGTCACCCAGATGTAGAGGATGGCGGCGCGGCGCAGGATCTCGGGGGAGATGTGCGCGAGCGACGCCTGGTAGCCGTAGCCGCCCTGGAGCGGGAAGCTCGAGCCGGCCGGACCCCCGCGCGCGAACTCGATGACGATGGTCTTGCCGTCCATCGACGCGGGCACGGCGTCGGCCTTCTCGTCGAAGAACTTCCGGGCCTCGGGCTCGAGGCGCTCCTCGAGGGCCTCACGGATGCCCGGCGGGAGGGTGCGGAACTTCGGGCGCGCGCCGGCGCGGACCGAGGCCGCGTCGAAGCGATCGAGGAGCCGCTTGGCGGCGTGCTTCGGGCGGTCGGCCTTGCCGCTGACCAGCTCGAAGTAGTCCTCGTTGAGCAGCTCGCACAGGCCGGCGAGCTCGCGCGGGTCGATGAACGGCCCGTTGCCGCCGTGATCGGGGTCGGCCCAGTGGTAGACCTGGGGCATCCCGAGCTCGGTCAGGATCTGGTCGGCCACGAGCTGCAGGTGGACGTACGGGTAGTCGTCGAGCTGCGCCGTGGGCCCCATGTGGAAGGCCACCGGGTCCTTGTGGGTGAGGTAGTTGCGCACCTCGGACTTGCCCGAGCCGGGCAGCGCGAGGAGGAAGAGTACGTCGAACACCTCGGCCATGGGGTGAGGCCTCCTGGGTCGGGCGGTTGTCGCGGGGCCTGGGCCCGAGGGTCCAGGCGCGGGGCCTGTGCCCTCCGGCGCAGGCGCGGCGTACCTTAGCAGCCTTCGCCGGGGCGGGCGAGGTGAACCGTGGCCTGCGGCGTCGGAGCGCGCGGACGATGGTGGTCGGCCGGTCCGCGAGTGTGCTAGAGGCGTCACGCACCCGCCGCCGAGAGAGGTTCGTGTGGCCCTTCACCCCCTCGCAGGAAAGCCCGCTCCCCGGGAGCTCCTCATCAACACGCCGCGGCTGGTCGCCAGCTACTACGCGCTCACCCCCGACCCGGCCGATCCGGCCCAGCGCGTCGCCTTCGGCACCTCCGGGCACCGCGGCAGCGCCCTCGAACAGCGCTTCAACGAGGCGCACATCGCCGCCATCTGCCAGGCGGTCGCCGAGCACCGCGCCGGCGCGGGCGTGCGCGGGCCGCTCTTCCTCGGCATGGACACCCACGCCCTGAGCGAGCCGGCCCACATCACCGCGGTCGAGGTCCTCGCCGCCAACGGCGTCGACGTCGTCATCGCCGACGGGCGCGGCTACACGCCGACGCCGGTGATCTCCCACGCGATCCTGACCTGGAACCGCGACCACGCCGACGGCCCGCAGGCCGACGGCATCGTCGTGACCCCGTCGCACAACCCGCCGCGCGACGGCGGCATCAAGTACAACCCGCCCACGGGCGGCCCGGCCGACGCCGCCACCACCAAGACCATCGAGGACCGCGCCAACGCGCTCCTCGCCGCGGGCAACGCCGGCGTCAAGCGGGTCTCCTGGGCCAAGGCGCTCGCCGGCCCCCACGTGACCGTGCGCGACTACCGCGCCGCCTACGTCGCCGACCTCGCGAGCGTCGTCGACCTCGGCGCCATCGCCGCCTCCGGCGTCCGCATCGGCGTCGACCCCCTCGGCGGCTCGTGCGTCGACTACTGGGACCCCATCGCCAGCGTCTACGGGCTCGACATCACGGTCGTGAACCCGGTCGTCGACCCGACCTTCGGCTTCATGACGGTCGACAAGGACGGCAAGATCCGGATGGACTGCTCGTCGCCCTACGCGATGGCGAGCCTCGTCGACCTCAAGGACCGCTACGACATCGCCTTCGGCAACGACGCCGACGCCGACCGCCACGGCATCGTGACGCCGACCGGCGGCCTGATGAACCCGAACGCCTTCCTCGCGGTCGCCATCCGCTGGCTCTTCGGGACCCGCACCGGCTGGTCGAAGACCGCGGCCATCGGCAAGACGCTCGTGTCGAGCTCGATGATCGACCGCGTCGCCGCCGAGCTGGGCCGCCCGCTGAGCGAGGTGCCGGTCGGCTTCAAGTGGTTCGTCGACGGCCTCCTCGAGGGCCGCTACGGCTTCGGCGGCGAGGAGAGCGCCGGCGCGTCCTTCCTCCGCTTCGACGGGACGCCGTGGACGACGGACAAGGACGGGATCCTGCTCGACCTGCTCGCGGCGGAGATCACCGCCAAGAGCCACCGCGACCCGTCGGAGCACTACGCCGAGCTGGTCGCGCGCTACGGCGAGCCGGTCTACCAGCGCATCGACGTGCCGGCGACCGCGGCGCAGAAGGCGGTGCTCAAGCAGCTCTCGCCCGAGCTCGTCGCCGCCGACACCCTCGCCGGCGACCCCATCACCGCCAAGCTCACCCGCGCCCCGGGCAACGACGCCGCCATCGGCGGGCTCAAGGTCGCGACCGAGCACGGCTGGTTCGCCGCGCGCCCCTCGGGCACCGAGGAGATCTACAAGATCTACGCGGAGTCCTTCCGCGGCGCCGACCACCTCGCGCAGCTCCAGGACGAGGCCCGCGCCATCGTCCAGGCCGCCTTCGACGCCGCCGGCTGAGCCGGCGAGGGGCAGGAGTCGCTCGTGAAATGGACACCCGAGGCCGAGCAGCGGCTGAAGAAGGCGCCCTTCTTCATCCGCCCGCTGATCAAGCTGCGCGCCGAGGCCGAGGCGCGCAAGCAGGGGCGCGAGGCCGTCGACTCGGCGCTCCTCGACGCCCTCAAGCGCCGCGAGCACAAGGGATGACGGCGGAGGCCGCTTCGCGATAGCGGCCTCCTTCGGGCGGTGGTGACGCGACGGGGCGAATCGCGCCCCGTCGCGGTCGCCGCACGCCTACTGCACGGGCCCCTTCACCCGCGCCGCGGTGTTGCCGCCGAGCCACTGCACGCTCCCGCTGCCGGTGAGCCGCACCGCCCGCCCGGCCGCGCCGCCCGCGCCGCCCGCGCAGAACACGTGGC
>SBGO01000045.1 GCA_006226565.1 Deltaproteobacteria bacterium | reverse complement strand
CGGAAACACCGGCGGCGGCGTCGCGGCCAGCCCCGACGGGACGCTGGTCGCGCTCCAGGCCCAGGGCGAGCTCGTGGTCTACGCGGCGGACGACTTCAGCGAGCGGCTGCGCGTCCCGGCCCCCGAGCGGGGCACCCGCATGGCCTGGTCCGGCGACGGCCGCTGGCTCCTGACGGGCGACATCCAGGGCCCGGCCCGGCTCGTCGACGTGACCGGCGGGACCGTGCGGACGTGTGGCCACGGCGCGCAGGTCGTCGGCGTGGCCGTCTCCCCCGACGGCCAGCTCGCGGCGCTCGCCGAGGGCGACGACGGCCTCGCGCTCGTGACCCTCCCGGGCTGCGAGGAGCGCCGGCGCTGGAGCGACGCGCCGCGGTACGCCACGGCCTTCGACCCCAGCGGCGCGAACCTGGCCGGCGGCAGCGACCGCTTCATCGAGCTCATCCGCCTGGCCGACGACGCCACGCTCCAGCGCTTCGACGCCCACAACGGGAAGGTGCGCGACCTCGCCTGGACCTTGGGCCCGGAGGTGCGCCTGGCCTCGCTGGGCGAGCTCGAGACCGGCGCCGTCGTCTGGCGCGCCGACCCCGGCGGCGACGACCTCGCCGGCCCGAGCGCGCGGCCGATCACGGACCTCGCCGTCGCGACTGACGGAACGGTCGCCTTGGCGACGGTCGGGCAGATCGAGGTCTGGCGCGCCGGCGGCGCCGCGCCCGCGCCGGGCTTCGAGGGCGCTCCCTTCGTGTGGCAGGTCGCGGTCGGAGACGGGCACGTGGCGGCGATCGACTGGAACGCGGCCGTCCACGTCTGGGATGGGGCCGGGGCCGAGGTCTTCGTGGAGGAGACCGCGCCGACGGCCGGCGGCGTCGTGTGGAACTGGCTCCGTACCAGCGCGGACGGCGCGGGGATCTGGGCCTGCGACTCGCACACCCACGCGCTCAGGCGCTTCCGCTTCGCCGACGGCGCCCGGCTCGACACGGTGCCGATCGCGCCGACGGCGCGGGCCGTGGAGGTCGGACCGGACGACCGGACCGTCGTCGTCGCGCATCGGGACGGGCGCCTGGTCGCCTTCCGGATCGGCGAGAGCCAGCGCTTCTTCTCGACCCACCTGGGCCCGTCGCCGGTCGCGGCCCTGCGCTTCGACGCGGAGGGGCGCCGCCTCGCCTGGCTCCGACGCGACGGCGAGGTCGGAGTGCTCGACCTCCAAAGCCCAGAAGCCCCGATCCTCTGGCGACGGCCCGGAGACCCCGTCGTGGACCTCGGAGAGCTGATCTGGGCGCCGGACGGCGCGAGCTTCCTGGCCTCCGCCGCCCGGGTGACGCGCTACGACGCCGCCAGCGGGCGCGCCATCGAGCGCCTGCCCCATACGCGGGCGCTCCAGCTCCTGCCCGACGGGAGCCTCGCGGTGGCGCGCGGCCGCTGGGTGCACCGCGTCTCGGAGGAGGAGACCGCGACGGGGGAGCCGGCCGCGCTGCTCGCGGCCGCCGAGGCCCGCGCCGCCCGCCACCTCGAGGGCGTGACCCTGGTTCCCCGGGCCCGGGAGCTCGCCGCGGTGGATCCGGCGAGCGCCGTCCCGGAGATCGGGGGAGAGGCGCCGGAGCGGTCGATCGTCGGGCTGTTGCGGAACCCGTCGGGGGGGCCGAACGTCATGCGCGCCGCCACCGCGCAGGATCCGGAGACCCGCATGGTGCTGGTGAACGCGCGGGACGGGGCGGCCCTCGCCGCCGCCCGGGTCGAGGACAACGCGTTCCGGCTCGAGCCGCCGGCCGTCGGCGACGACGTCACGCTGGCGCTCCGCTTCGAGGGGGGCGGCTCGCGGCGCTGGTTCCTGTCGCCGCTCATCCGAGCGGGGCACCAGCTGAGCGTGCTGATCCTCTTCCCGTACGAGGTCTCGGCGACCATCGCGACCCGGAGCCTGGGCGCCACGCTCGAAGCCGATCGTCCCATCTTCTTTGGCCGCGTCCAGTACGGCGCCTTCGCCGAGGACGGCGACGGCGCCAACCTCCGCTGCGCGACGATCCGCACCGACCCGCCGTGCCGGGTCGTGTACGCGACCGACCAGACGACGATCCGCCCGGCGCCGACCGACGCCTCGGGCAGCTTCGGCCTCCTCGACATGCCGCTCGGCGTGCCGATCCGCGTCACCGCGACCGTCGGCGATCGCCAGGCCACGGTGACGATCCCGCCGCTGGCCGCCCGCGACGTCGGGATCGTCATCGTCCCCTTCCTCGCGGCGGACGGCGCCGACCCGACCCCGGCCGAGTGCCCCTGAGCCGGGCGGCTACCGGAGCCCGGCGCCGCTGAGGACGGCGTCGACGAGGTCGTCCTCGTGGTCGGCCAGCCAGCCCCGGAAGGCGGCCCCGAAGGCGTCGGCGTCGAGCGCGCCGAGCAGGGCGTCCACGTCCTCCTGGGTCGGCGCGTAGCCGATGATCCCGGCGCCGCGCGTGAACATCGTCGTCATCAGCGCCCCCGAGAAGAGGCCGATCTGGAACGCCGTGGTCGCGCTGGTCTTGACGAGGTCCGTGACGAAGTCCGCGGCGGTGTAGCCCGCGCCGCCCGTCGGCTTGACGTCGGCGACGCCGTCCGCGCCCCGGAGGGAGTCGCCGAGCAGCTCGGTCGCGACGCCGCTGGGGCCCTCGTAGAGCGGGTTGGTTCCCTGGAACATCGACTTGGGCTCGTAGAGCGGGCTGTTGTGGACGAGCTGGTCCCAGCTCTGCAGGTCGGCCTGCTTCGCTGCGAGCGCGTCGCCGAACTGCTTCTCGACGCGCGCGAGCCCGTCCGCGGCGGCGTCTCCGTCCGCGGCCTCCGTGAGCCCCTTCTTGACGCTGTTGCCGTCGAGCGCCTCGCCGAGCATCCCGCCGACCAGAGCGCCGACCGCGGGCGCGCCGAGCCAGGCGAGGAGCTGGACCCCGTTGAACATGGCCTCGCGGTAGGACTCGGCGTCGATCTCGAGCCCCTCGATGCCACGCCCGACGAAGAACCCGACGGTGTTGCCGAAGAAGTCGGCGACGAGGTCCATGCCGGCGCCGACCCCGAGCTCGACGAGCTTCGCGGTCCCGCTGAGCATGCGTCCGGTGTCCACCGCGCGCTCGAGGGATGTCGAGAGCGCCGCTCCGGCGAAGGCGACGGCGCCCGCGATCGCGCCGGAGAGGGCGCCGACGAGCATGTCGATGACGAAGCCCTTCCACTTGTCCGGGTCCGGCGTGGTGAGCGTGCCGTCGATGGCCTCGATGATGACCCGGCCGAGCACGCCGACCGCCGCGCCGATGAGGGCCATGAGCGGGATCACGAGCGCCCCCAGCGGCGCGACCAGGACCGACGCGAGGATGCCCACCGCGATGGCCAGGGTCGCGATGATGACGGCCTTCGCGGCGTACTCGCCGCGCGTCCCGAGGGTGTCGTAGACCGACTGGATGGTCGCCTCCTCGAGCTCACGGGGCATGGCCGCAACCGCCGCCGCTAGCGCCGCGGCGACCTCGGCGGCGAACGCGTCCGCCTGCGCGCCGAAGTCGTCCGCCGCCTGGTCGTAGGCGCCCTGGCGCTTCGCCGCCGCGGCCTCGAGCGCGGTCCGGGCCTGCGTCACCATGAGGGCGAGGACGTCCCCGTGGCGGGTGGCGATCTGCGCGAGCAGGCCGAGCCCGGTGACGCCGTCGAACACCTCGAGGACGGCCTCGAGCGCCTCCGCCATGGCGTCTCCGAAGCGACCGACGAAGTCCTCGAGGTGCGCGGCCGACTGCTCGCCGCGGCTCGTGAAGTGGGCCTCGGCCGCGGTCGTGACCTTGCCGAGCCCGTCCTGGGTGTTGTCGCGGAGCCCGGAGACGTAGGCCAGCGCCGCGGCGAGGTACTCGGAGACCGCGTCCCCGTCGACGCGGCCGGTGCCCTCGACGTCCTCCCGGGCGGTGTCGACGACCCGGTCGATCTCCCGGGCGGCCCAGTCCACCTCGTCGTGCCAGGCGCGCTCGACCTCCTCCGCGGACCGCTCGACGCCCGCGACCTCCTGCTCCTCGGCGTCGTCGAGGCGCGTGCAGACCTGCTCGCCCTCGGCCTCGACCGCCGCGGTCGCGCCCGCCTCCCGGTCGTCCACGATGGCGAGCTGGGTGGCGGACACGTCCGCGATCGCCTGGAGGGCCCCGGCGTCGGCCTTGTCGAGCTCCGCCTGCTGGGCGTCGAAGGCCTCGGCGAAGCGCGCCTGCGCCTCGAGCTCGGTGGCGACGAGCTCCTGCGCGACACGCTGGCCCTCGGCCAGGATCCCGTCGGCGGCCTCCCGGCTCTGGCCCAGGATCTCGCTCGCGTAGCTCTCCCCGACGTAGCGCGCGGCGGTGCCGGCGACGCGCGACGCCTGCTTCGGATAGGAGTTGTTGGAGAACTGCTGCGCCAGGAACCCGATCCCGGCGGCCATGGGGTCGAGGTAGGGGGCCTCCATGCGGGCGTTGAGGTTGTCGGCGCGCTCGATGCGGCGCGGCGCCCCCCACGGGAGCTGCTTGGAGGCCGCCCGGTCATGGCGCTCCTCGCGGCGGAAGTCGCGGTAGTCGCGCCGGAAGCCGACCCGCTCCTCGCGATCGGTGGCCGCCATCCACTCCCGGGTCGACGGCGCAGCGTCGCCACCGATACGGCCCTGCTGAGCCAGGAAGCCCATCCGGTGGTCGAGCCGGCCCTCGTGGCCCATCTTCTGGTCGACGTGCTCGGACGCGAACGAGTAGGTCTCCTCCCCCTCCAGCCCCACCGGGGTGAGGCCGCCGGCCTCGTAGGAGACCGCGGCCTTCTCGGCGTAGGCGCGCGCGTTGGCCGCCTCGCGCTCGGCGGCCTCGGAGATGGCCGTCGCGGCGCGCTGGGCGCGGACCTGGATCCCGTGGGCGGCCGGCGCGGAAGCGTTCGTCGCGTACGCCGCCGCCAGCTCCTGGCGGGCCCGC
>SBGO01000429.1 GCA_006226565.1 Deltaproteobacteria bacterium | reverse complement strand
TCGGTCCCGCGGTGGCGCGGGCGCGCGGCCCACGCGAGCAGCGCGAAGAGCGCGACGGTCAGCGGCAGCGTCAGCGCGCCCACGTCGACCAGGGCCGCGACCCCGTCGAGGCTCGTGAGCGCGCGCACGCCGTCGGCCACGACGCGCTCGGGGGCGTTCTGGAAGGCCCCGAAGACGGCGAGCGCGTAGGCGACCAGCGCGCCCACGGCGAGCGCGCCGACGAACCTGAGGCGTCGGTCTCGGGTGGAGGCGGGCTCGGCGATGGAGGTCACGGGGGGTGAGTATCAGGAGTCGCGGCCCGGGCCAACCGTTCGTGCTGGCCCGGCTTGACGAACGGGCGATCTTGGGCCATTCCCGTGGGGCGCAGCAGTCCAGCTGGAGAACCCAGATGAACGTCGACAGCCTCCCTGTTCCGAAGCTCTACAACGCCATCCACCCGAGCCACATCCGGACGGTGAGCCGCGTCATCGGCGTGCTGCTCCTCTTCCAGTGGTTCCTGCCGTGGTTGAGCTTCGGCCGCGGGGTCGCGTTCTCGTGGGACTTCATGAACGTCGCGGGCTTCACCGTGATCTGGTCGCTCCTCGCGGGCGGCGGCCTGACCGCCTTCGGCTTCCTCAAGCCGGGGACCGTCAAGCGCGGCGTCATGGTCACCGTGGCCGCCGGCATCGGCCTGCTCGGCCTCTTCAGCGTCGGCGCCGGGTTCAGCCCGTTCCCGTTCAGCTACTTCTTCCCGATCATCGGCCTGACGACCCTGGCCTTCGGCCTGCTCCAGTGGATTCGCCACGGCCACTCGCAGCTGAACTGGATCCTGGTCATCGTCGGCGGCTCGCTGATGCTGCTCGGCCTCCTCATCCCGGTCGGCGGCGCCATCGGTTTCGGCTCGACCATGCCGCTCGTGGCCATCTTCAAGGCCTTCAGCGGTGGCGGCTTCATCCTCGGCAAGATCTTCTTCTTCATCTTCGGGCTCGCCTACATCGGCCTCATCGCCCTCGCCGTGCTCTTCGCCATCCTGCCCCAGGCCAACGCCGAGGAGGGCTGGCTCAAGCTCCTCTTCGTCGCCACGGTGGTCTACCTGCCGATCTCCTTCCTCGTCATCGGCCTCTTCTACTTCGCCGGTGGCATGGCGGTCTTCGGCTTCCACATGGCCGTCCTGACCGGCGGCTACATGTGGCTGACCCTCTCCTGCGGCACCAACATCTACGAGGCGGTCCAGGACGGCAGCCTCAAGACGTGGTTCTAGCCCGGGTCCGCCCCCTCGCCGTCGCCCTGGTGGCGGCGGCGGCCCTCTGCGGGTGTGGCGGCGACGCGACGGGGGACCCCGTCGACGCCGTCGTCGTCCCACCCAGCGACACCGCCCTCGGGGACGAGGACGTCGCCACGCCCGACTCCGCCCCCGCGGACACGGAGACGGCGGCCGACACGCACCTGGTCGCGGCGGACACGGTGGAGGACGCCTCGGAGCCCGACGCGGCCGGCGCCGACACCACCGCCGGCTGCCCCCTCGGGCACCCGTGCAACCCCGTCCCGATCGGCGCCTTCCCGTACACCGACCACCGCGACACCGCCGCCTCCACGAGCCGCGCGCGCGACGCCTACGGCTGCGCCCCGGACACCAACGAGGGCGGCGCCGAGGTCTGGTACGCCCTGACCGTGAGCGAGGTCGGCGTCCTGACCGTCGCCATCGACGACGTGTCCGGGGACGGCGTGGACGTCGACGTCCACCTCCTCGACGACGCAGGCGACGCCTGCCTCGCCCGCGACAACCGCGCCTTCGCGCAGGTCGTCCGCGCGGGCAGCTACCGCGTCGTCGCCGACACCTGGGTCGACTCCGCCGGGGTGGAGCTGCCCGGGCCCTACACCCTCACCGTCACGTTCCAGCCGCTCGGCAGCGGCCCGTGCGCCGTCGAGCTCCGCGACCAGCGCATGTTCTGGTCGAGCTGCGCCGCCGGCGTCGACTGCTTCGAGCGCGAGCAGGACGGCGCCACCTGGCGCTTCCTCCGCACGCCCGCCTACGGTCCGGTCGTCCACGAGGCGCACCTCGTCACGACGGGCGAGGACTTCCCGGGCAACGGCTGGCCCACCAGCGCGCGCGACCAGATCGACCGCCACTACGCCCTCTCCCAGGCCGCGACCGGCTACGTGATGGACCGCGCGACCGACTGGGCGCCCTTCGGCGAGGGCGGCTCGCAGTGGGGGCAGGGCGCCGTCGGGGCCAAGCTGCCCGTCCTCGACGAGGCCTGGTACGTGAACATGTACTGGAAGGACCGCCCCGCCGCCGGCACGCGGCTGCTGGTCCTCAACCCCGACAACGGCCGCGCGGTCGTCGCCGCGGGCGGCTACGAGACGGGGCCCGGGTCGAACACGGCCATCGGCGGCGCCGTCGAGGAGATCCACCACCACCTCGGCACCGACCACCGCGATCCGCTGGTGATGGGCTACCTCGTCGACCAGACGCTCCCCCTCGGCCCGGTGACGTGCGCCCCGTGACGGGGCCGGTCCCCGACTTCTACGCCGAGCTGCTGCGCGCCGAGGACCCCTCCAGGGTGGCCGGCTGGGAGCACCGCCTCGGCCAGGCCGCGCGCTTCGAGGCGGCCCTCGCGCCCGTCGTCGCGGGCGACACCGTCCTCGACGTCGGCTGCGGCCCCGGCTCCCTCTACGGCTACCTCGTCGAGGCTCGCCCCGGGGCGTCCTACGTCGGCGTCGACGTGCTCCCCCCGATGGTCGAGCGCGCCCGCGAGCGCTTCCCCGAGGGCGACTTCCGTGTCGGCGACGCCCTCGACACGGCGCCGCTGCCCGAGGCCGACGTGGCCGTCGCGGTCGGCTCCCTCGTCGACGGGCGCGCGCTCTCGGACCCCGCGGTCCGGGTCAAGAGGCTCCTCCGCCTCGCGTCCCGGGCGCTCCGCGCGGCGCGCCGCTGCGCCGTCGTCGTCGCGCTCGATCAGGACCACGTCGAGGGGCGGATCATGCTGCGCGCGGAGGAGGCCCTCGGCGGCTTCCGGGAGGCCGAGATCGCCCGCGTCGCGCGGCGCCTCGGCGTCCACTACGAGGTCCACCGTGTGCTCACGAGCGACCTCGCCGCGACCCTCTGGCGGCCCGAGGCGCGCCGCCTCCCCGTCGCCGGGGACTACGCCGCCCGCGCCCTCGCCGGCCCGCTGGGGCGGGGGGCGAAGGCCGAGGACGTGGCCTGGCTCTGGTACGCCGCCGGACAGCGCGAGGCGGCCGCGGCGGCCCTCGACGGCGCCCCCGACTCGTGGCGGGTGCGCTGGCTCCGCGAGGCCCTCGCCGGGATGGCGTAGGCGCTCAGGCCGCGCGGCGACGGACGACGCCGGTCGCGAGCAGGAGGCTCACGAAGGCGAAGGCGAGGGCGGTCTCCTTGCCGGCCCCGCCGGCGTCGGCGGTCTGGAAGTTGTTCACGTCGTCGGCCTCGTTGGCGAAGGTGATGACGAGGTCGTCGAGGCTCGCCCGCGGGACGCGCGCGTAGAGGCGGGTCAGGTAGTGGACGTCGGCGTCGAGGAGGGCGTCGACCTCCGGCGAGATGGGCAGCCTGTTGGCGATGTCGCGGGCGTACTCGGTGATGACGAAGCGGCCGCCGGCGGCGTCGGTGAGGGCGTCGACGGTGGCGTCGTACTCGAAGTCGTCCCCCTGGTCGAAGCGGGCGCCGACCGCGGTCGCGACGGTCGAGAGCTCGACGGCCGCCGCGTTGGCCACCCGGTAGCGCTTGTCGGCGAGCACGTAGAGGACCACCGGCGTCACGTCGACGGCGGACAGCCGGCTGAAGCCGAGCGGGAAGACGAGCTTGCCGTCGCCCGGGCGCGGCATCGTCACGACGAGCGGCTGGAGGTCGAGGGCGGCGTCCTCGGACCCGGGGGCGAGCTTGACCGCGAGGAAGCGCATCCCGCCGTCGAGGTACGGCTGCGCGGCGTCCGCGAAGCCCTCGGGCAGGACGTAGCCGTTGTCGCCGAGCCAGGTCCCGACCGCCTCGGCGGTGGCGCCGGCGAGGACGTCCCACTGGTAGTCGCCCAGGATCCCGCCCCCGAAGTGCGTGACCGCCGTCTCGTTCGGCGCCACCCCGCCGGCCTGGTCCGCCGAGCCGCAGAAGCCGCCGCCGCCGCCGCCGGAGTCGCGCTCGAGGGTGATGGAGGGCGTGGTGAGGCCGTCGAGCTTGGTGAAGACCGCGGCGTCCCCGAGGGAGAGCTCGGGCTGCGCCGGCACCGGCACGACCCACGCGAAGTCGGCGCCGTCGGTGTCGGCGACGAGCTGCAGGTGCACGTCCACCGTGTCCGCGCGCCACACGAAGAGCGCCCGCTGGGCGTCGATGGCCAGGTTCTGGGCGGTCTCGGAGCGGAAGAACCCGCCGCAGGCGTGGGCCGACGGCGCGGCGATCCCGGTCAGGCCGAGGCCCGTGAGCAGCGCGGCGAGCGTAAGGACGCGAGAGGACATCGAACTCTCCTGGGTGAGCGGCGGGTTTCGGCACCCGGTGCTGGAGGCGTCATGGGAATGTCGTGTTTTCTAGCGGCTGACGGTGCATAAGCTCAAGCCCATGCGTGAAACGACCTCCGAGCCCCGCGTCCGGCTCTACACGACTCCCTGGTGTCCCTATTGCCTGAACGCGAAGCGGCTGCTCGAGCGGGACGGGATCGCCTTCGTCGATCACGACGTGTCGGTTCGCCCCGAGCTGCGTCGCGAGATCGCGAACGCGACCCGCTGGCGTACGGTGCCCATGATCTTCGTCGACGACCAGTTCATCGGCGGCTACACCGAGCTCGCCGCCTTCCGCGAGCGTGGCGGCCTGACCCAGCTCGGCCTCACCGCCTGACGCCCGCCTGACGCCAGCCCGGCTCCCGCCGGCCCTGAAACGACGAAGGCCGCCCGAGGGGGCGGCCTTCGCAGTGAACGCGAGCGCTCGGCTCACTTGCCGGGGCCG
>SBGO01000680.1 GCA_006226565.1 Deltaproteobacteria bacterium | reverse complement strand
CGGGTACGTGCAGGCGAGCAGCGGCCAGACCTCGTGCTCGGCGTGTCTCGCCGGGACGTACGACAACGGGACGGAGGTGTGCCAGGCCTGCGCCGCCGGGTACGTGCAGGCGAGCAGCGGCCAGACCTCGTGCTCGGCGTGTCTCGCGGGGACCTACGACAACGGCACCGAGTCGTGCGCGTCGTGTGCGGACGGCTACGTGCAGCCGAGCGCCGGCCAGACGTCATGCACGGCCTGTCCGGTGGGGACGTACGACAACGGGACCGAGGTGTGCGCGACCTGTGACACCTGCGCCTCCGGCGAGTATCTGGTCTCGGCCTGCGGGACCACGACCGACACCGTCTGCGCGACCTGCACCGCGGTCGCCAACTGCGTCGGCAGCGTGACCTGCACGACCGCCGCCAACTCGGTCTGCTCGGCCTGCGCCAGCGGCTACACCCAGCTCTCGGCCGGCGCCGCCTGCACCGACATCAACGAGTGCACCGCCGGCACCGACAACTGTGACGAGAACGCCGCCTGCGCCAACACTGCCGGCAGCTACACCTGCACCTGCGCGGGCGGGGCCAGCTACGGCGACGGCACGAGCTGCGCCTACGCCACGAGCTGCCTCGACCTCATCCAGACCGCCCCCGCCACCACGACCGGGGTCTACTGGCTCGACCACGACGGCGTCGGCGGCGACGCGGCCTTCGAGGCCTACTGCAAGATGGACACCGACGGCGGCGGCTGGACGCTCGCGATGACCTCGAGCGACGACGGCGTGACGACCTGGACCTACAACAACCGCGCCCTGATGATGACCGACGAGACCCTCGTCGGCAGCGCCTCGGCCGTGACCCACGACTACAAGGGGCTCGCGCACCACCGCCTCGGCTTCACGGCGCTCCTCTTCGTCCACGCCCCCTCGGGCGTCTGGGCCGAGTACGGCGTGGACAGCGGCGGCGCCGACCTCGGCAGCTTCATCGCCGGCGTGCCGTACCCCAACTGCCCGACCTCCGGGAACCTCGGCTACGAGATGATCGGCGGCAACCTCGCCCTCGACGGCACCGCGCCCGAGCTCTGCGAGACCGACCTCTACTTCAACCTCGGCGACGCGGACGGCGGCGGGGCCGCCCACTGTGTCCTCGAGGGCACCAGCGCCTGGAACGGGACCTGGGGCCCGGTCTGGAACATGAACAACAACGAGGGCTGCAACTTCGACGACCCCGGCGCGGTCAGCCTCGGGCCCACCGCGCCGTGCTCGAACTGCGGGACCAACCCCGACACCGAGAGCACCGGCCGCGGCTACGGCTTCCCGCTCGGGCTCAACACCGGCACCGCCGGCACCGCCGCCAACCGGATGCAGGTCTTCGTGCGCGACTACCCGCTGCGCGACTGCCTGCAGTGGAAGGACGCCGATCCCACCGCGGTGAGCGGCGTCTTCACCATCGACCCCGACGGCCTCGCCGGCGCGACCGCCCCCTTCGACGTCTACTGCGACATGGGCACCGAGGGCGGCGGCTGGACGCTGCTCATGACGAGCAGCGACGACGGCGCGGCGACCTTCACCTACAACAACCGCGGGCTCATGATGAGCGACACCACGGTGGTCGGGAGCCCGACCCTGCCAGGGCGCGACCTCAAGAGCCTCGCGCTCCATAAGCTCCCCTTCACCTCGCTCCTCTTCCGCCACCAGCCGTCGAACGTCTACGCCCGCTACGGCCTCTACAGCGGCGGCGTCGACTTCGGCACCGTCATGGCGGCCCAGCCCGAGCCGACCTGCCCCGACGGCCCCAACAACGGCTACGCCATGATCGAGGGCGGGCTCACCGTCGTCGCCGGCAACCCGCAGCTCTGCGACACCGACCTCTACTTCAACCTCGGCGACCGGGACGCGCCGGCGATCTCCCTCGCCCAGTGCCTCGACCGGACGGCCACCACCAACCAGGACGCCTTCGGCCCGGGCTGGAACTCCGGCGTCAACAACGGCTGCGACTTCGACGATCCCGGCGGCTTCGGCTTCGGCCCCATCTACAACCTCACCAACACCACCCCCAACACCGAGAACAACGGGCGCGGCTTCGGCGCGGCGATGGGGCTCAACACCGGCACCGCCGGCGCGGCGCAGAACTACATCCAGGCCTACGCCCGCGACTACCCGCTGCGCTCGTGCAACGAGTGGCGCCAGGCCGGCCGCACCGAGGACGCCGTCTACACCATCGATCCCGACGGCTACGCCGGCGTGATGGTGCCCTTCGAGGTCTACTGCGACATGACCACCGAGGGCGGCGGCTGGACCGAGATCCCCTACGCCGCGGACCTGCCCTACCAGATGCAGTACCCCATCGGCACCGACACCATCCGCTGGCTCCCGAGCAACTTCACGGTCGCGATGACCGCCGAGCGCGTCAACGCCATCAAGGCCGTGTCGACCGAGGGGCGCCAGCAGTACGTCGGCCTCTGCAACGGCGTCATCCACTACCTCTACGCCCCGAGCGACTACACCTTCGCCTTCGCGTTCCGCTTCTGGGACGGCACCGAGACGGCGCGCGGGGTGCAGGACTACACGCCGCTCGGCACCGAGCCCTACGAGATCACGGTCCCCCAGGACGGCTGCAAGACCAACGCCGGCGAGGGCGGCACCCTCGCCAACGCCACCATCTTCGACATCCGCAGCGTCCTGGTGCCGGTCATGAACGTGCAGTCGCGCGACAACGCCAACGACAACGAGCTCTTCGGCTCGCCGCTGACCAGCAACTCCGCCTGGCTGCGCTGACGGCGTGGGCGCGGGGGGCGCGCGTCGCCCCCGCGCGCGCGTCGGGGCTCAGCGCACGAACCACTGCATGGTGAAGGCGCCGCTGTCGGTCCCCGAGCAGCTCGTCTCGTAGTAGAGCGGCGGGTTGACGCCCCCCGTCACGTACATGACCCAGTCCTTCTGCGTGCCCGCCATGTTGGTCGCGTCGCAGGGCGGGCAGGCGTTGGCCCAGGGGAGGGTCCAGTTGCAGAGCCCGAAGGACGTGTAGGTGCCGGCGTACGGCGCGGTGTAGTAGCCGCCGGCCGTGTGGCCGATCCGCGAGCACTGCAGCACCGAGGTCGTCCGGTGGAGCAGCACGTAGATGTCGCTGTAGCCGAGGCGGGGGGCGAGCAGGGTGTACTGGCGGGCGTTGGGGCTCCCGCAGTCGACGCCGAAGCCGGTGCCGTTGATGTTCGAGCCGGACCAGCTGGCCGTGCCCTTGCTGACCTGGAGCGTCACGAGGCTCGCGTTGAGCTTCGTCCAGCCACCACCGCCGTGGTCCATGTCGCACCAGACCTGGACGTCGCCGCCGCCGTCGGGATCGATGGTGTAGGTGCCGCTGGTCGTGAAGCCGAGGTCGAGCCACTCGAGGCAGCTCGCCGGCTGGACGTCCTTGTCGACGTCGCCGCAGACGAAGCGGGCCGAGGTCGCGCCCGGAGCCGGGCTGTCGGCCCAGGCGATCGCGGCGCCGCTGCCGTCGAAGGTGTAGGCCATGGAGGAGGCGACGTCGTTGTCGCCGTCGGGCTGGGCGACCGTGGTGAGGTCGCTCACCCAGAAGGTCCCGCCGTCGCCGGCGACCCAGCCGCAGGCGTCGTTGCCGGTGGCGAGCGGGGTGCTCGCGCAGGTCGCGCCGGCCACCGCCGGGTACACGCCGAGGAGGGTGAGGTAGTCGGCGCTGCCGTCGGGGCCGAAGCCGGGGTCGGTGGCGACGGCGTAGGCCGCGGCGAGGTGGGCGGGGGTGCGGGGGACGAGGAGCTGCATCCCGCGGGCGGCGCAGGTCGCCTCGGCCTGGGCGGCGCTCTGCGGGCTCGCGGCCAGGATCTTGAGGAAGCCGTAGCCGCCGCCGTCGGCGTCCATCTCGCACCACACGTCCTGGGGGGCGATGGGGCCGGCCTCGCCGTCGGCGTCGACGGCGTAGCGGCCGCTCGTCGTCTGGCCGGCGGCGCGCCAGGCGAGGCAGCTCGTCGGCGCGTAGGCGTCGCAGCTCGCGCCGGTCCAGCCGGGCGCGCACGCGCAGGTGTCGGTGGCGACGCAGGTCCCGTGCACGCAGCTCGGGTTGCAGATGGGGCTGCCGGCGCTCAGCACGGAGCCGGTCGCCGGCTCGTAGCGGTGCTGCAGGTAGATGGGGTCGGGGGACCAGCTGAACTGGTTCGGCGCCGAGAGGTAGCCGAGGTAGTCGGTCGTCACGCCGCTGCCGGCTCCGTCGAGCGGGTGGGTGGTGCAGACGCGGCCGGTGGCGCTCGTCAGCGGGACGGTCCAGTCGACGACCGGGTAGACGCTCCCGGCGGGGAGCGGGAAGCCCTCGACGACCTGGGGGAAGGGGGTCGAGGAGGCGGTGGTGCGGGCGCTCAGGGTGCAGCTGCCGGCGGCGGCGAAGGCGGCCTGCGAGAGGCCGAGGGAGACGTTCCAGTAGGCCTTGCCGGCGAGGCCCTCGACGCCGCGGAAGACGCTGGCGGCGAAGAGGTAGCCGCCGGGGTTGGCGTCGGGGGCGGCGCTCAGGTCGACGTTGCCCGCGCCGCTCGGGCTGACCCGCACGTCGGTCGCGAGGCCGCTGCAGCTCACGACGAGGTCGTCCATGTAGAGGTAGGTCGCGCCGGTGGGCGAGCCGGTGCAGGCGAAGCCGAGGACCGCGGTCATGGCGCGGGCGCCGCTGGCGTCGTGGAGGAGCTGGAGGTCGCCGCCGCCCGGGGCCTCGCAGTCGAGCTTGGCCGAGCAGAAGACGTCCTGGAACTGGATGGCGACGTCGAAGAAGCCCTGGGTCGCCTGGCGCGCCAGGGTGATGTCGAAGGCGACGGCGACGTCGCCGTCGGCGACGCAGGTCGCCTCGCGCGCGACGGGGGTCGGGTTCATGTACGTGTCGACCGGAACGAGCCCGGCGCCGTCGTAGAGCGCGGTCAGCGCGAGGGTGACGGTGTTGACGCCGGTCGCCGCGTCACAGGGGCCGACGTAGGCCAGGGAGCCGGCGCCGTCGCCGTACTGCGCCGAGGTGAGGCTCCGCGTCCAGACGACGTCGCCGGTGCCGCCGGGGCCGTTGTGGACGGTGAGGGTGTAGTCGGCGTCGACGATCCCGGCGAGGCTCAGCGGCGCCACGCTCACCGCCAGCCGGCCGGTGGGCGGTGCGGGGGGCGAAGCGTCACCACACGCCGCGGCGATCGCGAGCAGGAACGCGGTGAGGCGGAGCGGCGTGGCGTGGGACATGCGGCGAACCTGGCGGCGGATGACCGATTCTGGATCAGTCCGCGCCTCATGTGCAATGCACAAGACCGCGTGCGTGGTTACCTGGCGATCAGGCGCGGGCGCGCTCTACCAGCGGTAGCCGAGCTGGAGGTCGGGCGCCGGCACCCACACGAAGGGGCTGCCGAGGTTGCGCGGGCCCAGGCCCGACTGCCACGCCAGCCCGTGGGCGAGGCGGAAGCCGAGGAGGACGTCGCCGATGCCCATCTGCCAGACGAGCGCCGCCTCGAAGCGGACGTGCCAGCCGACCTCGACGTCGTCGCGGAGCGTCCAGAAGGTCGGGCCGAAGCCGGCGCCGAGCTGGAACCCGAAGAAGGCGCCCTCGTTCGCGCAGCTGTGGCGCTCGAGGCAGACCGTCGGCTGCACCCAGGCGGACGCGGCGACGCGCCACAGCGCCGAGGTCTGGTTCGGCGCGAGCGCGCCGGAGTAGGAGTCGTTGCTCTGGGTCTCGCTGGAGGCGTAGCGCAGGTCGAGCCCGCCGCCGACTACGAGCCAGTCGAGGACGTAGCGTTGGAGCTGGATCGAGAAGGTCGGCCCGCCGGGGATGTTGCCGTAGTCGGCGGCCTCGAGCTGCCGCCCCAGCGGCGTGTCCTGGAGCGCCACGAAGGTCAGCCCCCCGTGGACGAGGAGCGCCCACGGGCGGGCGAGGGTGCCCGGGTCCTGCGGCGCCGCGACCTCCGCGGGGGGAGGGGGCTCGCCGTCCGCGGCCGAGGCCGGCCCGCCGGGCGTGAGGGCCGCGAGCGCGGCGACGATGAGCGCGGCACGAAGCATCGGCCGCAGGCTAGCAGCGCCGTGGACCGAACGCCACAGCGGCGGCGCGGTATCGCGTGCGCATCGGGTCCGAGAAAGGCCCCGTCAGAAGCCTGCGATCAGACCCGGGAGCCGGTTTGTGCGCTGCGGTGAGCCGGCGCCTCGCGCGGGCCGGTCTCGGTTACATGCGCGTGGCGCGGGTCGGCGCCGAGCGGCCCCGTGAAACGTGTTTCAATTTCATGCCTCTCCTCGCCCGCGCAAAAACAACGACCCGAAGCGAGTGACCGATCGGTTATCGGTCGGATGAATTACGTTCGCGTAGTGCATCGGACATGAGTTACGGTGCCGCGTCAAAAACCACGGGCGCCGTCGTCATGCGCTCGCACATGAGGCTTGAGATGAAGGACCTCACTCGAAAGCTCCTGACGCTCCTCGTCAGCGCGAGCGTCGTCGCCTGCTCCGGGGACGATGGCACCTCCAGCGGCTCCGACTCCTCCGGCGGCGACGTCGCGGGGGGCAACGCCGCGCCGGTCGTCACCATCGTGCGGCCGTCCGAGGGCGCGCTGGTCGCCGCGGGCGAGTCGGTCCTCTTCACCGGGAACGTCGTCGACGACCGCGACCCGTCCGACGCCCTGACCGTCGTCTGGACGACCGACCGCGCCACGGTGCCCCTCTTCGAGGGCCGCCCGAGCGAGAGCGGCAACACGACCTTCGACACCGACGTCCTCGAGGTCGGCGAGCACCTCATCACGCTGACGGCGACGGACACCGAGGGGCGCTCCGCCTCGGCCAACCTCGTCCTGACGGTCAACACCGCGCCTGGCGCCCCCGTCGTGGCCATCGCCCCGACCGCCCCGACGACCGCCGACGATCTGGTGGCCTCGGTCACCGTCGACGCCGCCGACCCCAACCGCGCCGCGTCCGAGCTGACCTACAGCTACCGCTGGTTCAAGGACGGCGCGTTCGCCGACCTCACCGCCACGCGCGTCCCGAGCACCGCCACCGCCCGCGGCCAGGTGTGGGAGGTCCGCGTCCTGGCCCACGACGGGATGGCGGAGGGGGCCGAGGCGACCGCGTCGGTCACCATCGGCAACGGCGCCCCGAGCTGCGAGGTCGCCTCGCTCTTCCCGACCGCCGCCGGCACCGACGCCGACCTGACCTGCACCTGCAGCGGCTGGGCCGACCCCGACGGGGACAGCGCCGCCGACCACTGCGCCTTCTTCGACGGCGCCACCGCGCTGACCGGCCACGACGGCAGCTGCGTGCTGTCGGCCGACCTGACCGCGCGCGGGATGGACATCCGCTGCGTCTACACCCCGAACGACGGCACCGACGACGGCGAGAGCCGCGAGTCCGCCTCGGTCCCCGTGCTCAACGGCCCGCCGAGCGCCCCCGGGGTCGTCCTCACCCCCGACACCGCCAACGCGCTCACCGAGCTCTCCTGCACCCTCGGCGCGCCGTCGGTCGACCCCGACGGCGACTCCATCTCCTACAGCGTCGCGTGGGTCGTCAACGGCTACGAGAACCCCGGCGTCACCGTCGCCAGCGTCGTCGCCGGCGCGCTCGAAACCTCCGCCGGCGCCTACGCGCGCAAGGGCGACAAGATCTCCTGCCGCCTCCGCGCCAGCGACGGCACGGCCACCTCGGCCCCGGCCCAGAGCGACGAGCTCACCCTCGACAACGCCCCCCCCGAGGTCGGCATCGTCCTCATCATGCCGGCCCACGGCGAGACCACGCTGAACGAGCTGGCGGTGCTCTCCTGCCAGACCCAGGACGCGACCGACCCCGACGGCGACTCGGTCACCCTGAACTACAGCTGGACCGTCAACGGCGAGCCGGTGGTGGGCGCCGACGGCGCGCTCCTCGACGGCAGCGCCTTCGACCGCGGCGACGTGGTCGCCTGCGCCATCACGGCCACCGACGGCCAGGCCACCAGCGAGCCCATCACCTCCAAGTCGCCGGTCACCATCAAGAACGCCCCGCCGAGCCTGGTCTCGGCGACGCTCTCGCCCGCCACGCCGAACCCGTACTCGCTCCTCACCTGCACCCCCGAGGGCTGGTCCGACCCCGACGGCGACGCCCTCGAGGTCAGCTACGTCTGGTACACCGTCGACGGCTCCGGCAACCGCACGGTCATCGCCGGCGCCACCGGCGGCACCTACACCCCGTCGACGCTGTCCGCCGGCGACCAGGTGCTGTGCGAGGTCACCCCCCGAAACGGCGCCGACGTCGGCGTCACCGTCGAGAGCGCGGCCGTCACCCTGGTCCCGCCCCCGCCGACCGCCCCGGTCGTCGTCGTGGTCGCGGACGACGGCGCCAACGGCCCGGTCCGCTGCGACTTCGTGACGCCGGCGCTGCACTTCCCGGGCGCGGTCAGCTACACCTACTTCTGGACCCTCAACGACGCCGCCGAGGTCAGCGGCGGGGCCTCCCTCACCGGGCTCACCGACTGCGACCTCGTCACCTGCCGCGCCGTCGCCACCTCGGGCGAGACGGTGCTGTCCTCCGCGCCCGCGCAGCTCCTGCTGCCGGTCGGCGACGACTGCGACACCGGCGAGGTCTGCCGCACGCCCACCTGCAAGGCCGAGGGCGGCTGCACCACCATCGTCGCCGACGCCATCCCGTGCGACGACGGCAACCCGTGCACCCTGGGCGACCACTGCTCGGTGGGCGTCTGCGTCCAGTCGAGCATGGCCGACACGACCGTGACCTGCGACGACGGCCTCTTCTGCACCGCCGAGTCGCACTGCGACGGCCTCGGCAGCTGCGTCGGCAGCGGCGACCCGTGCAACGCCGACGGCAACGGCTGCGTCATCGGCACCTGCGTCGAGAGCGGCGACCGCTGCGACTACGCCAACAAGCCCGACGGCGTCGCCTGCGACGACGGCAACGGCTGCACCCTCGGCGACAGCTGCGACACCGGCGCCTGCGTGCCGACCGCGCAGCAGGACTGCACCGGCGAGGACGACGCCTGCCACATCGGCGTCTGCACGAGCCTCGGCGCCGACGACTTCGTCTGCGAGCCCGAGGCGCGGCCGGTGGGCGCGCCCTGCGAGAACGACGACTTCTGCATCGTCGAGTCGACCTGCGACGCCGGCGGCCTCTGCAGCGGCGGCACGCCCCGTGACTGCCAGGCCGAGGCCGGCGACGCCTGCCACACGGCGACGTGCGACTCGGCCGAGGCGGTGTGCAAGACCCTCACGAGCCCCGACGGCACCCCGTGCGACGACGAGGACGCCTGCACTCTCTTCGACACCTGCTACAACGGCGTCTGCAACGGCCCCGACAACGTCTGCGTCGAGCAGCAGCTCTCGCTCGCCGGCACGGCCGCCTTCGGCCCGGTGGTGGCCGCGCTCGGCTCCGGCCGCCACGCGACCCAGTGGTGGAACGGCGACACCGCCAGCAGCGGCTTCTTCCACCTCCGGCGGACGGCCGCCTTCCGGTCGCGCGAGGAGGTCGAAGGGACCGCCTCCACCACGTGGAGCCCGTACGTCGAGGCCGTCCACGGCACCTGGGAGACCCGCCTCGGCGTGAACCGCCTCGGTGACCACATGGCGTTCGTCATGGCCGTCGAGGAGACCGAGGCGCTCGAGGCGGCGCACTTCGGCGTGGCAGTTTGGAACTACCTGGGCTCGACGCTGAGCACCGACCCCAACGCCCTCGTCATGAGCACCGCGCCGCGCGACGTGCCGCTCACCGACTGGTCCATCCGCACGCTGCCCATCCTGACGACCAGCGACACCTTCGGCGTGGTCTTCGGCGCGCGCTGGAGCGGCGGCACCAACGACTCCGAGGTCATCACGCCGGCGAGCCTGCTCGGCGTCACCTACGCGCCGCCGACGGGCCTCGGCACCTTCGGCACCCTCCGGGTCCTGGTGAACCCCGCGGACTGCGCCACCGACGTCCTGGCCTTCGACGCCCGGAGCCTCGGCGACGACAGCGGCGACTTCGTCCTCGTCTGGCTCGCGCCGGACAAGCAGACCCTGCGCCTGCGGCGCTTCAGCCAGGTCGGCATCCCCAAGACGCCGAGCTACACCGAGCTCGTCCCCGGCGGCGAGATCTCCCGGATCCGCCTGGCGATCCAGCCGGGCGGCGGGCGGGTGCTCGTGATCGAGCAGCCGGGCGGCGTCGACGGCGACGGCCTCGGCATCTACGCGGCGGTCCTCGGCGCCGACGACAGCGTCGTCTCCGACTGGGAGCAGGTCAGCGAGGGCTTCTACGGCGCCCAGCGCGTCGGCGAGGTCGCGACCTTCTCCGACGGCGGCTACGTCGTGGTCTACGACGACGAGTACGGCGACTCCGAGGGCTACGGCGTCTTCGCGCAGCGCTACACGGCGGACGGCAGCCCCGACGGCGACCCCATCGTCGTCAACACCCGCACCGCGGGCGACCAGCTGCAGCCCTTCGTCACCGTCCTCGACACCCAGGAGTTCGTGGTCGCCTTCCGCGACTCCAACGGCTACGTCTGGACGCGCCGCTACAAGCGTGACGGGGAGTCCTCGGTGAGCCGGCCGGAGCGCCGCGTCAACGCCACGACGCCCGCCTCCCAGAGCGCCCCGCGCGCGGCGTCGCTCGCCGACGGGACCACGCTCGTCGCCTACCGCTCGCCCATCGCGGGCCGCACCGACACCGAGATCCTGGCGCGCGTCGTCGATCCCTTCGGCGTCGAGGTGCTGCCCGAGATGATGGTCAACGCCAACGACGCGGGCGACCAGTACACCCCGTGGGTCGGCGCCGGGCCCCAGGGCTGGGTGGTGATGTGGCACACCTCCAGCGCCATCAGGGCGCGCATCGTCGACCCCGACCAGGGCCCCATCGGCGGGGAGATCCAGCTCCACGACCAGGGGCGCCGCGCCGAGATCGCCGTCGACCCGACCACCGGCCGCTTCCTCGTCGCGACGACCCACGCCACGAGCGGTGGCCGCGGGTCCTACGTCCGCCTCTTCGCCGCGGACGGCAGCGCGCTGACCGCCGGCGGCGGGCTTCCGGGGACGCTCTACGACTCCGCGAGCGTCGCGGCCCACCCGGGCGGCGAGGGCTACGCGGTCGCCGCCACCGCCGCCTACGGCGCGAGCCTCCACAAGATCAACGCGGACGGCGTGCGGACCGGCGGCGCGACCCCGGAGGGGTGGCGGGAGGGCGGCCTCTTCACCGTCGCCTTCTCCCCGAGCGGCGCGGAGTTCGTCCCCTGCCAGACCGCCGGCGGCGTGTACAAGTGTCAGCGCTACAGCTGGGCCAGCTTCGCCAAGATCGGCGCGGCGCTCACCTTCGGGACCCAGAACGGGCTGCCGGCAGTCGCCTGGCTCGACGACGACCGCTTCGTCGTGGTCCAGGGCGGGACGGACGGCTCCGGCTCGGCGATCCAGGTGGCGCGGCGCTTCAAGACCGGCGCCAAGGACAAGCCGGACTTCCTGGCGAACCTGACCTGGTCGGCCAACCAGTCCAGCCCCTTCATCGTGAAGGCGCTCGCCACCGACTACCTCGTCGGCTGGCAGTCGGAGAACCAGGACGGGAGCAGCTACGGCATCTTCATGCGCCTCTTCCCGGGCTACTGAGCCCCGACGCTCGGATGACGGTCGAAGGGCCGCGGCGGACGCTCCGTCGCGGCCCTTCGCGCTTCAGAGCAGGCGGTTTCGCTTCTGCCAGCGGAAGCCGGGGAGCAGGATCCGCTCGGCGAAGGTCCCGTTCCAGCGCGACGCGAGCCCCTCGCGCGCGAGCGCGGCGACGACCCTCCGGCCGACCTCCACCCCGCGCGTCTGCTCGGTCGCGGGGTCCTTGGGGCCGAACCCGAGCCGGAGCCCCTCGCCGGCGATGGCGCGCTCGAGGTCCTGGCCGTGGCAGAAGCAGTAGCCGAGGATGGCCTCGGGGCGTGGCGAGCGGCGCACGGCGAGCAGGAAGTCGTCGTAGCCGTCGTGCTGGGTGTAGCCGGCGTTCTGCTTGGCGAAGACGCCCTCCCGGCGCAGCGCGGCGAACGCGCGGTCGAGCCGGTCGCAGTCGGTCACCTCCGGCCAGCCGGCCTCCTCGGCGGCCAGCGCGGCGGCCTCCGCCCGGATCGCCAGGTCGATCTCGGCGGGATCGAGCCGCCCCGGCCGATACCGCTCGGTCGCGAAGATCTCGACCAGCCGGTCGTGGCGGTAGAAGCCGGTGCGCACCAGGGTCGCGATCGCTGCTCGGGCCTCGTCGTCCATGGCGTCCTCCGGGGACGACAGTGTGCTCTGTCTGCCCCGCCTGGCGCGCAACCGGGCCGCGGCCGCCCTCGCGCGCCGCGGCTCAGGGGGTCGAGATCGTGATGTCCTCAATGCGGGCACCGCGGCCGTCGGGGACCGGGGTGCTGTCGTAGCTCTCGCCGCCCACCTCGACCTCCTCGAGGATGACGTCCTCGAGGGTCAGCACGAGGCTGTGCGCGTCGGCGTTGGTGCCCGGCTCGAGGGTGGCCGTTCCGGACACCGGGAAGAAGTAGGGGTCGAAGACATCGGTGGCGAGGAGCAGGCACACCGAGCACGTCCCGTAGCTGGCCTGGATCCCGGTGCCGAGCGTGTACACGCCGGGGCCCGGGTACGAGCCGCCCGCCTTCTTCTTCAGCGAGACGAGGAGCGCGTTGCCGTCGGTGTCCTCGCCCCGGAAGAGCGCCTCGTTCTCGAAGCCGAGCGTCGAGTAGAAGATCATGGGCTCGAGCGTCACGTAGCGGCCGTCGCCGCAGCGCTGGTCGCTCGCGCAGTTGCCCCCCCAGCAGTCGCCGTCGACCAGGCAGCCCGCGCCCTGATCGCAGGCGTCGCAGAGGTCCCCGCCGCAGTCGGCGTCGGTCTCGGCGCCGCTCCGCACGCCGTCGTCGCAGCTCGCGCAGGTGCCGTCGTCGCAGCGCCCCGAGGCGCAGTCGTCGGCCTCGGCGCAGCCCTCCCCGAGGTCGCAGGCGCCGCAGGTGAGGCCGCCGCAGTCGACGCCGGTCTCGGAGCCGTTGCGCAGCTCGTCGGTGCAGCTCGGGTCGCGGCAGACGCCCGAGAGGCACGTCCCCGACAGGCAGTCGGCGTGCTCGCCGCAGAACTGCGTCGTCGCGCAGCGCGGGCAGCCGGTCGCGCCGCCGCAGTCGACGTCGGTCTCGCCCTGGTTCTTCTCGCCGTCGCTGCAGCTCGCCGCGCTGCAAGCCGCGCAGGTGCCGCCGCAGTCGACGCCGGTCTCGGCGCCGTCCTGCACGCCGTTGGCGCACGGGTCGGTGCCGCAGGGGGCGCAGTCGCCGCCGCAGTCGACGCCGGTCTCGGCGCCGTCCTGGACGCCGTTGGCGCAGGGGTTGGTGCTGCAGGGGGCGCAGTCGCCGCCGCAGTCGACGCCGGTCTCGGCGCCGTCCTGGACGCCGTTGGTGCAGCTCAGGGGCGTCACGGCGCACGGGGCGCAGGTGCCGCCGCAGTCGACGCCGTACTCGCGGCCGTTCTGGATGCCGTCGCTGCAGGTGGCGACGGCGCAGGCCCCCTCGATGCAGCTCTGCGAGGCGCAGACGGCCGGGGTCGTGCAGCCCTCGCCGGGGCACAGCCCGCACGCGCCGCCGCAGTCGACGCCGGTCTCGCCGGGGTCGAGCTGCCCGTTGGCGCAGGGGTTCGAGGTGCCGCCGCTGGTGCTACAGCCGGCGACACCCAGCGTGACGATCGCGACCGCGACCCTGGCGAAGCGCAACATCCTGACCTCCTCGGTGAGCCCGACGGACTCCGTACCCGCCCCACCGTCCTAGCGTCCCCGTTCGCACGTCGCAAGCGTGGCCTCCGATCGTCGCGCCGCGATCGCCGTGGCCGGGACGGCGCGGTCTCCGGTCGCTGGTCCCGCACGACGGCGCCGCGCGGGGCCGCCTCGCCGAGCGAGGTTCCACGAGCCCCGGTGCGCGCCGGTCCTTCCGCGCTGCAACAGGTTGCAGATTTCGACCGACAGGACAAACGCCGTGGGGTAAGCTCGCACTGCACGCAGATCCGCGGGATCTGCCCCCTGAAGCCCTCCGCGCGAGCCACCTCGCGAGGGGCCTCCCAACCGAAAGCTCCCCGTCATCGCACGCGGCGCCGCCGTCCGCGCGGAGTCCCCCGCGCCATCGCGCGCCGCCTTCGGAGGTGCCCATGCGCACCGGCGCGCTCCTCACCCTCCTCGCCGCGCTCGGCCTCCTGGCGACGGCTCCCCCCGCGACGGCGAACGCGCCCCGACGTCTCACCGTCGAGGGGCAGCTCGCCGACGCGACCGGGGCCCCCCTCGACGGCAACGTCCTGGCGACCTTCACGATCTACGACTCGGCGGTCGCGGGCGCCCAGCTCCTGTGGTCGGAGACGCAGACGATTCAGGTCCACGGGGGGCGCTTCGACGCCGCCCTGGGCGAGGGGGTCCCCCTCGACCCGGCCGCCTTCCTCGACGCCGTCGACGCCCACCTCGGCGTCGCCATCGCCCCCGACGGGGAGATGGGGCGGACGCCGCTCGCCGCGGCCGCCTACGCGTTCTTCGCCGAGCGCGCCGACGTCGTGACCACGGTGGACGGGCTCGCCGCGGCCGCCTTCGCCCGGTCCGACCGCGCCTGCCCGGCCGGCGAGGCGATGACCGGCGTCCAGGCCGACGGCGCCCCCGCCTGCGTCCCCGACGCGGACACCACCTACAGCGGCGTCGACTTCGCCGTCTCCGGCCAGAGCTGCCCCGCCGGCCAGCTCGTCGTCGGCGTGGACGCCAGCGGCGCCGTCACCTGCGCCGCCGACGTCGACACGACCTACGACGGCGGCGACTTCGCGGTCTCCGGCCAGACCTGCCCGGCCGGCCAGCACCTCCGCGGCGTGGACGGCGCCGGCGCCCTCGTCTGCGCGCCCGACGCCGACACCACCTACGACGGCACCGACTTCGCGCTCTCGGGGCAGGGCTGCACGGCGCCCCTCGTCGCGCGCGGCTTCGACGCGAGCGGTGCGCTCTTGTGCGCGACCGACGTCGACACCACCTACTCGGGCGCCAACTTCGCCACCTCCGGCCAGGCGTGCGCCGCCGGGCAGCTCGCGACCGGCGTCGACGCCGGCGGGCACCTCACCTGCGCCCCCGACGCCGACGCCAACACCACCTACTCGGGCACGAGCTTCGCCCTGTCCAACCAGAGCTGCGGCGCCGACCAGGTCGCCACCGGGGTCGGCGCCAGCGGCGCGCTCACCTGCCAGAGCGTCAGCGCCTGGGACCGGAGCTCCGCCAACGACCTCACCACCGCGACCACCTTCGGCGGCGCCCTCACCGGCACCTACGGGGCGCTCGCGATCCCTGACGGCTCCATCACGGCGAGCCAGCTCTCCACCGACTACGTGGACCTCGCCGGCGAGAGCATGACCGGCCCCATCTCGATGACCCTGCCGGGAAACACCTTCGACCTCGGCCACAGCGGCGGCATCGACTTCGGCTCGAGCTGCACCAACTACCGCGCCTACCCGACCGACTGGGAGCACGTCAGCACCACCACCGACGGCTTCTGCATCACCACCGGCGAGAACCCGGCCGTCGCCGACGACGAGACCCTCTTCATCACCGCCCAGGACAACGGCGGCGACGGTGAGGCCATCTACTTCGGTTCCGGCTTCCGGTGGTCCCACGCACCCCCCACCACCATCGCCCCGTGCTGGTACGGGATGCGCGTGAACGGCGGCGGCGTCACGACCCTGTACGGCGCGCTCACGACCGGCGCCGGGGCGCTCTACGCCGACCTCGCCGAGCACCTGCCGGTCGCGGGCCGCTACGACGTCGGCGACGTCATCGTCGTCGACACCGTGGACGCCGTCGACTTCGGCCGCTCGCGCTTCCGCCTCGCGGACACCCCCTACGACCCGGCCGTCGTGGGCGTCGTCAGCGACACCGCCGCCCTGGCGATGGGCCCGCCCGCGGGGCGCGCGCCGGTCGCCCTCGCGGGCCTCGTCAAGGTCAAGGTCGACGCCGGCTACGGGCCGATCCGCCGCGGCGACGTGCTGGTGGCCTCGGCCACCCCGGGGCACGCCATGGCCGCGACCGAGGACGTGCCCGGCGCCGGACTCGGCAAGGCGCTCCAGGGGCACGAGCGCGGCCGCGGCGTGATCATGATGATGGTGGCGCCGCGATGACGCGCAGGAGGCAAGCGATGTCCCGAACCCTCGCAGCGGCCCTGCTCGGGCTCCTCGTGGGCGCCACCGCGCACGCCGCCGTGCCGGAGCGCCTGACCGTCGAAGGCCAGATCGCCGCCCCCGGCGGCGCGCCCTACGAGGGCGACGTCCTCATGGTCTTCACCCTCTTCGACGGCCCCGGGGTCGGCGCCGCGGCGGTCTGGACCGAGACGAGCACCGTCCCGGTCGCGGGCGGCCACTTCGTCACCCAGCTCGGCGACGTCGTGCCGCTGACGGCGAGCGTGCTCGCCGACCTCCCCGGCGCCACGCTGCAGCTCGCCATCGATCCCGACGGCGTCGTCGGGCGCGTCCCGGTCGCGAGCCTGCCGTTCGCCTTCCAGGTCGCCCGCGCCGACGGCTCCGACACCCTCGAGGGGTGGACCGCCGACGCCTTCGCCCGCTCGGCCCAGGCGTGCGCCGCCGGCCAGGCGATGACGGGCGTCGACGCCGCCGGGCTCCCGGTCTGCGCCGCGGATGCCGACCACACCTACTCCGGCGCCGACTTCGTGGTGGCCGCCCAGAGCTGCGGCGCCGGCCAGGTCTCGCGCGGCGTGGACGCCAGCGGCGCGCTGCTCTGCGTCGCCGACGCCGACACGACCTACACCGGCGCCGACTTCGCGACCTCGGGCCAGGCCTGCGCCGTCGGCCAGCTCGCCCGCGCGGTGGACGCGAGCGGCGCGCTCGTCTGCGTCGCCGACGCCGACACGACCTACACCGGCGCCAACTTTGCGACCTCGGGCCAGGCCTGCGCGGGCGGGCAGCTCGTCCGCGGCGTCGACGCCGGCGGCGCGCTCGTCTGCGTCGCCGATCAGGACACCACCTACTCGGGCGCCAACTTCGCGCTCTCCGGCCAGGGCTGCCCGGCCGGGCAGGTGGTCCGGGCCGTGACCAGCGCCGGCGCGCTGACCTGCGTCCCGGACGTGGACACCAACACCACCTACTCGGGGGCCGACTTCGCGCTGTCGAGCCAGACCTGCGGGACCAACAAGGTCGCCATCGGCGTCTCCACCACCGGCACGCTGACCTGCCAGGACGTGAGCACCTGGGACCGCGACGCCTCGAACGACCTGACGACGACCACGACCTTCGCCGGGGACGTGACCGGCACCTACAGCGCGCTCACCATCCCGGCCGGCAAGGTCACGGCCAGCAAGCTCGACCGCGCCTACCTCCCGCGCAGCGGCGGGACCGTGAACGGGACCGTCGTCGGCACCTGCCTCCGCCCCTGGCGCACCGGCTACCTCGCCTTCGGGAGCTGCGGCGCCCTGCCGACGGGCTACACCCAGCCCACCGCGCAGAGCGACGGCATCTCCATCGCCCCGGCGAGCAACCCCGCCGTCGGCGACGACGAGACGCTCTTCTTCACCACCCACGACGACTGCGACGCCACCGAGCGCGTGTTCATGGGGACCGGCGCCACCGGGAACAGCGCGACCGCCTGGCGCGGCCTCGAGGTCCGCGGCAGCGGCACCGCCGTCGTCTCCGGCACGCTCACGGCGAACGCCGGCCAGCTCTACCCCTCGGACCTGGCCGAGAACCTGCCGATCGCCGAGCGCCTCGAGGCGGGCGACGTCGTCGTCGCCGAGCACATCGACCTCGACGACTTCGCGAAGTCCCGCTTCCGCCGCGCCGCGCGCGCCTACGACCCGACCGTCGTCGGCGTCGTCTCCGACACCGTCGCCCTCGGGATGGGGCCGCAGAAGGATCGTCAGCCGGTGGCCCTCAAGGGCATCGTGAAGGTCAAGGTCGACGCCCGCACGCGCCCCATCGCCAAGGGGGACCTGCTCGTCGCCTCGGACACGCCCGGCCGCGCCATGGCGGCCGCCGAGCTCGTGCGCGGCACGGTCATCGGCAAGGCGCTCGAAGATCTCGACGGTGACCTCGGGGTCATCCTGATGCTGGTGATGCCGCGATGAACACGCCCCTGCCCACCCTCCTCGTCGCAGCGACCCTCGCGCTCGCCGCCTGCAAGGCGCCCGCTCCCGACGCCCGCGGCTTCGACGGCCCGGGGCTGGCGCTGACCATCGCCCCCCTCGACCTGCCCGGCGTCACCGACGCGCGCTACCAGATCCGCGTCGCCAACAGCGCCGCCGAGACGGTGTGGGAGCGCGAGGTCCTGTCGAGCGCCTACGGCGACGGCGGCGGCTCGGTCAGCTACGTCGGCCCGTGCGACGCCGACCTCAACCCCAACGCCGTGACCGTCACGCTCCTCGAGCTGTCCGACGCGGCCGGCGTCATCGACCCCGCGACCTGGGTCCACCCGCCGCCGCTCACGCGCACCGCCGTCTGCCAGGCCAACGTGGACGTCCCCGTGGTCTTCGACCTGACCGTCGCGCGCGCGGCGAACCAGGGCTTCTTCGACGTCGCCGTCACCTTCGACGACATCTTCTGCTCGGCCAAGCTCGACTGCGGCCCGACCACCGCGCCCGAGGACGACATCAAGCTCCTCCACGACCCGAGCGGCGTCCGCGCGACCACCGCCGTCCTCGGCCTCGCCTGCACCGCCGACCCCGACACCGTCGCGACGACCCGCCTCTACCTCGACGACCTGCGCATCACCTGCGTCGGCAGCGGCAACACCACCGTCGTCGTCCCGACCGGGGCCGGGCGCCTCGACCTGAGCGTCGCGCCCAACGCCAACCCCGACGGCTATCTCTTCGGCGCCTCGGTCTTCCAGGGCTGGGAGAGCATGGCCAACAAGCTCTACTGGAACGTCGCCCTGGGCCTCGATCGCGACGCCTTCGCCGCCGCCGGCGCGTGCACCCTGACCACGACCGCGACCGCGTCCAATGGGCCCTTCCCCGGGGACGGGCTGTCGACGCCCGCCGCGTCCATCTACCCGGTCATCGTGTGGGACGTCCTGCTCAGCGACGCCGGCGGGCGCCGCTGCACCAACCACCCGCTCAACGGCGCGCCGGCGGGAGTCGCCACCGTCTACACCGACGGCGTCAGCGCCCACGGCTTCGACCACGCGCTGCCCGCCACCGCCGTCCTCGAGAGCGCGGCGACGCTGCCCGGCGGCGCCGCGACCTTCAGCTCGACGAGCTACCTGCTCGACCTGACGGTGGGCATCCCGGCCGCCGGTGACGCCACCGGCGGCGACGGCCCGACCGGCACCTTCGGCCCCGTCACGGGTCAGTGAGGAGGCGACCGATGATCAAGCACGTCACGACCGCGCTCTTCGCCCTGTTGCTCGCCGCGAGCGCCGCCCAGGCCGCCGTCCCGACCCGGCTGGCGGTCCAGGGGACGCTGCGCGACGACTTCGGGATCCCCGTCGACCAGGCCGTCGACATGACCTTCACGCTCTACGAGTCCGGCGACCCGGGCGCCGCGGCGCTGTGGACCGAGACGCAGTCGGTCACGGTCGACGCCGGGCGCTTCACGGTCCACCTCGGCGCCGTCACGCCGCTCGACCCGGCGGACTTCGCCGACCTCGACACCGCCACCCTCGGCGTGGCCATCGCCCCCGACGGCGAGATCGGGCGCATGCCCCTCGCCAGCGTCGTCTTCGCCCAGGTCGGCGCCCACGCGAGCGACGCGCGGGCCGTCGGCGGCCTCACCGCGGCCGACCTCGCCCGGAGCGGCCAGGCGTGCCCCGCCGGGCAGCACGCGACCGGCTTCGACGCGGACGGCGTCGTCGTCTGCGCGCCCGACGACGACACCACCTACGACGGCGGCGACTTCGCCACCAGCGACCAGGGCTGCCCCGCCGGCCAGGTCGCGACCGGCTTCGACGCCGCCGGCGCCCTGGTGTGCGCCGTGGACGGCGACACGACCTACGACGGGGGCGACTTCGGCGCCAGCGACCAGGCATGCGGCGCCGGGCTCGTGGCGCGCGGCTTCGACGCGGCCGGGGCCGTCGTCTGCGGCGCCGACGTCAACACGACCTACGACGGCGCGGACTTTGTCCCGAGCACCCAGAGCTGCCCCGCGGGCCAGCTCGTCACCGGCGTCGGCGCGACCGGCGCGGTGAGCTGCGCGACCGACGCGAACACCACCTACTCGGGCGCGCAGTTCATGACCAGCGGGCAGGACTGCGGCGCGGGCTCCGCGCTGACCGGGGTCGACGCGGGCGGTGCGCGCCTCTGCGCCGTCGACCAGGACACCAACACGACCTACTCGGGCGCCGACTTCGTCACGAGCAACCAGAGCTGCCCCGCGACGTCGCTGGCGACCGGGGCCGGCGCCACGGGCGCGGTGGTCTGCCAGGACGTGACCGCCTGGGACCGCGCCGCCTCGGACGACCTGACGACGACGACCTCCTTCGGCGGGGCGGTCACCGGGACCTACGCGGCGATGAGCCTGGCCACCGGCGCCGTGACCCCGGCCAAGCTCGCCAACGCGTACCTGCCGACGAGCGGCGGGACGATGACCGGGACCCTGACGCTCGGCTCGAGCGGCGTCGACTTCGGCCACGGGGGCCGGGTCTCCTTCGGGGCCTGCGGCAGCGGCTCCATCCCGAGCGGCTGGAGCCAGGGGAACGCGACCGGCCGCGGCTTCTGCATGCGCGCCGCGGCCGACGCCACGAACACCAACAACCAGACCCTCTTCATCACGAGCCAGGGCACCGGGAGCAGCGTCGAGGCCATCTACATCGGCAGCGGGCTGACGTGCTGCGGCCCGGACTGGCTCGGGATGCGCATCGGCGGCGACGGCAACGTCTCGAACTCGGGCACCTTCACCGCGAACACCCTGACCCCCTCGTACTCCGACCTGGCCGAGCGCGTCCCGGTGACCGGCCCCATCGCCGTGGGCGAGGTGGTGGTCGTCGAGGGGATGAGCCTGGATTATCGCGAGGCGAAGTTCGCGCGCGCGTCTCGCGCCTACGACCCGACCGTGCTGGGCGTCGTGTCCGACACCGTGGCGTTCGCGATGGGGCCCGAGGAGGGCCGCAGCCCGGTCGCCCTGGCGGGCTTCGTGAAGGTCAAGGTCGACGCGGCCTACGGCGCCATCGCCCCGGGCGACCTGCTGGTCTCGTCGGCGACGCCGGGGCACGCCATGCGGTCGGCCAAGGACGTGCCGGGGACCGTGCTCGGCAAGGCGCTCCAGCCGTGGAGCGGCGGGCGCGGCGTCATCATGATGCTGGTGCTCTCGAACTGAGCCCGGCGGGGGCGCGTTCGCCGCGCCCGGGACATCGTCTCGCCGCGGGCCGATGACCGCCTCGAGTCGCGACGGGGGCGCCCCTCTGCGGTGTAAAACACGCGCCCGGTGCGATGAGAATTGCCCGGCCATGCGGCCGTGCAATAGGATTCGACCTGGGTGTTCGCCCGCTCATCTAGCATCTCTCCAGGGGCCGTATGTTGCGACGCACGATCGCCGTCTCTCTCGCCCTGCACCTCGGGGCCTGTCTCCAGGGGCCGTCGGCGGCGCCGGGGGGCGGGCGGCTCGCGCTGTCGGTGGCGCCCCTGAGCTATCCGGGGATCACGAACGCGACCTTCGACCTCGAGGTCGCCAACCAGTCGGGGCAGGTCGTGTTCTCGCGGTCGCTCGACTCGCTCGGCTACGGCAGCGGCGACGGATCGCTCAGCTATGTCGGGACCTGTGACGGCGCGGACGGGGAGAACCCGAACACGGTGTCGCTGACGCTGACCGGGCTCTACGCGGGCGCGGGCGGGTCGACGCTCATCGACCCCGGGAGCTACCGGAACCCGGGCACGCTGACGCGCTCGGTCGACTGTGTGCCGAACAGCGACGTGGCGGTGGACTTCGACCTGACCATCGCGCGGGCCGCGAACCAGGGCTTCTTCGACATCGCCATCGCCTTCGAGGACATCTTCTGCTCGGCCAAGCTCGATTGCGTCGACGAGGGGGGGGCCGAGATCCGCCTGCTCCACACGCCGGACGGCTCGCGCGGTCGCACCGTCGTCCTCGGCCTCGCGTGCACCGGCGACCTCAGCGTCGGCGGCGAGACGCGGCTCTATCGCGACCCCGTCGTGGTGACGTGCTCGAACGGCACGGCCTCGGTCGATCCTGGGGCGGGCCCGGGCAACCTCGCGGAGGGGGCGGGCGTCACGTCGACGGGGACGGCGCCGCTCTTCGGGGCGGCGGTCTATCGCGGGAACGAGCTGCTCGGCTTCAACAAGAGCTACTGGAACGTGCTACTCGGCCTGGCGGACACGGCGGCCGATTGCGCGGTCACGACCACCGCGACGGCGTCCCCGCGGACGCTCACGGGGGGGCAGACGCCGGCCGGCACGGCGTGGCCCTATGTCGTCTGGGACGTGGGCGTCACGGGGGCGGCGGGCGTGCGGGTGTGCACGAGCCATCCCATCGACGGGGCGGCGCCGAACGACGGTGTCTACACGGCCTACACGGGGCTGGATACGCCGGAGACGTTCGATGCGCTGTACTACGCGGGTGCGCCGAACCTGGGGCAGGACGTGGCGCACGCGGCGGCGAGCTGCGCGGACATCTACGCGGGCGATCCGACGTCGGTGAGCGGCGAGTACTGGATCGACGGGCCGAGCGGGGTGGCGCTGGTCTACTGCGACATGCCGTCGGGGACGGCGCTCATCCTGGGCGCGTCGGCGAACGCCAACTGGACCGAGATCGCGGCGGGGTGTCCCGCGGGGTGGGAGCCGTTCGCCATCGACTCGTTCGCGCGGGTGGCGATCGCCGAGGACTTCGTGGCCACGCAGACGGCGGATTGGTTCTGGCTGAACTTCTTCGCCGGGCCCGAGCCGACCTCCGGGGGGGCGCTGGACAACGAGCCGGGCTGGCTCAGCGGCGGCGGCGTCGGGACGTGGACGAGCAGCGGCTTCCTCGACACGGGGGCGACGGACCTGCCGAACCTCAACTTCAGCGGCAACCAGAACACGGGGATCTTCGACCCGATCCCGCTCTCGCGCACGTTGGGTTTCGCCAACCGCGGCGGGGGGGCCACGGTGCTCTACAACAGCACGGAGCAGACGCTGCTCGGTCCGGTGGTCTGCGGGCTGCCGCACGTCGTGGTGCAGGGGGCGCTGACGGCGGCGGATCCGGGGCGGTGGTCCGATGGGACGGTGGCGGAGTCGTGCGACGCCTACCTGCACCCGACGGGCGGGCAGGAGGCGGCGACGAGCGACGGCGTGTACCGGATCGACCCGGACGGTGACGCGGGGCCGGTGGCGCCGCTGGTCGTGACGTGCGACATGACGGCGGACGACGGCGGGTGGACGCGGGTCGCGCGGGGGCTGTGGTTGTCGAACACGAACACGATGCTGCGCTCCGACAGTCTTCCGGACGGCTACATCCTGACCGAGGCGACGCTGGATGCGCTGCGGGCGGTGAGCACGGACCTGTATCGCCTGGGGCCGGTCGGGACGCGCTTCTACGTGCGCGACGCGAGCCCGCTCTTCACGACGCATTATTGGCGGACGAACGCGAGCTCGGTGGAATGTTCGAAGACCTACGCCGAGGTGACCGGCGGGTCGATGATCACGACCAGCGAGAAGACGGTGAACTGCGACGCGCTGGCGATCGGGTCGCACACCTGCGGCAGCAGCGTCGGCTGGATCCTGCTGCACCAGAACGACACCTTCAACTTCAGCGGCGCCCACCCCTGCGGCTACGGCACGGGCGGCTACCCCACGGGCCAGGGCCTGACCGACCTCTGGCTCCGCTGACCCTCCCCCCAAGCCCCCACCGAGGGTGAGCTTCGCCCCTCCCCAAGCCTCCTCGCGCAGACCGAGGGTAAGGTTTTTGGGGGAGGTGGTGGGGCTCGGCTGGCGGCGTTTGGGCTGGCTGGAAGGGGTCGAGCCGGGGCTCTGAGACGTCTCTCAGCGCGGATTCGAGGGGATGAGTCGGCGGCGCGGGGGCGAAAACCGCGCTGCGGGCACACCGCTGCGACGCGACCCCGCAGGTCGCCGGCTCAGGCCGCGCTGACGTCCGCCGGTGGGGGCCGGAAGCCGGCCAGCACCGTCAGATAGCCGGGCGGTGGATGCGTCCGCGCACGATGGACACGCTGCATCTTCCACGTCCCCGGTGGAAACCGCGTCCCCCGAGCGCCGTCCCGCCACGCGCACAGCGCCGCGGCATACTCGGACCGGAACAGCCGCAGCGCCGCCACCGCTTCCCGATGGCGCGGCCCCCCGCCCGACGCGACGGGCACCGGCACCCGCCGCTCCTCCGACGACCGCGCCCGGTCCCACCACCGCTGCCGGAGGACGCCTCGCGCCCCCAGGAACCCGCGCCCCGCCTCGGCCTGCGCCGCACGCATCGCCGCCTCGGCCTCCGCGACCCGCTCCGCGATGAGCGCCGCGAACGCCTGCGGCGTCATGTCGGCGTGCGTCGGCGGCACCACGAACGCGAGCTCCGCCTCCTCCGGCATGTCGCCATCGGCGTCGAAGAACCACGCCGGGCGCCGGACCTTCCTCGCTCCCGTCACGTACACCTGCGGCGTGCTGCGAACGCCGGGCCACTCACGGCCACGCTCCACCAACCCAGCCGCCACCGGATTGCACAGCACGTAGACCAGCTTCCGCTCGACCGCCTCCGCCGTCAGCAGATACTCCACGTGCACCTGCCGCCCATCCCACAGCCGGTCCCACCGACCGCGCCGGTGGTTCACCATCCGCGCGACGACGCTGTTCAGGTACCGCGCGAAGTCGGGGTAGCGCCCCGACGGGTCCCACAACACGATGTGGTAGTGGTCCGACATGAAGACCACACCCACCAGCTTCATGGCGTACCGCCCCAACGCCACCGCCAGCGCGTACTCCAGCGCCGGCGTGATCTCCGAATCGGGCCGCAGGAAGAAGCGCCGCTCGTAGCACCGACGCGTCAGCACCACGATGGCCCCCGGCACGACGGGACGGGCCTTCGACATCACGAGTCCTTTGCCGGCTACGGCCCGAACCGTTCCGGCAAACTCGCGAGAAAATGCACCGCCTCTCGACGGAGGCCGGGTCCCCCCCCGGCCCCCGCCTCAGATCTACTCCGCGTGGACGTCCGCGCTGGCCCCGTCGGCCCCGGTCCCGGCGCCGCTCGCCTGCCCCGACGGCCCCGGCGCGCCGCCCTGGCCCCCGCCGGTC
>SBGO01000253.1 GCA_006226565.1 Deltaproteobacteria bacterium | reverse complement strand
CCGCCGCCGCCGTAGCTGCCGCCGCCGCCGCCGCCGCCGTAGCTGCCGCCACCGCCGCCGCCGCTGTAGCTGCCGCCACCGCCGCCGCCGCCCGGGCCGCCGCCCTGACCGCTGTCGAGGAAGGTCATCTCGCGGGCGACGATCTCGGTCGAGTAGCGCTTCTGGCCGGTCTGCTGGTCATCCCAGGACCGGGTCTGGATCCGCCCCTCGATGTAGACCTTGCGCCCCTTCTGGAGGAACCGCTGGGCGAGCTCGGCGAGCCGCCCCCAGAGCACCACGCGGTGCCACTCGGTGCGCTCCTGCCGCTGGCCGTCCTTGGTGTTGAAGCTCTCGCTCGTCGCGATCGAGAGCGTCGCGACCGTCTGGCCGCTCGGGGTGGAGCGCACCTCGGGGTCCGCCCCGAGGTTCCCGATGATGATCGCCTTGTTGACACTGCCAGCCATATCAGACCTCGCCGTCGAGCAGTTCGAGCAGGGTGAGCACGCCGAAGCCGGTGCCGCCCTTGGCCACCGACGGCTCGGGTTTCTCAGTGTACGCCGGACCCGCGATGTCGAGGTGCGCCCAGGTCTGCTCGCCGACGAACTCCGACAGGAAGATCCCCGCCGTGAGCGCGCCGCCCCAGCGCTCGCCGATGTTCTTCATGTCGGCGATGGGGCTCTTGAGCATGCCCTTGAGCTTCTTCGTCAGGGGCAGCGGCCACACGTCCTCGCCCGCCCGGTCGGCGGCGTCCGCGACCTTCTGGCGGAACGCGTCGTCGTTGCCCATCAGCCCCGCGGTGTGCGGCCCGAGCGCGACCATGCACGCCCCGGTGAGGGTCGCGAGGTCGATGATGCGGTCGGCCTTCAGCTCGCTCGAGGCGTAGCTGAGCGCGTCGGCGAGCACCAGGCGCCCCTCGGCGTCGGTGTTCATGATCTCGACCGACTTGCCGTTCTTCGCGCAGAAGACGTCGCCCGGCTTGTAGGCGCCCCCGCTCACGAGGTTCTCGCAGGTCGGGACGATGCCGTGCACGACGTAGCTCGGCGCGTAGGCGGCCACCGCCTTCATCGCCCCGAGCACGGCCGCCGCGCCGGCCATGTCCATCTTCATGTCCTCCATCGAGCCGGTCGGCTTGATGTTGTAGCCGCCGGCGTCGAAGGTGATGCCCTTGCCGACCAGCGCGACCGACGGCGTGTGCTCGTCGGCGCCCGCGGGGCGGTAGGTCATGTGGATGAAGCGCGGCGGCTCGTCGCTGCCCGCGCCGACGGCGGCGAGCAGGTTCATCTTCTGCTCGGCGATGGCCGACTCGTCGAAGATGCGCAGCTCCAGGCCCTCGGCCTCGGCGATCTCCTCGGCCACGGCCGCGAGCCGCGTCGGGGTGATCTCCCGCGGCGGGCCGTTGACGAGGTCGCGCGCCAGGTTCACCGCCTCGCCCGCCCGCGCCGCGCGCGTGACGGCGGCCTCGAGGGCGGCGACGTCGGCCCCCGGCACCACCACGAGCAGCTCTTCGCAGGTGGTCGGCTCGACGTCCCGGGTCAGGTACTTGTGGTAGCGGTAGCTCGCGAGCACCGCACCGAGGGTCGCGAAGTGGACCGCGGCCTCGGCGGCGAGCCCCTCGGGCACGACCAGCGCGCAGCCGGTCAGGTGACGACCGTTCGCCTCGTCGCAGGCCGTCGCGGCCAGCCCGCGCAGCTCCTTGGCGGTCAGCTCCGCCCGCGACCCGGCGCCGAGCAGCAGGTAGCGCTGCGCGGCCCCACCGGCGGCGTGGACGAGCAGGCTCTTGCCCGGCTCGGCCTTGAAGCCCTCTTCGTCCGCGATGCGCGCGAGCAGCCCGCCCGTCGCGGCGTTCGCCGCGTCGAAGTCGGCGCCACGCCCGTCGTCGCCCGAAAACACCGGGATGGCGAGGAGCGGCGTCTCGACCTCCGTGGCCCGGCTGGTTGGCAACGCGACTCTCATGCTTCCCCCTGTCGGATGAACGGTAAGAGCAGAGGTTCAATCACAACCGACCGGCCACCGCAAGGCTCCAAACCGCCCGCATCCTGGCCGCCTAGGCGCGAACGCGCTCGCCCCTCCGGGCATGCGTCGATGGTCGGGATCGCGGGACGCGCTTCCGGTCGTCGACCGTTGGTGTAGGATGCGCGGACCCGCTCAGGAGCCGATCATGACCGACACCCAGCGCCCGATCGTCGTCCAGAAGTACGGCGGTAGCTCGCTCGCCACCATCGAGAAGGTCCGCGCGGTCGCCGAGCGGATCGCCGCCACCGTGGAGCAGGGCTACCGCGTCGTCGCGGTGGTGAGCGCCATGGGCAAGACCACCGACGGCCTCCTGGCGCAGGCCAAGTCGCTGAGCGCCAACCCCGCCCCGCGCGAGCTCGACATGCTGATGAGCGTGGGCGAGCGGATCTCCACGGCGCTCCTCGCCATCGCCCTCGAGGACCTCGGACACCGCGCCATCTCCTTCACCGGCTCGCAGTCGGGGATCATCACCAACACCCGCCACAACCGCGCCCGCATCGTCGAGGTCCGCCCCTACCGCCTCCTCGACGAGCTCGACGACGGCAAGATCGTCGTCGTCGCCGGCTACCAGGGCGTGAGCTACGCGCGCGAGATCACCACCCTCGGCCGCGGCGGCACCGACACCTCGGCGGTGGCGCTGGCGGCGGCGCTGAACGCCGAGTGGTGCGAGATCTGCAGCGACGTCGACGGCGTCTACACCGCCGACCCGCGCATCGTCAGCGACGCGAGCCGCCTCGACGAGCTCTCCCACGAGGAGATGATCGCCCTCGCCCGGAGCGGCGCCCGCGTCCTCAACCAGGACTGCGTCGAGTACGCCTCACACAAGGGCGTCGCCATCTTCGCCAAGTCGACCTTCGGCCCGCGCGACGACTCCGGCACGGTCGTCCGCCAGAACCCGGCGGTCGCCCCGCGCCCCGTGTCCGCCATCGCCCACCGCAACATGGTGCTCGAGACCACGGTCGGCCCCGGCCACGACGCCGCCGCGCTGGTCGACATCCTCGAGCACGTCGGCGCCATGCCCCACGCGCTCCTCGGCGGAGGCGCCGAGCCGCTCCACGCCCTCATCCCCGTCGACGACGCCCACCGCCTCGGGACGCTCCGTGAGCGCCTCTCCGCGCGCTTCGGCGAGGACGTCGCCGTGCGCGCCGACCGCGGCACCGTGACCGCCGTCGGCCCGGGCCTCGGTGAGAGCCCGCAGATCGTGAAGCAAGCGACCGCCGTGGTGAACGAGCTGGCCGGCGCCGACCACCGCGTCGTCCTCGGGCCCCTCGAGCTCACCTTCGTGCTGCCGACCCCCGCGGTGGGCGAGGCCGTCCGCGCGCTCCACGCGCTGCTGCTGAACGCATGAAGTGATGGCGGGTCTCGGCCCCCCCGAGACCCGCCATCGAGCGTCCACGGCCCCCCCGGGCACGCGGCGTTGCTGCGCCTTCGACAGCGCCCCCCCTTGCGATCTGTCATCCCCCACGGATTCGGTCCGCCGTGCGACGGGCAGCCACCGCCACGGGAATGCGCCCCGCCGACGGCACCGGAAACGTCGGGCGCCCGAGCGGGGAACTTTAGGAAAGATCGCAAAAAAAAATGGGCGGGCGGCCCGAGAGGGGGCCGCCCGCCCATGAGCGCGAGGGGCGAGCGGGCCGAGGAGACCCGCTCACCCGCTGCGTCTACGCCTGCTCGCGGCGCCGCCGCAGGACGGCGAGGAGCGCGAGGAGCCCGAGCGCGAGCGCCCACGGGGCCCCGTTGCCGCCCGCCTGGCAGCCGCCGCCGCCCTCGAGGAGGATGTCCTCCACCGGGATGTCGTCGAGGCCGACGTTGGGGTCGCGCTCGCCGTCGTCCACGACGCCGTCGTGGTCGGTGTCCTCCACGCCGTCGTCGACGCTGCCGTCGTCGGTGTCGGCGTCGAGCGGATCGGTGGTCGTGGTCGGATCGCCGTCGGCGACGAAGACGTTCGGGTCGGTGTCGTTGCCCTGCGGCGCCGTCAGGCCGAGCTCGAGGCCATCGAAGAGCCCGTCGTTGTCGGTGTCGGGGTCGTTGGGATCGGTCTCGCCCTCGCCCGCCGTGCCGGTGCCACCGAGGGTGTTGCTGACCGCGCCGTCGTGGTCGGCGTCCTCGTTGCCGTCGATGAGGCCGTCGTCGTCGGTGTCGTCGTCGGTCGGATCGGTGGTCGTGGCGGGATCGGCGTCCGGCACGAAGATCTCCGGGTCGGTGCCGAGGAAGGGCACGCCGTCACCGTCGCTGATGCCGCCCGGGATGGGCTCGGTGACGCCGAGCTCGAGGCCGTCGGGCAGCCCGTCGCCGTCGGTGTCGGGGTCGAGCGGATCGAGCCCGGTCACGCCCTCGGCGCGCCCCTTGCCGTCGCGCTCGTCGCCGTCGTTGAGGCCGTCGTCGTCGGTGTCGGCGTCGAGCGGGTCGGTGTCCTCGCCCTCGTCGTAGGCCTTCGGATCGCCGCCGGCGATCTCGTCGCCGTCGTTGATGCCGTCACCGTCGGTGTCGGGGTCGTGGGGATCGGTGCCGATCACCTCCTCCTCGGCGGTGGTGAGGCCGTCGCCGTCGGGATCGTCGTCCTCGGCGCAGAGGCCGTCCTCGTTGCAGATCTCGGACACGCAGTCGCTCGCGACCAGGCAGCCCTCGCCGACCTCGCACGGGTCACAGGTGTCGCCGCCGCAGTCGACGTCGGTCTCGTCGCCGTTCATGACCCCGTCGTCGCAGGTCGGGGGCGCCTCCTCGCAGAGGCCGTCCTCGCCGCAGACCTCGGTCACGCAGTCGCTCGCCTCCAGGCAGCCCTCGCCGACCTCGCAGGCGTCGCAGGTGGCGCCGCCGCAGTCGACGTCGGTCTCGTCGCCGTTCATGACCCCGTCCTCACAGGTCGGGGCCGGGTCGCAGAGGCCGTCCTCGCCGCAGAGCCCGGTCACGCAGTCGCTCGCCACGAGGCAGCCCTCGTCGACCTCGCACG
>SBGO01000252.1 GCA_006226565.1 Deltaproteobacteria bacterium | reverse complement strand
GACCTCGGGGCCGCGGCGGACGATCTCGCGGTCGCGGCGGGCGCGTGCCCGGGCGTGGCGGGCGCGCTCGGCACCGGCCTCGACCAGGTCTGGTCCTTCACCCCGGCGGCCAGCGGCACCTACGCGGTCTCGGTGGCCTCGACGGACTTCGACCCGACGCTCTACGTCCTCGGCGAGTGCGACACGGCGTCCTGCGCGGCCGCCGGCGCGACGACCGGCGACGAGTCGCTGATCGTGGCCCTCGAGTCCGGCGTCGAGTACGCCATCGTCGTCGACAGCGGCAGCGCCGGCACGGCCGCCTACACCCTCGACGTCGCGGTCGACTGCCTGCCGTCCTGCGACGGGCTCGAGTGCGGTGACGACGGCTGCGGCGGGAGCTGCGGGACGTGCACCGGCGGCCTCCTCTGCGACGCCGGGACCTGCGTGACCTGTATCCCCGACTGCTCCGGCCGGAACTGCGGCGACGACGGCTGCGGCGGCAGCTGCGGCACCTGCGACCCCGGCTGGGGCTGCGAGAGCGGCGTCTGCGCCATCCTGCTCGGCGACAGCTGCGGCAACGCCATCCAGGTCGACACGATGCCGTACACGGACACCGGCAGCACCGTGCTCTTCGCCCATGACTACGCCCTCGACGGAGGCGCCTGCGGCGTCAGCGTCGGCGACCCGTCGCCGGACGTGGTGTACGCGCTGAACCCGGGGGCGACCGCTCCCTACACGGTCTCGCTGTCGACGGACTTCGACGCCAGCGCCTACGTCCTGAGCGACTGCGGGTCGCCCACGGCCAGCTGTGAGGCGGCGGTGGTGGCCTCGGCCGGGACGCCCGCGGAGGTCCACGTCCCGCTCACGAGCGGCGTGACCACCTACATCGTGGTCGACGGCGGCGCGGTCTCGGCCTCGGGGGCCTACCAGCTCGACGTTTCGCAGTGCGTCCCGTCCTGCGGCCTGGCGACCTGTGGCGACGACGGCTGCGGCGGGAGCTGCGGGACCTGTGACGCGGCCACCCAGATCTGCAACGAGGTGCTCGGGAGCTGCGTCCTCACCGCCGGCACCGGCAACAGCTGCGCGACCGCCCAGCCGCTGACCCTCGGCGTCGGGTCCGCCGGCAACCTGAAGTTCCAGGGCAGCGTCTACGACTACGAGGCGACCGACTGCGGTGGCGCCACGGCGGGCTTCAACACCGACCGGCAGGACGAGGTGTGGAGCTTCACGCCGGTGAGCGACGCCACCTACCGGGTCACCGTCGCCGCGAGCGGCTTCGACGCCGAGCTCGTCGTGACGGCCGACTGCGCGGACTTCGCGACCCAGTGCGTCGGCGCCGCGGACGCCTTCGGCAGCGGCGGCACCGAGACCCTCGACGTCTCCCTGCGGGCCGGCGAGACCTACTTCATCATCGTCGACAACGGGACCGGCAGCGGCAACACGACCTACACGGTCACGGTCTCGACGGTGAACTGATCGCGCGAGATGGGCGAGGTGGGGCCCAACCCCTCACCTCGCCCCGTCGCATCGCGCTCGCTCGGTCCCAGAACGCAAAAAGGCGAGGTCAGGGGCGCTCCCCCGACCTCGCCTCGTCGTCTTCGCGTGCGCGACGGTCGCTAGATCCCGAGGGCGTGCGGGCCGGTCATCGGGGCGACGCGCGGGCGCTGCGCGCGCGGCACCGGCACCAGGGCGGGCTGCTGCCGCGCCCAGCAGGAGGTCGCGGCGGCGCCGACCGGAGCCCCCGCGGCGAAGGCCGCGCCACCGGCGGAGAACGCTCGGGCCAACATCGAGAAGAGCTTCTTCATCATGACTCGGTCCTCCGCTGGTGTGGTCCTTTTCCCTTTCGACGCCGGGGCCCCCTTTCGAGGGCAGCGTCGCCCCCTCATTACGCACTACCGCGCAAAAAAATTCACCCTTGCGTGCGAAAAAAAATGCGCACTCGCGCCGGACGCGGGTCTCCGCGTTTGCCAGGAGCCCGAGAATCCTGGATTCTCCTCGGTCATGACCCCCTCTCGGATCCTGCCCGCGGTGATGGTCTTGATGATGGTCGCCGCGTGCGGGGACGACGCCCCCGCGGTCCGCGCGCTGTCCGCGAGCCACACCGCCGACGTCCTCGCCGGCGCGCCGGCCGATGGCGACGTCGTGGCGGACACGCTCACGCCGTCCGACACGCTCACGCCGTCCGACACGCTCGCGCCCGCCGACACCGTCTCGCCCGCCGACACCGTCTCGCCCGCCGACACCGTCACCCCCGTCGATACCAGCCCGGCCGACACGGGCCCGGTGGACACCTCGCCCCCGAGCGGCCCGGCTCTGAGCGGTCCGGCCGCGCTCGCCCTGCCGTGGGTCGCCGCTGGCGGTGGCGCGACCGAGGGCACCGCCCTCTTCACCAACGCCGGCCTCGCCGGCGCCGTCAGCGTCAGCCTCACGGGGCCCGGCGCGCTCCACCTCGACGCTCCGTCGGGGCAGGTGGCCGCCGGCGGCACCCTCGCCGTCACCGTCCGCTGGGATGGCGCCACCACGCCCCAGACCGTGCGCGGCGATCTGCACCTCGCCTGGGACGGCGGCGCCTTCGACGTCCCGGTGTGGGCGCTCGCCGGCGATCCGTCCATCCCCGCGGCGACCTGGCAGCCGCTGTCCTCGTCCCAGGGCGTGCTGTACGGCCACGGGGTCACGCTGCCGTTCCCGACCGCGCCCTATCCCGCGCCGGGCGGCGCCTGGAGCGACCCGTCGGTGCTGCTCTTCGTCCCGGCGGACTTCCGCGACCGCGGCGTGACCGACCTCGTCGTCCACTTCCACGGCTTCGGCGCCGTCGTCGACGACGTCGTCGCCACCCAGGGCTACCGCGAGCAGCTCTATCTCAGCGGCGTCAACGCCGTCTTCGTCGCGCCCCAGGGGCCCTACGACGCCTCGAGCGGCGACTTCGGCAAGCTCATGGACCCGGGCGGCCTCGAGGCGCTCGTCGCCGACGTCGTCGGCGTCCTCTACCGCGACGGCTGGATCGCCGCGCCGATCGCCGGGGACCTGCTCCTCACCGAGCACTCCGGCGGCTACCAGGCGGTCGCCGAGAACCTCGACGCCGTCACCGAGGGCGGCGACGTCACCCTCGCGGCGCTCTTCGACGGCCTCTACGCCCGCCTCGACCAGTACAAGGCCTACGTCCAGGGCGGCGGGACCCTGCGCTCGGACTACACCCAGACCGGCGGCACGAAGGCCAACAACCAGAGCCTCGCCACGACCCTCTCGGCGGCGACCGCCCCGACCTTCGCCAACCTCCGCGACCGCGACGCCGTCATCTGGCTCGCCGACACGAGCCACTCCGACGCCATGCGCTATGAGATGGCCTGCGCGGAGGTGCTGCGCTGGGGCGCCGCCCACTCCCGCCGCGGGCCGCGGGTCGAGCTCCGCTCCGCGACGCGCGCGGGCGGCACCGTCACGGTCCGCTGGCTCGCGCCCCACGACGACGACGTCGTCGGCTTCGACGTGGAGGCCGCGGAGCCAGGCGCCGCCTGGCAGATCGTCGCCTCGGCCGGGCCCGGCGCGAGCACCGCGAGCTTCGCGTCCTCGACCGGCGTCCGCGTCCGCGTCGTCCCGCGGACGGTCGGGGTCGCGGCGTCGGACGCGCTCCCCTCGGACGCGGCCTTCGTCGGCGGCGCGGCGGACGTGCTGGTCGTCGACGGCTTCGACCGCGTCCTCGGCGGCTCCTTCGTCGGCCTCCGCCACGAATTCTCGGCCCGGGTCGGAGCGGCCGTCGACGGGGCCGCCTACGCCTCGAACGAGGCCGTCACCGAGGACGGCGTCGCGCTCGCCGGCTACGCGACGGTCGTCTGGCTCCTCGGCGACGAGTCGACGAGCGACCACACCTTCACCCTCGCCGAGCAGGCCGCCGTCGACGCCTATCTGGCCGGCGGCGGCGCGCTCGTCGTCAGCGGCAGCGAGGTCGGCTGGGACCTCGGCGCGCAGGGGCACGGGGTCGCGTTCCTCGCCGACCTCGGCGCGAAGTACAGCGCCGACGACAGCAACTCCTACACGGTCAGCGGGACGGGCGAGCTCGCGGGGCTCGGCCCGTTCGGCTACGCGGGCGCGGGCGCCGCCTACCCCGAGGACTTCCCCGACGCCCTCACCGCCGCCGCGGGGGGCGAGGTCGCGCTCGTCTACGGCAACGGCAAGCCCGCCGCCGCCGGCGTCTTCGGTCAGTCCGTGGTGGTCGGCTTCCCGCTCGAGCTCGTCGACGCCGACGCCGATCTCGCCTCGCTCGTCGCGGCGCTCGTCGGCTTCGCCCGCGGCGACTGAGCGCGGCGCCGCAGGCTGCGGTCGATGACCGCCAGCGCGAACACCGCCACGCCGGTCGAGAAGGTGACGTCCGAGGCGTAGTGCGCCCCGTAGCGGACCCGCCCGACGGCGACCGCCAGGCCGTAGGCGACGACGGCGGCGGCGACCCAGGCCCGGGTCCGCCGGGCGCGGTCGGCGACCAGCGCCAGGAGCGGCAGCGCCATCCACGCCCAGGCGGTGTGCCCCGACGGGAACGAGACGTGTCCGGTCGCGCCCTGGGGCATGAACCATGGCGTGAAGGCGGTCGCCGCGGCGTCGAGCTCGGAGAAGCGGACCCGGCCCCAGGTGACCTTGAGGACGCCGGTGACGACGACGACGACGACGAGGGCGAGCCAGATCGTCAGCCACGCCCAACGCCGGGCGGGAGCCGGCACGGTGGGGCGCGCGCGCTCGAAGGCGAGCTGGAACGCCAGGCTGACGCCGATCGACAGCGCGGCGACCCAGTTGACGTGGGCCTCCAGCCACCCGACGCCGAAGCGGTCGAGGCGCGCCAACGGCGTCGCGATGACGTAGGCGACGGGCAGGGCGCCCAGGAGGACGAAGCCCAGGAACGCCGCGCGGTCCCAGCGCGGCGTCAGGTCCCGGCGCCGGTCGGCCCCGGCGACCGCCACCGCCAGCGCGACGAGCAGCGCG
>SBGO01000167.1 GCA_006226565.1 Deltaproteobacteria bacterium | reverse complement strand
CCTCTTCTCGCCCCTCGACGACATCCACCGGCTCCGCTTCGCCGAGATCGAGGAGGACGAGTTCGTCCTGTGGGGGCTCTTTGCCTCGCACATGGCGGCCAACGACACCCCGCGGGCGGCCGCCAGCGCGGCCCTCGACGGCCTCCGCGACTTCGACCGCTGGTCCGAGGCGGCGCGCGACGCGGCGCTCGGCTACTACCGGGCGGTGCTCACCAAGGCCGCCCACCGCGAGGCGCGGGCCGGCGCGCCGCCGCCGTGGATGCTGGCGAAGAACCCGGCCTTCACCTACAAGGTCGCCGCGCTCCGCGAGGCGTTCCCGGGGGCGCGCTTCGTGCACCTCCACCGCGACCCGCTCGAGGCCATCCCGTCACGGCTGAGCCTCGTCCGCGCCATCTGGCGGCGACGCATCCCCGGCTTCGACGAGATGACGCCCGCGCAGGTCGAGACGGTGCTCCGCGACTCCGAGCGCACCTACCGAGCGGGGCTCGAGAACGCCGCGGCGCTCGGCCCCGAGGAGCTCGTCGTCATCGACTACCGCGCGCTCCGCGCGGACCCGGCGGGCGAGGTCCGACGGACCTTCGACCGGCTCGGGCTGGGTCGACCCGACGCGCGCCTCGCGGCGAGGTTGGACACCCTGCGGCCGGCGCGGCCGTCGGAGCATCACTACGCCCTCGAGGGGTTCGGGCTGACCCGGGAGGGGCTGGCGGCGCGCCTCGGCGAGGCCGCGGCGACGCCGCCGGACCCGGGGGCTACTCGGCCTTCTTCTCGGTGAACGTGAAGGAGTCGAGGAAGAACAGCGAGCGGTCCGCGGACGCGCCGGAGACGTGCATCGCCTGGATGATGTAGTTGCGCTTGCCGTCGAGGAAGGTCCGCACGTGGTTGATGATCTTGCCAATCTGCGGCGGCCCGGGGACCTCGATCGTCCACTCGCGGCCCGGGCGGCCGTCGAGGGTGATCTCCTTCTCCTCGACGAGGGTGCCCTTGACGCTCTTGAGCATCCCGTCACGCCCGCCGTCGAACATCGACTTCTGGGTGTCGGCGTCGGCGGACTCGATGGGCATGTCGCCCCACGCCACCATCAGCGCGCCGTCGGGGAGCGTGAACATGACGTTCTGGTAGACGACCGGGCCGAGGACGCTCTCGGCGGTGGTCTGGTCGACCTTCGGGCTGCCGGGCGCCATGACGTTGAAGCGGCCATCCTCGTTGGCGTACTTGGCGAAGCCCTCGGGGGCCTTCACGTCGGCGGGGGCCTCGTCGGCCGGGGCCTCGTCGGCGGGCTTGGCCTCGTCGACCGGGGCCTCGTCGGCAGGCTTCGCCTCGTCAGCCGGCTTGGCCTCGTCAGCCGGGGCCTCGTCGGCGGGCTTGGCCTCGTCGGCCGGCTTCGCCTCGTCGGCGGCGGGCTGGGTCTCGGCCGGGGCCGGGGGCGCCGGGGCCTCCTCCTTCTTGCCGCAGCCTGCGAGGAGGCCGACGACGGTGAGGGTCAAGGCGGCGTTACGCACGATCTTCATGTTCGCTCCGGGGCTCGTGGAGGCCCCGATTCTGCTCACAAACGCGCCTGACCCTCAACCGCGGCCGGTGGGTTCACGCCGCGGCCGCACCGCGCGCCCGATGATCGCCTCGATCGCCCGCCCCGGGAGCAGGCGCAGGGCGGCGTTGCGGACCGCCGTCCCGGGCCCGAGCGCGTAGCGCAGCTTGGGGGCGCGGGCGGTGAGGAGCCGGGTCACCAGGCGCGACACCTCGCGCGGGTCGCGCGCCGTGCGATCGACGGTCGACGAGAAGAGCGCGTCGATGCGCTCGACCAGCGGGACGTAGGCGGGCTCGTCGAGGCTCCGTCGGGCGACCGTGCGGTTGCGGCCGAAGATGTCGGTGCGATACGCGCCGGGCTCGACCAGGACGACGTCGATCCCGAGCGGGCGCAGCTCGTGGCGCCACGCCTCGCTCATCCCCTCGACGGCGAACTTGCTGCTCGCGTAGACGCCGAGGAGCGGCAGCGCCTGGCGGCCCGACATCGACGAGATGTTGATGACCCGGCCGCGGCCGGCCGCCCGCATCGCCGGGAGGCACGCGCGGGTCAGGGCCCAGAGGCCGAAGACGTTGACCTCGAAGACCCGGCGGAGCTCGTCCTCGTCGATCATCTCGAGGGGGCCGCCGACCGCAACGCCGGCGTTGTTGACGAGGGCGTCGAGGCGGCCGTGGTCCGCGAGGATGCGCGCCACCGCGGCCTCCCGCTGGGCGGCGTCGGTCACGTCGAGCGCGAGCGGCGTCACGTCGAGGCCCTGGGTCTCGGCCGCGAGCTCCGCCCCGGTCGCGGGGTCGCGCAGGCCGGCGTAGACGGTGTGCCCGGCCTTCGCGGCGTCGCGCGCGATGTGGAGGCCGAAGCCCGAGCGGCAGCCGGTGACGAGGACGATCTTGGACACGGCGTTCTCCGGGGCGGGTCTCCGGACGCATGCCACGGGTCCCTGTGGGTGACCAGTGCCCAGGAGTGTTATCGTCGGCGCGGGCAGACGTCCGGGAGGCGCGTGATGAGCGACGGGCGAGGGCAGGGCGAGGGACCGCGGCGGGCGAGCCGGGCGCTTTGGGACGCGCTCTGGATCGCCGATCACGTCGCGGGCAGGCGTCGGGTGGACCGCGTGCTGGGCGCGGCGCGCGAGCGGGTCGCGGCCCGGATCGCCGAGGACCTCGCCGGGGCCGAGGGCGGCCTGGAGGCGGTCGACCGCAAGCGCGGGCTGACCCCACGCGCCTTCTGGCGCGACTACGTGCGCCCGTGCCTGCCCGTCGTGCTCGAGGGGGCCGCCCGGGAGTGGCCGGCCATCGGGCGCTGGACGCCGCGGTTCTTCGCCGAGCGCTACCCCGACGCCCCGATCACGCTGATCCGCGCGGCCCCGACCGATCTCGGCGACCTCGGGACGCCCGCGTACCGGCCGGCCGGTGGCGAGACGACGCTCGCGGCGCTCGTGGACGACATGGAGGCCGGGCACGCGACCTACGCGCGCTTCGTGCCGATCCTCAACCAGGACCCGGCCCTCGAGGCCGACCTCGACCGCGGCTGGGTCGACGCGATGCGGCCGCGCGGCGCGGTCGGCACGTACTATCAGCTCTTCATGGGCGGCGCGGGGACCATCACCAGCCTCCACAACGCCATCGGCTCGAACCTCTTCGTGCAGGTGCACGGCGAGAAGACCTGGTGGCTCTACGCGCCGGTCTACAACGCCGTCTTCGACCCGCCGCTCAAGCGCGCGCCGTTCTTCTTCTCCGCCGTCGACCCGGAGCGCCCGGACCTCGAGCGCTTCCCGCTCTTCAGCCACGTCCGCGGCTTCAAGGTCACGCTCCGGCCGGGGGACGTCCTCTACAACCCGCCGTTCTACTGGCACTACGTCCGCAACCCCACGGCCTCCATCGGGGTCGGCGTGCGCTTCTACGACCTCCCGAGCATCCTCCGGACGTCCCCCACCCAGGCGCTCCTGACGCTGATGGCGACGAACCCGCCCGCGTGGATCGGGCGGCGGCTCCGCTTCGACTTCACCAAGGTCTTCGTGCAGATGCGCTGACCGCTCCGGTGTGGTCCAATCGGCGCCATCCGGACATCGAGGAGGCGAGCGATGGGGAGCGGAGCGATGCACGTCGCGATCACGGGGGCGTCGAGCGGGATCGGCGAGGCGATCGCCCGGGCCTACGCCGCCGCCGGACACCGGGTCACGCTGGTCGCGCGCCGGCGCGAGCTGCTCGAGGCGCTCGCGGCCGAGATCGGCCCCGGCGCCCACGTCGAGGTCGCCGACATGGCGAATCCGGCGGCCTCGGTCGATTGGATCGGCGACGCCGAGGCGGCGCTCGGGCCCATCGACGTGCTCGTGCTCAACGCCGGGGTCCAGCCGATCGGGCCCGCCCTCGACCTCGACGACGCCGGCGAGGAGGCGCTCTTCGCGGTCAACCTCCGCGCCCCGATCCGAATCGCGCGCCGGATCGTCCCGGACATGCTCGCCCGCGGGGGCGGGACGGTGGTCGTCGTCGCCAGCATCGCCGGCCTCGTCAACACGCCCCAGATGGCGCACTACAACGCGTCGAAGGCGGGCGTCGCGGCCTGGTTCGAGACCCTCGGGGACGAGCTCCGCGACACGCCCGTCAAGGTCTGCACCGTCTACCCGGGCCCGGTGGAGACGGCGATGGAGCGCGCGGCCCACGCCAAGATCGGGCCGAACGCGGCCGCCGACGCGCTCCCGACCGGGACGCCGGAGGAGCTCGCCGAGCTCCTGATGAAGGCGGTCGCCAAGGGGCGCGCGCGGCTCATCTACCCACGGGTCTACGGGGTGCTGCGCTTCGCGCGCGTCACGAGCCAGTGGTTCACCAGTCGGTTCGCGCCGCGCTGACACCTATTCACCGGCCGGCCGGTGAATGGTAGCCTGTGCGCATGTCACGCCCCCACGCCGCATCGACCCTGAGCCTCGTGGCCGAGGTCGCCGACGCCGCCGGCGTCGGCGCCACCCACGCCGCGGTCGCGCGCTCCATCGCCGCCTGCATGGCGCGCCACATCCCCCTGAAGGCGATCGAGCTCGCCTGGATCACCCACGACGGGGAGTCGGCCGACGTCTTCCACGCCCGCCTCGGCGGCGAGGAGCCGGCGCTGGCGAGCGAGCGGCGCCCGCTCTCGGCGTCGATGGGCCAGATGGCGATCGAGCGCGACGAGCTCATCCTCGCGCGGACGGCGGCCGACGGCGCGGACGGTGGCCCCGCGGAGCGCGCGATCGCCGAGCACGTCCACGCCGGCTGGTTCCTCGTCTTCCCGCTGCTCGCGGACAGCGGCCCGCACGGCTTCGGCGTCCTCTACCTGGCCGCCGAGGGGCGCGGCAAGCCGGTCCTCGACGAGGAGGTCATCCGCGCGGTGGCCCGCATCCTGGCCGGCGCCCAGGCCCGCGTCCGGCTGGTCCGGCGGGTGGCCCGGGCGTGCCAG
>SBGO01000088.1 GCA_006226565.1 Deltaproteobacteria bacterium | reverse complement strand
CTGCCAGCACTTGATCAATACAGCTGCTAGGCCATCATTGGAGCCCAAGCCTTCGATAAAATTGTGACATTGCCGAGACGGCGCCCTTGTCGCCGAGCTGGTCTCGAAGCTGACCGTCGACGGCGCGGTGCCCGAGCCGATCACCGGGCTCGCGGGCTGGTCGCAGGCCGTCCCCTGGGTCGTGGAGCTGCTCGCACCGGAGCGCCTCGAGGCGCTCGGCGTGGGCTTCCCGACCTCCGTGGTCGCCTACGGCGGCCCCGTGTGGCCTGTCCTGCGGCTCACGCTCGCCGACCCCGGCCGGACCCGCGCGCGGCTGGACGAGGTGTTCGCGGGCGTCCCCCTCGGCGTCCGGGAGGAGGTCGCGCCCGGCGTGCCGACCTGGCTCTTCACCGTCGACGCGACCCGCATGCGCGTCGGGGTCGTCGACGACCAGCTCGTGCTGGCGGCCTGGCCGGCGACGCTCGACGGGGTGTCGAGCGCGGCCTTCGTGGCCCCGGCGGACGGCGACCCGATGCCCGCGGTGCGGGCCTTCGAGGCGGCGCTGGAGAAGACCGGCGGGCGCCGCGATCTGGCCGTCGGCTGGATGCGGACGGCGCAGCTCGCGCGGGCGGGGCTCGGCTACTACCTCGCCGCCTACGCGTCCGACGAGGCAGGCGAGAGCGAGGCCTTCGCCGCCTGTCGGCGTGAGATGGAGCAGCTCCTGGGCGGGCTCCCCGACCTCCTCTTCGGCTACCAGGGCTGGAGCCCGGGCGCGTCGTCCTTCGCCGTCGTGGCGGACCTGGCGGACCCGGAGCTGGCGGGCGCGATCGCGGCGGTCGGCGACGGCGGCGTCGGCCTCGCCGTCGAGCCGTACCCGGAGCCCGGGGTGGTGCTCTCCGTGTCCCTCGACGTCGCCAAGGTCGGCGATTTGCTGGGCCTCCTCGCGCGCCGGATGGCCTCGGGGAGCTACGCCTGCGACGAGGTCCGTGAGATCGGTGAGTCCCTGGCGAGCACCTCGATGCAGATCGGGCTCTCCGGGCGCCTGCTGCTCGGCGGCTTCCACGCCCTCCACGTCCGCCTGGTGGTGGCCGAGGGCGGCGACCCGATGGACATGATGTCGGGGAGCATGGTGGCGGTCGCCGTGCACGACAACCCCGAGCAGCTGGTCTCGCTCTTGAGGAGCTTCGGCCAGATCGACCTCGAGCTGCCGCCGGACGGCGAGACGCGCGCGCTGGGCGAGGGGCAGGGCCTCGTGCTCGGGCGCAGCGGGCGGCTGACCGGCATCGGCTACGGGGCGAACGCGGAGGCCGACCTCGCGCGGACCCTGGCCGGTGGCCCGGGCGGCCCGGCGCCGCTCCTGGCGTATGGCGTCGATGGCGGCTTCGGCGACGACGTCCTCGGGATCCTCGAGCGCGTGGACGCGGCGCTCGAGGCGTCGACGAGCTTCCCGGACGGCGCCCGCGTGACCGGGGAGGTGGCGCGTATCGGCGAGGCGTCGGTCGACGCGTCGGTCGCCTACCAGCGGGCCTCGGCGCTCGAGGCGAGCGGCTGGGACCTGACCCCCGACGCGCTCCTCGGCGCGGCGATCGATCAGCTCGTCGAGCGGGAGCTGGCGCTCGCGGCGCTCCGTCGCCTGCGCGAGCCGACGCTGGCGGAGCGCGGCGCCTGGGACGACGCGCGGTCGCTGGTGCGGAGGCGGCTCGAGCGGGTCGGGAAGCTCCGCTTCTCGAAGGGGACCATCGCGCGGCGCTACCGGAGCCTGGTGGCGCGCGAGCTGACCGCCGCCCCGCTCGACGAGGCGCTCTCCCTGGAGATCGCGCACGAGCTGGCCCAGGAGGCGGTCACGGCGGAGACCGAGCGGCTCGTCGCGGCGCAGCGCCGCCGGACGCCGGTGGTGGACACCCGGGCGGCCGCCATGGAGCAGGTCACGGGGCACTGGAAGGCGGTCTGGGTCCTGCGGGACACGCTGGAGAAGCGGCTGGCCGCGGCCGCGCGCGAGCGGGTCGAGGTGACCCTGCGCGTCCGCGACGGGCTGGTCGAGGTGCTGGGCGCCACCCGAAAGAAAATGTGATGAGGTGGGGTCAGACCCCGCTTCATCACACTTTCCCGGGGACGGGTGAGAAAGTGTGATGAGGTGGGGTCTGACCCCGCTAGCTCACACTTTCCGCCACGGGAGCCTCGGTCGGCTCCGGGGCGGCGACCGTCTCGACGACGGCCGCGGTCGGGAGCTCCTCGTGGCCGGCCCAGAGCGCCGCGCGGGCTTCGGCGTTGGTGCGCTCGAGGACGTCGCGCTTGGCCTGGCGCTCGGCCTCGTCGGAGGCGGCGCGCGCGAGCTGGGCGCGGGTCCAGATGCGGTCCTCGGGGTCGCGCCAGGCGTCGATGTCGCGGTAGAGCACGTCGAAGCCGACGTCGTCGGGGCTCGTGAAGACGCTGGCCGCCGCCGCGCGATACGCGAGGCGGAGCCCCCGCGAGCGGAGCGCCCGCCGACGGGCCTTGAACGTCCGCTTCAGCCCCGCGCGCTCCTCGGCGATGGCCTCGCCGGCGGTCCCGCTGTCGACCGTCGCCTCCCCGCGCGCGTCGAAGAAGTGCACGTCGAACCACTCCGAGCGCAGGAGCCGGGCCTTCTCCAGCGCGTAGCGGGTGATGCGGCGGTTGCGCCCCCACAGCATCCACCACGCCTTCTGGCTCGCCGCCAGCTCCTCCACCGCCGCGCACAGCGCCGCGAGGTGGGGCCACTTGTTCGAGGTCAGGGCCAGCGCCGGCTCGAGCGGGAAGCGCAGGAGGCGCCCGAGGTTGGCGAGCTTGTCGTCGCAGACCGCGTCGTCGATCGGGCCGCGGCCGGTCCGGAGCGCCGCCTGCTCCTCGGCGAGGTCCACGACGATGGCCTTGACGAGCAGCGCCAGCGTGCGCGTGCCCTCGGCGTCGAGGTCGGCGGTGTCGTGGAGGAGCCACGCGAGGCGCTCGAGCTTCTTCTCGAAGGCCAGCGCCAGGAGCAGGGCGAAGCGCACCTGGTCCGAGTGGATGAGCTCGGGGGCGTTGATGCGCGCCGGATCCGTCACGAGCAGGAGCCCGGAGCTCGTCTCGGCGTTGAGCGTGCGCCGCACGTCCACGGTCCCCAGGCGCCAGCGCGGGAAGCCGCACCAGGTGCGCCCGATCCGCTCCGGCTCGGGCACGTCGGGGACGACGAGCACGTAGCGACGCCCCGGGTGGAGGTCCGCGAGCGCCTGCATCAGCCGCCGCGCCTTGCGCGTCAGGTGGCGGAGCCCGCCGCGGAAGAAGGGGAAGGTCCAGGCCGTCAGCGGCACCGTGTCGATGTGCAGCGTCAGGTCGTCCTGAAAGGTCTCCTCGACGAGCGGGCCGCCGCTCTTGGCGACGGTCGCGAGGTAGCGCTTCACGTCGGGGTACGCGTCGCCGGTGAGCGCGTCCGCCGCGGTCGGCTCGAGGAGGGTGCGGAGGCCGAAGTCGGAGCGGTCGCCGAGCACGAGCCAGTGCTGGTCGTAGACCGTCGCGCCCTCGCGGAAGTCGCGCCCGGCGATGTACTCGGTCGGCAGATCCGTGTCCTCGGTGCCCGTCGGGTTGAAGGGCTGGTTCAGCACCACCACGACGCGCCCCTCGGTGTGCAGGCGCAGGGTCGTGCCGTCCTCGAGCGGCTCGCGCATGTCGCAGTGGCCGTAGCGCGAGATGCTCCAGACGTCGGCGGCGACCCCGAGGCGCTCGTTGCAGAGGGTCTGCCAGGCGACGTAGGCCTCGCGCGAGGTGGCGTTCTGCGCGACGAAGACCAGCTCCGAGGCGAGGTCGAAGCGGAACGCCGGCTCGGCGCGGAGCGTGAGCTCGCGGTGCTGGGTCGCGACGCGGCGCCCGGTCCGGGCCTCCGCCAGGTGGATGGTCGCGTGGAGCGTCGCCTGCTGGTAGGGCAGCACGTCGTGGCCGAGGCCGACGGTGCCCTCGAGGGTGAAGGTCTCGCCCGGGCCGAGCTGCGGCACGTCGACGACGAGCCCGGCGAGCCCGTCGCTCACGCGCTCGAGGGGGACGCGCTCGCCCGCGGCGTCGCGGAGGATGACCTGGTGCGGCGCGAGGTCGCCGCCGACGAGGGCGAGCTGGACCGTCAGCCGCCTCGCCCGGGACGAGGCCGCGCCGATGGCGCGCGTCGAGATGTTGGTGACGGCGAAGCGGTAGCGCGTGCGCTCGCCGGCGGCCAGGGAGCGGAGGGCGATGATGCCGTCGGCGTTCTCGATCGGGTAGCGCGCCTCGAGCTCGCGCGTGGTGACGACGGCCTCGTAGCGGCGCGTGAACGGCGTGTGCCCGTCGGCGTCCTCGATCCCGCGCTGGAAGGCGAGCGGGCGCACGTCCTCGTGCTCGACCCGGGGCGGCCCGACCGGCGCCTCGGTCGGCGGGCGGATGACGAAGCGGAGCGCGCCCGGAAGCGCCACCACCTCCCCGGGGGCGAGGCTCTCGGTCAGGTGCAGCGTGTCACCCACCGGGTCGACCCAGGTCCCGTCGGCCAGGACGAGCCGGATCCGCTGGTGCGGCGGGGTCGGCATCCCGCCGACGTTGCGGAGGACGAGGTCGGTGGCCAGGGCGATCTCGCCGAACTCGAAGATGCCGTCCTTGTCGGGGGAGTCGTCCTCGACGAGGCGGAAGGAGACGAGCTCCAAATCGTAGCGGCGCGGCCAGCGCGACTCGGCGCCGGTGGGGGAGGTGACGGCGATGGTGAGGTCGCCCGCGGCGCCGTCGCGGCCCCGGTAGAGGGGCGTGCCCGGGGTGCGGCCGCTCGACCCCGAGAAGCCGCGCGAGCCCCCGGGGTTCGAGTGGTGGGTCGTGCGCGAGACCCGCTCGGTGTAGCTCTTCCCGCTCGCGTCGGTGCGGGACACCGTGTCCCACTCGGTCTCGGTCCAGGAGTAGCTGGAGCCGCCCGGCCCGCCGGAGCCGCCGGAGCCGCCGTGGCCGTGGTGCCCGGGGGCGCCGCCGCGGCCG
>SBGO01000254.1 GCA_006226565.1 Deltaproteobacteria bacterium | reverse complement strand
ACCACCCTCCTGAACCGCCACCCCGACCTGCGCCCCCCGCGACCCCGCCGCGCGCCCCCCGTGGCCCCGCGCGCCGTGGCACGCGACTTGCTCCCCTGGCGATCCCCCACGCCCTCCGACCCGGAGTCCCTCGATGAAGCGCTCGACCCTGCTGACCCTCCTCGCGGTGCCGCTGCTCGGCTGTCCCCCGGAGTCCACCGCGGAGGACGCGACGGACACCGCCGGCACGACCTCCGACGCGGACGTCGTGGAGAGCGACAGCACGTCCGCGGACGCGACCGACACCACCGCGACGGACACCGTGGAGGCCGCGCTGGCCTGCTACGCGGGTCAGGGTGCGTGCGTCCCCGGCGAGGGGCAGTGCGACGCGAACGAGCGCTGCGACACCTCCAACCCGGGCGCCTTCGCGTGCTCCTCGGGGGCGATGGCGACGCGGATGGTGGGTGAGCTGTGCAGCCTCGACGCCGACTGTCGGGACGGCGCCATCTGCGATCCGGCCGCGGAGATCTGCCGGTCGCTCTGCTGCGACGACAGCGACTGTGGCGACCACCAGACCTGCGCGCCGGCCGACGGCAACTTCAAGGTCTGCGTCCCTGCGGCGCCCACGTGGAGCTACTGCTACCACAACCAGGGCGAGTGCACGCCGCAGGGGCCGGGCCGCCCCGGCGAGTGCGGCGCCGGCGCGGCCTGCGCCTTCGTCGACGGCGGCTTCGAGTGCTCGAGCAACCCGTCGCCGATGGCCGAGCTCGGCGCGCAGTGCTCCGACACGGCCGGGCCGGCGTGTCAGGACGGGCTCTACTGCAGCCCCGACAGCCACACCTGCGTGAAGATGTGCTGCGACCCGGGGCAGTGCGACATCGAAGAGGTCTGCACCCGGCTCGACGCGGGGCTCTCCGTCTGCGCGCCGGACGTGCCGATCGATCCGGGCGACCACCTCGAGTGCTACTCGGGCAAGGGCGCCTGCGACCCCGGCCAGGACCAGTGCGGCGAAGGCGGCGGCTGCGACTTCTCGGGGACCAACTTCCAGTGCTTCAACGACCCGCCGGCCACCGCCACCAAGGGCGAGGCCTGCGACCTCCAGAACGGCCCGGCCTGCCTCGACGGGCTGACCTGCAGCGTCATCGACTTCACCTGCGTCGCCCTGTGCTGCGACGAGAGCGACTGCGGGGCGAACGAGAAGTGCCAGCCGACCGGCGTCGGCCACGCCATCTGCCTGCCCGACGCGGGTCCGTCGGGGAGCTGCTACGACGGGGTCGGCACCTGCGCCCCCGGTCACGGCGACTGCGGCGAGGGCGGGCACTGCGACTTCGCCAACGAGAGCCTGGGCTGGCAATGCTTCACCACCCCGGCGCCGACCGCTCAGCTCGGCGAGGCCTGCAACAAGACCGCCGGCCCCGACTGCGTCGACGGGCTCACCTGCTCCATCCTGACGAACACCTGCGTCCAGGTCTGCTGCGAGGACGACGACTGCACCGGCGACAACGACGAGTGCGTCTCGATGGTCTCCGGCAAGCTCGCGATCTGCCAGGAGAAGCAGGTCAACACCGGCGACGGGCTCCAGTGCTACGAGGGCCACGGCAACTGCATCCCCGGCGCCGGCCAGTGCGGCACGAACGCGCAGTGCGACTGGGGCAACAGCTCCATCGGAACGCAGTGCTTCTCGCAGCCCCCCGCGACGGCCGAGCTCGGCGCGAGCTGCAACCTCAACGTCGGCCCGGCGTGCAAGGACGGGCTGTCGTGTAGCCCCCAGGGCAAGTGCCTGGCCATCTGCTGCGAGCAGAGCGATTGCGAGGCCGGCGGCGGCACGTGCACCGCCGTCGACGGGTTCTTCAAGGTCTGCCTCTGACCGAGGCGCGCGCGGCTACCTCAGCACGAGGTAGTCGCGCGCCTCGCCCGCGTCCCGGGCCGCCACGACGTCGTCGAAACGCCCGGCGACGGCGGCGACGGCCTCGTCCGGATCCGTCGCCCGGACGAGGACCGGCACGAAGCGGGTCTTCACGCGCTGGATGTTGCGGCCGAAGGCGCGGCCGACGAGGACCTGGACGCCGCCCTGGCGCATCCGCTGCATGATCCCGGCGGCCTTGTCGGCGGACCCGTGGTCATGGTCGTGGTGGTGGTGGGCGTGACCGCCGCCGGCGCCCGGCAGCTCGGCGACGAGGGTCCCGCCGGGGTCGCCGGGGCAGAGGTCGACGAGGCGGTAGCTCGCCGCGTCGCCGAAGTGCCCCTCGGTCAGCGCCCCCGAGGCGTCGAGGGCGAGGGCGAGGCGCAGGCCTCCGGGCGGCGGTGGGGGTATGGCGGGCATCGGGCAGCTCCTTCGAGGCGGGCGAGCCCCCGACCGATAGGAACGCCACGCCCGCCGAGAACCCACCGCTCAGGGGGTGCGTCACCGGGTCGCGCCCGCGCGGAGGCAAAGGCCAGTGGCCGAGCGGTCACGGGCCGAAGTCGCAGCCCGAGCCCGGCATGCACATGCTGCCGGAGTCGGGGGTGCTGCCGAGCGGGCAGCAGCTCCAGCCCTCGCCGCACTCGGCGTCGGTCGTGCAGGTGTTGTTGTGGACGAGCTCGCAGCTCACCTCCGAGGCGAGGCCGCTACAGGTCTCGAGCGCCTGCATCACTTCGTCTCCGACGGTGAGGACCTCCCCGCCCGGGCACGTGACGTCGATGAAGAGATCCTGCTCGCCGACCCGCAGGACGAACGCCGGCCCCTTGGGGATGTCGACGTTCACCGTGCTCACCGTGTCGCTCTCGACCTGGCGGAAGTTGGCGCAGACCGCCCCCTCGGGCCCGAGGAGCTGGCCGACGGTGACGTCACCGGAGCTGCTCCACGGGAGGCTCGAGCCGTTGTCCCAGGTCGCCGTCGCCGACATCTCCGCGAAGCTCGCGTACTGCACGTAGCAGCTCCCGGCGGGGTGGAAGCACTCGGCGAGCGCGACGCCGAGGCGCGCGGCGCAGGTCCCTGCCAGCGGGTTGGCGAGGCAGCTGATGCTCCCATCGCCGCAGGCCTGGGGGAACATCTCGCTCTCCATGTCGGACAGCCCGTCGTGGGGGTCCTCCTGGTCGACGAGGCAGTCACCGTCGGTGTCGGCGAGGAGGCTCTCGATGGCGTCGAGGCGACCGTCGCCGTCGCTGTCGGTCGGGGCGCTCAGGTCGCCGATCTCGGCCGGGTCGCTGAGCCCGTCGCCGTCGCTGTCGGCGAGCAGGGCGTTGGTCCGGAGGGCGCCCTCGATGCGGTTGATGAGGCTGTCGCCGTCCTCGTCGAGCTCGGGATCGAGGCAGGTCTCGGTCGCGCACAGGCCGCTGCCGCACTGGCCGTCGTAGTAGCAGGTCGCGCCGATTTGGCGGAGGCCCTCCTCGGGGCAACCCTGGGCCGTCATCCAGAGCCCAGCGGCCCCGATCAGCGCCATCCGCGGAAGGATGCGGGCGTGATTCATGGGACACCTCCGGGTGGACAGCGTGCACACCGCGTACCACCGCCGAATCGGCCGAAGACGCAGCTCTGATGCGGATCATCGGGCCGGGGACCGGCGCGCGCCCGCGCGAGCCGGCCCGATCCCTGTGCGCCTTCACCCGCCGCCCTGGCGTGCGGCCGTCGCTCAGCGGCTCCTGGCAGACGCGGGGCGACGGTTCTCGCAGAGGTCGTCGGCCGTCCCGAAGGCGCCGTCCGCCCCCGCCGAGCACAGGTCAAAGGACCGAGGCCCGAGGTGGACGTACCGCAGCGCGTTCCCCCAGCTGTCGACGAGGTCCGCCGGCCGGAGCGCGGGCTCCGCCAGGTCCGTCAGCGCCTCCGGGTACCTCCCCTCGCGCAGGTAGTGGGCGGTGAGGGCCATGCCGACGGTCTCGAGGCGCATGGCGTTGGCGTCCTCCGCGCGATCCCGGGCGACGCCGGTGAAGCCGTGGCCGCTCGTCTCGATCGCGGCGATGGCGCCACCGAGGCCGACGAGGATGGCGAGGGCGGCGAGGAGGGTGTTGCGGGTGCTCTTCTTCATGGGGATCTCCTTAGAATGATTGAGAACTACACGTCGGACTGGTGGGCCTTCAGGGGTGAAGGCTCTGCTCGATCGTCGCCCCGAGGGTGCTCTTGGCCCCGCCGTCCACCGCCGCGTCGGCGAGCGCACGCCCGGACGCGCCGGCGAGGGAGGCCTTGGTCGCAGCGCCGTAGGTCCCGGTCGCGGCGGCGACCGCCACCTCGTGGCCGCTCCCGAGGAGCGCGTTCGCGGCGCCCCCGTTGGCGCCCATCACGCCGTCGACCGCGCCGTTGCGCATGCCGTCGGCGGCCGCGCCGCCCACCTGATCGAGGTCGCCTCCCCCCAGGGCCGTGCCGGCGCCGAGGACCGAGCCACGCACGGTGCCCCCGAGGAGCGCCGCCTTCCCGGCCCCGGCGAGGGTCCCGCCGATCGTCGTGGGCGCGACGGCGGCCGCCTCGGCGCCGACCGCGCCGCCGGTCGCGAGCCCGGGGGCGAGGACGATGGCCCCCTGGGCGATGACGAAGACGATGGCGAGGTCGCGCGCGAACTCGATGCCCTTGGCGATGACCCGCGCCGTGTCCGCGCTCCGCCCGAGGAAGTCCGACTGCTCGGTCCCCAGGGCGATGGCCGCGGCGCTCGTCTCCTCGACCTCGCGGATCGCGTCCGCCACGAGCCGAGCCTGGCTCTTCAGCCCCTCGGGGCGCTCGCCCAGGACGCGCGCGGCGCGGAGCAGGCCAGCCGCACGGTCGTAGCGCTTCAGGATGGGAAGCCACGGCGCGACGGACGGCGTCCGCCCCGAGGTGAGGGCGTCGGCGATCTGGCCCGCCAGCCCGTAGTCGCGCACGTGGCTCATGCAGCGCACGGCGCCGTCCTTGAGCAGCTCGATGCCCTCCTCGTAGCGGGCGATGGTCGCCGCGAGCTCGGCGCTGACGACGGCCGCGGGGGCACCGTCGAGGCGGGCGTCGCCGCCCCGGAAGAGCGCCTGGCCGGCGACGCC
>SBGO01000470.1 GCA_006226565.1 Deltaproteobacteria bacterium | reverse complement strand
GGTCCTGCCGGGGATCGCGGCCGACGCGCTCACCGCCGATCAGAAGATCGAGGCGCGCCGCGCCCTGGTCGCGGCGCGGGCCGCCCAGGCGCGGGCCGCGCTGACCGAGCGCCTGCGGGACAAGGCCGAGGTGCACATCGACGACGCGCGGCTGGCGGAGCTCGTGACCTCGCTGGCGCGGGTGAGCGGGCACCAGAAGGGGCGCGCGGCGATCGACCTGCGCCGGCTCCGCAACGGACGCCTGAAGAACGTGCCGAGCCGCCTCCCGGCGGGGGTGCGGAACCTCAAAGAGATGCGCCCCGGCACGCCCGAGGGTGAACGCCACGCGCCGCCGCGCAAGCCCCCGATCAGCCGCCGCCCGCCGCCGCCCGTGAACGACCAGGGAGAGACGCCATGAGCACGTCAACGTCGAAGTCGACGATCGTCGCGACCCTCACCCTGGCGCTCGCGCTCGGGCTCGGGCCCGCCGCGCTGGCCGCCGACACGGCGCCGGCCCCCGAGGGGAGCCTCATCGACCGCCTCATCGCGGTGGTGAACACCGACCCGATCACCCTCTTCGAGCTGCACCGCGCCGCGGCGCCCTTCGTCGCCAAGGTCCTGAGCGAGTCCCCCGCGGACGAGGTCCCGGGCAAGCTCGACCAGGTGCAGGCCGAGGTCCTCGACAACCTCATCAACGATCTCCTCGTCTACGCGCAGGCCAAGGATCTCGGGCTCAGCGTGGCGCCCGAGAAGATCGACGAGCACATCGAGCGGATCCGGACGGCGAACGGCTGGACGGTCGAGGAGCTGACCGAGCAGCTGCGGCGGCTCGGTTTCGCGTCGCTGGCCGACTACCGGCGCCACACCGAGCGCGAGATGCTCAAGAGCAACGCCATCTCCATCAAGGTCGGCTCGCGCGTGAAGGTCGACGAGAAGGACGTCGCGGCCGAGGCCCAGCGCCGCGTCGGCGAGGGCAACACCGTCGAGGAGCGGCGGGCGCTCCACATCCTGCTGCGGGTCGATCCGATGGGCGGGACCGACGCCTCCGAGGCGATCCGCCAGAAGCTCCTCGCCGAGCGCGAGCGCATCGTGGCGGGCGACGAGAGCTTCGAGGAGGCCGCGCGGCGCGTCTCGGAGGACGACGGGACGCGGCCGGCGGGCGGCGATCTCAGCTGGTTCGTCCAGGGGGACTTCGATCCCGACTTCGAGCAGGCGGCCTTCGAGCTGCCGCTCAACGACGTGAGCGAGCCCATCCGGACCCAGTTCGGCTGGCACCTCATCAAGGTCATCGCCATCCGCGACAAGCGCATCGAGGGCGACGAGGACATCGAGAAGCTCAAGCGCGAGATCCGCTTCCGGCTGCGGCAGACCGAGCTCGAGCGGCTCTACCTGCAGTGGGTGAAGGGGCTGCGCGCCCAGGCCTTCATCGAGGTGAAGGACCCGCGCTTCCTGCGCCACGCGGCGGGCACCGCCGGCCACCCCGGCGAGGGCTGAGCGTCGCGCACGCGGCGGGCGATGGACCGACGCGGCCGCCCGGGTCGCGCGCGGCCGTACCGGGCCCGGTCAGGATCCGGGCGCGGTCGGGCGCGACGACGGGGGATCGCCCCCGAGCGAGCGTGGCGACGCCGGACCGCCGGGGCTCATCCGGCGCCGCCGGCCCGGACACCCTTGATCCAACGCAATGCGAGCAGCCCTTGGGGATCTCCCTGGCGCGGCATACGCAAGATCTTGTGTGCATCGCAGCGAGAGCCAACCCCGCAAGAACGGGGGTTGGGAACCGCAACCATCCTGCGGGCTTGGCAAGCCGTTGAGCGGTGCGTTGACACCGGTTCCGCGCGCATGGTACCCGCAGCCCTCGATCCGTGTGGATCTCAGCGCGCTTCGTGCCGGCGAAGCGTGCGCTGACGGAGGCGAAACCGCGACGATGTACTTGGACAAGCCCATCCCCCTGCGCGGGTCAGGACGTCGTAATCGACGCCGAGGTGCCGCAAGGGGCCGTGGAAGCGGACTGATCGTGGTGCTGGTCCTGGCGGTCGTCAATTATTTCCTCTTTTTCGATCGCGACGAGCCGACGGTCGACACGGCGGCCCTGGTGGCGGCCGAGGTCGCCCCGGTCAGCGTCGCGGCCGGCGAGGGGCTCCGCGGCGCCGACCAGGAGGTCGACGACTTCGGCGAGCCCGTCGGGCGCACCGTCACCGGCAAGATCGGGCGCGGCCAGACCGTGCTGCGCGCGCTGAAGTCCGAGGGCATCGACGGCCAGACCGCCCTGCCCCTCGTCCACGCGATGGGCGAGGTCTTCGACTTCAAGAAGGCCCAGGTCGGCGACACCTTCACCGCCCGCGTCAACGACGAGGGTCAGGTGACCTACTTCGACTACCAGCAGTCGCCGCTCGACATCTACGAGGTCGAGCTCGACGACGCCGGCGCGTACCACGCCAAGAAGCGCAAGGTGCCGACCCGCATCGACATCGCCCACATCGGCTGCGCCATCAAGTCGACCCTCTACGAGTCGATGTCGCGCTGCGGTGAGGGGGCCCAGCTCGCGGGCATGGTCATCGACCTCTTCGCCTGGGACGTCGACTTCTTCCAGGACGTGCGCGAGGGCGACGAGATCCGGCTGATGGTCGAGAAGATCAGCGTCGACGGCCGCTTCCTCAAGTACGGCAAGGTCGTCGCCGCCGAGTACAAGGGCAAGTTCGGCCAGCACCGCATCATCGGCTACCGCGATCCCGACGGGAACGAGGGCTACTACACCGCCGACGGGCGCTCGGTGCGCAAGGACTTCCTGAAGTCGCCGATGAAGTACACCCGCGTCAGCTCGAGCGGCGGGCTGCGCAAGGCGCTCAAGCACGCCGGGCCGGCGACCTACACCGCGCAGGCCGACACCCCCGTGTGGGCCGTCGGGGCCGGCACGGTCGTCTTCGCCGGCGACAGCGGCTCCCAGGGCCGGACCGTGACGATCCGCCACGAGAACGGCTACACCAGCAGCTACTCGCATCTCGGCGCCATCGCGCGCGGCGTGAAGGTCGGCAGCTTCGTCAGCCAGAAGACCATCCTCGGGAAGGTCGGTCGTGAGAAGGGCGAGGACGCCGCCGAGCTCGTGTTCAGCCTGCGCAAGAACGGGCGCCTGATGGACCCGATGAAGACGCGCTTCACCGAGGGTGACCCCGTCGCCCCGGAGCACAAGGCGCACTTCGACCACGAGGTCGAGCAGATCCTCCAGGATCTGCAGGCGACGCCGGTCATCGGGGTGCTCGAGCGACGCAGCTGAGCTCGGACGGCCCGCGCAAGGGCGGCCTCGTCGCCCGCCTCCGCAGCTCCCCCTGGGTGCGCCGTGGCACCTTCGTCGGCGTCGGGCTGGCCGTCTTCATCCTCGGGGCGACGTACCTGAGCCTGCGCTACCCGCCCGACATGCCGTCGTTCATGGTGGTCGGCAGCGGCTGGGCCGCGTCGGGCGAGCCGACCGCGCTGCGCGTCCGGGCGCGCATGATCGACGCCCGCTCGGCGGCCACCATCAGCGTCGAGCGGGTGCAGCTCGGCGACCGCGACGTCCCCTTCGAGGCCCAGGGCACCGACCCGGTCACGCTCAGCTTCCGGATGCCCGTGAGCGCCGCCGCGGGGCGGACCGAGCGCCTCCGCATCACCGCCACCGCCCTCGAGCGCACCGAGACCCTCGAGGTCCCCATCGAGGTGCTCACCGGCGATCCCTCGACCGACGTCCCGCCGACCCCGCCGCCCAAGCTGCGGCCGACCGACAAGGCGTTCCGTCTGTCGCTCATCGCCGAGGGCGCCGGTGTCGTGGCGCGCCTCGAAAACAGCATCTACGTGAAGGTCCGCTCCCCCGAGGGCCAGGCGGTGGCGGGCGCGAAGGTCACCATCAGCCACAGCGCCCTCCCCGACGGCAAGGTGACGCTCGTCACCGATGGCAACGGCCTCGCGGTCTTCACGCTCGAGGCGAACCGGCCGAGCTACACGCTCAAGATGAAGGTCGCCAAGGGCGAGGCGAGCGCGGAGTTCGAGGAGACCATCTCCCCGGCCGGCCGTCAGGTCCTCCTGCGCGCGCCCGCGGCGGTGCTACGCCCGGGCGAGACCGAGGACGTCGAGATCGACACCTGGCGTCGCGGCGCCACGGTCTTCTGCGACCTCCGGCGCGGCGCGGTGTGGCTCTGGAGCCGCCAGGTCGACCTCGGGACCGACGGCTCGGCGCTCACGGTCGGGCCGCTCGCCCCCGGCCGCTACGACCTCCAGTGCTACTTCCACGCGCATACGCCCGGCTCGACCTGGGCGACCCTGCCCATCATCGTCGGCGACGGCGACCGCCTCGAGCTCCTCCGAAAGCGCGTCGAGCGCGAGGAGATCGTCAACCCGGCCGCGCTCGACACCCACGAGCACGCGAGCGAGGCCCTCGCCTCCGGCTACTTCCTGGCGCTCCTCAACCAGCCGCCGATGATGCCGACGCTCCTCGCCAACACCCGCGAGGCCGACCAGCAGCTCCGCGAGGACGCCTGGGACGCCAAGAAGCGCCTGGTGCTCATCGCCCTCGGCGTGGTCTTCGTCCTCGTGGTGCTGCTCGTCTTCGACCTCATCCTCGCCAACATCCTCGCGCAGCGCGACCGGATGCGGGCCTTCGCCGCGGACGTCGCCCTCGACGGGGACGTCATCGAGGCCGACGGCGACGAGCTCGACGACCTCCTCGTCGGGGCCCACAAGGACCGCGACAGCCTCGTCCGGACGCGCGGCATCGTGCTCGTCATCCTCGTCGGCGGCACCATCGTGGCGAACCTCATCGCCTTCATCCTGCTGATGGTGCTGATTCGCTGACGTCGCTCGCTCGGCGGCGCCCGGAGGCCTCCGGCGTCCCGCCGACCCGCACGATGCGGTCATCGCCGCGAGGCCAGCCTGATACACCCCAAGCCGCTGAACCCATTCGGTTCTTGCCACGGAGCGCACGGAGGCCACGGAGAGGGATGGGGCGTGAGCGCGGCCTCGGCTCGCGTTCGCG
>SBGO01000367.1 GCA_006226565.1 Deltaproteobacteria bacterium | reverse complement strand
TCGACGTCGACGGCCTCCCCGGCGTCCGCGCCGACGGGCTCGAACCAGTCGGACTCGGCCGCGAGGAGCCGGAGGTCGTCGTCGTTCGCGGCCGCGGCGGGGCTCGCGAGCGGGGGGCGCGCCTCGCGGGTCGGCCCACCGCTCTTCCTCTTCGGGGTGGCCTCCCGCTGCGGGACCTCGATCTCCACCGCCCCCTCCCAGGCGCCGAGGGCGCTGGCGAGCGCCGGCCGCATCTCGTCGGCGCTGCGGAAGCGCGCCTCGGGATCGGCCGCGAGCGCGCGGGCGAGGAAGCTCCGGACCTCCTCCGGCGCCGCGGTCAGCCCGGCGAGGGGGTCGAAACGCCGGTCGAGCTTCTGGCGGAAGACCTGCTGGGAGTCGCCGGTGTAGGGCGCCACGCCGAAGAAGAGCTCGTAGGCGATGACGCCGACGGCGTAGAGGTCGGTCCACGCGCCGACCGCGCCGTTCGACAGCTGCTCGGGCGCCATGTAGAGCGGCGTCCCCATCGGACGGGACGCCCGCGAGCGCGCCGTGACCGGGCGCGCCAGGCCGAAGTCGAGGAGCCGCAGCAGCGGCGGCCCGCTGGGCATCGGCTGCAGCATGATGTTCTCGGGCTTCACGTCGCGGTGGACGAAGCCGTGGGCGTGGGCCGCGCCGAGCGCCTCGATGAGCGGGAAGAGCACGTTGGCCACGTCGCGCCGGGTCAGCGCGCGGCGGCCGTCGAGGACCTCGGTCAGCACCTGGGCCAGGGTGCGATCCCCCGGCACGAGCTCCATGACCAGGTAGGGGCGCTGGCCGAGCGTGCCGTAGCGCAGGAGCCGCACGATGTTCGGGTGGTTGAGCGCCGCGAGCGCCGCGGCCTCCTGCTCGAAGCGGTCGAGCAGGGTCGCGGTCTCCGACGCGCTCGCCCCCTCGAGGTTGGCCACCTTGAGCGCGACCCGCATCCCGATCGGCAGCTCCATCGCGCGGTAGACGCGCCCGAAGCCGCCGCTGCCGACGACGCCGACGACGAGGTAGCTGTCGATCTTGCGCCCGATGAGGGGATCGAGGGCGACGTCGGCGGCGTACACCTCGGCCGCGGGGACGAAGTGGAGGCCGCGCGCGACGCACCCGGCGCTCGCGCACGGGTCGCCGACGGCTCCGAAGCCGTAGCAGCCCGGGCACTGCCCGGCGAGCTCGTCCTTGCTGGCGCTCCGGTGACTCATCGCTGCTTTGTGACCTCCCGGCGCGTGCGCGATCATGGCGAACGAACATCGCTTGGACGACGATCCGTCGCCGCGTCTTCACCTCAACTCGCGGACCGCTCGAGAACATCCGGCCGGTCCGGGGGCCCAACATCGGGCTTGCCGTCGCGCCCGTCCTGGTCAATGGTGCGCGGGCATAGGTCTGCGTCGGCGCGCCCCCTCGCGGTGGAGCCCGACGTCAGGCGGCCACGACCGCGGCACCCGACGCGCTCGTGATGGGCTCTCGGGCGAGGACACCGCCTCGCTGCTCGCCACGGGCGAGCCCCGAAGCCCAAAGCGCCGCTTGACGAGCCGGACCCGAGACGCCATCACTCGCAACGCACGCCGCGAACGCTCGGCCTGAAACGAGGAGAGCCCCATGCCGACCGACAACCATGCCACTGGAAACGCCCCCCGCACCACGCTGCGCCACCTCCTGGTCGCCGCGTTCGGGCTGGTGACCCTGGGGCTCTCGGTGGGGGGCTGCCCGACGACCTACCCGGACTGTGACGACGACCGCGGCTGCGCCAAGCACGGCGAGGTCTGCGTCGCCAACCACTGCCGCCAGTGCCGCGACGACAGCCAGTGCGCCAAGCTCGACGCCTGCATGACCTGCCAGGCCAACGAGTGCGTGAAGCGCCCGGGCTGCTGCAAGTCCGACCTCGACTGCCCCGACGGCCGCTGCCGCGACAACGTCTGCGTCGCGCAGTGCGACGTCAACTCGGACTGCGCCGACGGCCAGCGCTGCATCAACGGCAAGTGCATCGAGTCCGACGGCCGCTGCTCCGACGACAGCCAGTGCCCGAGCGGCCTCCACTGCAAGGACGGCGCCTGCACCACGAAGTGCGAGATCGTGCCGATCTACTTCGACTTCAACGAGTACACGATCCGCCTCGACCAGGAGGGCACGCTCCAGAGCAACGCCTCGTGCCTGAACGAGGAGAGCGCCACCTACTCCTCGGTGACCGTCGAGGGTCACACCGACGAGCGCGGCTCGGACGAGTACAACCTCACCCTCGGCCAGCGCCGCGCCAACAGCGTCGCCCGCCAGTACCGCGTCCTCGGCGTCAAGGGGGTCGGCAACACCCTCTCCTTCGGCGAGGAGAAGCCGGTCTGCGGCGGCTCGGGCGAGCGCTGCTGGCGCCAGAACCGCCGCGCCGAGACCACGGTCCGCTGACGCGCCGCCCGGGGCTCGCGGGCCCCGGGCGCCTGCCGTCGCCTCCCGAGCCCCCCGGTTCGGGAGCGTATCCGACGGGCGGCCTCGTCAGGACGGCGGGCGTCGGGCACAATCCCCGCCATGCGTCCCCGTCCCTTCGTCAACTGGGCCCGCAACCAGCGGTCCTGGCCGCGGCACCGTCACGCCCCGGCGAGCGAGGTCGAGATCGTCGACCTCGTGCGCGCGGTCCGCGCCCGCGGTGAGCACCTCCGGGTCGTCGGCGCGGGCCACTCGTGGAGCGCCGCGCCGGTCACCGACCAGCACCTCGTCACCCTCGACCGGCACGCCCGGGTCGTCCGCGTCGACCGCGAGGCGCGCCGGGTCACGGTCGCCGCCGGGATGCGGCTGCGGGACCTGACGGTGGCCCTCGATCGCGAGGGGCTGGCGCTCGAGAACCTCGGCTCGATCTCCGAGCAGAGCGTCGCCGGCGCCATCGCCACCGGGACCCACGGGACCGGGCTCGGCCACGGCGTCCTCGCGACCCAGGTCGTCGCGCTGCGGCTCGTCACCGGCACCGGCGAGGTCCGCGTCCTCGGCGAGGGCGACGGCGACCTGCTCGACGCGGCGCGCGTCTCCCTCGGCGCCCTCGGCGTCGTCAGCGAGGTCACGCTCCGCGTCCGCGACACCTTCGACCTCGAGGAGCGCGCCTGGTCCCTGCCCTTCGACGACGCTTGCCGCGCGCTGCCTGAGCTGGCCCGGGAGCACGCCCAGCTCAAGGCGTGGTGGCTGCCCCACACCGGCCGGGTCCAGCTCTTCGCCTACGCGCCGACCCAGGCCGCCCGCCACGGCACCGGCCCCGTCCGCCGCGCGCTCGACGCCGCCGTCAACCGGGTCGCCTTCACCGGCGTGCTCGGCCTCGGGCGCGCCGCCCCGGGGCTGATCCCGTCCCTGAGCCGCCTCGTCGGCAAGACCTACTTCCACGCGCGCCGCCGGGTGGACCGGAGCGATCGCCTGCTGAACGTCGCGATGCCGCCCCGCCACCTCGAGATGGAGTACGGGCTGCCCCTCGCGGCGACGACCGAGGCGTGGCGCGCCACCAAGCGCCTCATCGAGCGCGAGCGCCTGCGCGTGAACTTCGTGCAGGAGGCGCGCTTCGTCGCGGCGGACGCCTGCCACCTGAGCCCGGCGTATCAGCGCGAGAGCTGCCAGCTCGGCGCCTACATGGCGCCCTCGGCGGACCTCGAGCGGTACTTCCGCGGCTTCGAGGCGATCGCCCTCGGGCTCGACGGGCGGCCCCACTGGGGTAAGATCTTCCACGCGCGCGCGGCGGAGCTCGCCCCCCGCTACCCGCGCTGGGACCGTTTCCAGGCGCTGCGTCGGGAGCTCGACCCCGACGGCGTCTTCGTGAGCGAGTTTTTGCGTGAGGTGTTGGGATGAGCGTCTCGCCCCAGGGCATCCGGGTCCGCGCCGCGACCGAGGCGGACGACCCCGCGATCTGGAAGGTCCTCGAGCCGGTCCTGCGCGCCGGGGAGACCTACGCGCTGCCGCGCGACATCAGCCCGCCCGACGCCCTCGCCTACTGGCGCGGGCCGGGCCGCGAGGTCTTCGTCGCCGAGATCGACGGCGAGGTGCTCGGCACCTACTACATCGTGCCCAACGCCGCCGGCGGCGGCGCCCACGTCTGCAACTGCGGCTACGTCACCGCGCCGTGGGCGATGGGGCGCGGCCTCGCGCGCGCGATGTGCGCCCACTCGCTGGCCCACGCGCGCGCCTCGGGCTACCGGGCGATGCAGTTCAACCTCGTGGTCAGCACCAACGAGCGCGCGGTGAAGCTGTGGCAGCGCTTCGGCTTCGCCATCGTCGGCCGGCTCCCGGGGGCCTTCGAGCACCCCCGCCAGGGCTTCGTCGACGCCTTCGTCATGTACCGCAAGCTGTAGCCTCCCAGCGGGGCGCGACATCGTCGAGGAGGCCGCCATGGAGCGGGTCGTCGGGATCGGTGGGATCTTCATCAAGGCACAGGACCCGAAGGCGCTGCGCGCCTGGTATCAGCGCCACCTCGGCATCGACGTGCAGGCCTGGGGCGGCGCGGTCTTCCCGTGGGACACGCCCGAGCGCCCGGCCGGCGACGGCGCGACGGTCTGGAGCATCTTCGACGCCGACTCGAGCTACTTCGAGCCGAGCCCGGCGCCGTTCATGATCAACTACCGCGTCGCCGACCTCGACGCGCTCCTCGCCGCCCTCCGCGCCGAGGGCTGCGACGTCGACGACCGCGTCGAGGCCTCGGACCACGGGCGCTTCGGCTGGGTGATGGACCCCGAGGGCCACCGCGTGGAGCTCTGGGAGCCACCGAAGCCCTGACTCACGGGGCGCTGAAGTCGCAGCTGTCCGGCGGCGTGTTCTCGGCGCAGAGCGCGGGGACGGTGATCCGCGGAGCGCCCGCCCAGACGCTCTCGAGGAAGTCGATGAGCTGCGCCCGCGCGGCCTGACCCGCGAGACCGTTCCGCGCGGCGAAGCCGTGCACGGCGAGGGGGCTCTCCTCGGGGTCCTCGGGCACCTTGTACTGCGTGAGGGCGCTCGCGTTCTCGGCCGCCTCGACCGTCACGACCCCGGCGATGGGGCGCAGGACGGCGCCCACCTGGACCGCGCCGAGCGAGGTCGCGACGACGTCGCTGCCGACGTTCGGGAGCACCGGGTCGCCGATGGACTGCTGCACGAGGAAGGGCGGCCGGTCCGGCCGCGCGTCGGCCCAGTTCGCGCCGTCCATCGGGTCGAAGGCGCCCTGCGCCATGGCGGCGACCAGGTTGAGCTCGGCGGTGGTCGGGAAGCGCTCGCCGAGGGCCGCCTCGAGCAGGCCGTAGATGTTGGAGCGCGGGAGCCAGTGGGTGAGCCCCGCGCCGGGGACGTTGAGGAGCCCGCCGGCGATGCTCGGCTCGAGGTGGCCGAAGACGAGCCCCACCACGCCGCCGAGGGAGCCGCCGGCCCAGATCGGCGCGGCGGTGTCGGGGCGACGCCCGGCGGCCGGGTTGGCGAGGCCGCCGAGGGTGTCGGCGGCGAGGGCGTCCCCGAGCGGCCCGGCGAGGGCGTGGAGGACCGCGCTGCCGCCGGCCTCGGCGTGGAGGACGCGGTTGGTGACGCGGTCGGCGCCCGGGACCGGGCTCAGGAGGTCGCTGACGGTCTCGCCCAGGCTGGTGTCGGTCCAGCCGTCGATCTCGAGGCCCACCTTGGCCGCGTGGTGCTCGGCGACGAGGGCGTCGAAGAGCGAGTCGTCGACGTTGCCGCCGGTGCCGTGGGCGTACATGACGACGTGGTAGTCGCCCTCGCCGGCCGGGACCACGGCGCGGAACGGGGCCTCGTAGGTCCCGGTCGCGACCAGCGCGCCGGCGGCGTCGCGGGCGAGGCGCCCGTCGGCGTCCCCGAAGTGCGGGAGGCCGACGATGCGCCCCTTGACGATGGCCGCGACGGAGCCGCCCTCGGGGAGCGTGACGGCGTCGATCACCGGGCTCGCGTCGCCGTCGTCGACGGCGGCGAGGCACGCGGCGCGCATCGCGAGCAGATCCGCCCGCGGGTCGCCCGCGGAGCGCGTCGTGAAGTCCCAGACGCGGACGACGCGGTCGAGGTCGATCCCGGCGGCGGCGAGGAGCTGCCGCGCCGGCGCGTGGTAGGCGACGAGCGCGCGCTCCTCGGCGGTCTCGGCGGTGGCGCGCCCGAGGGCGAGGAGGGTCGAGCGGTCCGCCGGCGGGGGCCCGCCCGACGCGTAGGCGAGGTCGTCGAGCGCGACGACGAGGTGCTCGCTGGCGGGTGCGAGCGGCCGCGTCGGGTAGGTCACGAGGGCGGAGACCGGCGACGCGACGCTATCGAAGCGCTCGTACCAGACCGGCACCTCGGTGCCGTGGGCGTCCCCGGGCTCGGCGACGAAGAGGCGCACCGGGGCGGCGCCCTCCGCGAGCGGGGCGAGGGCCTCGGGGAAGCCGAGGACGATCGGCGAGACGCGGGAGAAGCCGTCGGCCCGGAGCAGCGCGCTCACGTCCTCGTCGCCGGGCGGCGCGTCGGCCGCGATGGTGACGCGCAGGCCGGTCGCGGCGTCGGGGTCGAGGCGGACGAAGGCGTTCGACGGCCACGGCAGGAGGCACGCGGTGGCGTCGGTGGCGTCGCAGCGCGCCGTCCGCGCCCGCCGCTCGCCCGGGGCCCGATCGGCGGGGGGCGTGGTGTCCTCGACCTCGGTCCCACCGTCGTCGCCGACGTCGAGATCGTCGACCGTGTCCACGATGACGTCGGCGACACCAGTGTCGTCGCCGGCCGGCGTGGCGTCACCGCCGCACCCGCCAAGCAACACGACCAAAGCCAGAACAGGCACTCGCGAGAGGAATTGCATGGGCATGTAATTACACCCAGGCACTCCGAATGCGCCAGACAAGCGAAGCGGAGGGGGCGCCTGCAACGCCTCCCGAACGAGGGTTCCCGCCGCGACGGGGCGAGCTCGCGAGCTCCGTCGCGGCGGGATTCGGGAGGCGTTGCATCCCGGGCGCCCCCGCAGCGAAGCGCATGTGATCGTCTCGCATAGCCTTCACACCGCGGTCCCCGTCCAAGCCGTCGCCTTCACACCGCGGTCCCCGCCCAGGCCGTCGCCTTCACACCGCGGTCCCCGCCCAGGCCGTCGCCGTCACACCGCGGTCCCCGTCCGAGCCAGCGCCTTCACACCGCGGTCCCCGTCCAAGCCAGCGCCGTCACACCGCGATCCCCGTCCAAGCCAGCGCCGTCACACCGCGGTCCCCGTCCAGGCCAGCGCCTTCATACCGCGGTCCCCGTCCGTGCCAGCGCCGTCACGCCGCGGTCCCCGTCCGACCCATCGCCGTCACACCGCGGTCCCCGTCCGAGCCGCCTACCCCTTCACGACGGCGATCGGGACGAGCTTGGCGACCTTCCTCGCGATCCCCGCGCCGGCCACGGCGTCGACGACCTCGGCGACGTCCTTGTAGGCCTCGGGGGCCTCCTCGCCCAGCGTCCGGCGGCTGTCGCTGCGGACCTGGATGCCGCGCTCGGCGAGCTCCTTGCCGATGCTCCGGCCGCGGGTCACCGCGAGCGCCTTGTGCCGCGACATGCGCCGCCCGGCCCCGTGGCAGCACGAGCCGAAGGTCTCGTCGAGGGCGCGCTGGGTCCCGGCGAGGACGTAGCTGTAGCGGCCCATGTCGCCGGGGATCAGGACCGGCTGCCCCACCGCCCGGTAGCGCCCGGGGACGTCCGCATGCCCCGGCCCGAACGCGCGGGTCGCCCCCTTCCGGTGGACGCAGAGGCGGCGCTCGCGCCCGTCGACCCGGTGGGTCTCCCACTTCGCGATGTTGTGGCAGACGTCGTAGACGAGCCCCATCCCGAGCTCGCCCGCGGAGCGGCCGAAGACCTCGGCGAAGGCCTGGCGCGTGAAGTGCGTCAGCATCTGCCGGTTCGCGAAGGCGTAGTTGACCGCGCTCGCCATCGCGCCGAAGTAGCGGCGCGCCTCGGGGCTCGACAGGGGCGCGGCGCAGAGCTGCCGGTCGGGGAGCGCGATGCCGTAGCGGGCCGAGGCCTTCAGCATCTCCTCGAGGGAGTCGGAGCAGACCTGGTAGCCGAGCCCGCGGCTCCCGGAGTGGAGCATCACGGTCACCTGGCCGAGGTGCAGCCCGAAGGCCTCGGCGGCGGCCGGGTCGTAGATCTCGGCGACGACGCCGACCTCGCCGAAGTGGTTGCCGGAGCCGAGGGAGCCGAGCTGCGGCAGCCCGCGCTGCTTGGCGCGGTCGGAGACGGCGTCCGGGTCGGCGCCGGCGAAGGTGCCGCCCTCCTCGATGACGTCGAGGTCGGCCGGCTCGCCGTAGCCGTGGTCCACCGCCCAGCGCGCCCCGCGGACGAGCACCTGCGCGAGCTCGCCGGTCGTGAGCGTGCGGTGGCTCTTCGAGCCGACGCCCGAGGGGATCGCCCGGTGGAGCGCGCCGACCAGCGTCTCGAGGCGCGGGACCACCTCGTCTCGGCTCAGGCGCGTCCGCAGGAGCCGCACGCCGCAGTTGATGTCGTAGCCCACGCCCCCCGGGGACAGGACGCCCTCGTCGGGGTCGAAGGCGGCCACGCCGCCGATGGCGAAGCCGTAGCCCCAGTGGATGTCCGGCATCGCCAGCGAGGCGCCGACGATGCCGGGGAGCTGCGCCACGTTCGCGACCTGCTCGAGGCTCGGGTCGTCGCGCAGGTCGTCGACGAGCTCGGGCGAGCTGTAGACGACACCGGGGACCCGCATGCGGCCGGTCTTCGGGATCCGGTAGCGGTTGGCGTCGATTCGTTCGAGCTTCATCGCGCCCTCCTCACACGTCGATGACCACGCGGGCCCAGGCGCGCCCGGCGTCCGCGTCGAGGCGCAGCGCCAGCGCGTGGTAGGTCACGGCCTTGAGCTCCGTCCGCAGGCGCGCGCCCGCCCCGGCCTCCCCCCAGAGGCGGGCGTCGAGGCCGTCGTCGCGCAGGGCGAGCTCCGCGTCGGCGACGAGGAAACCCTCGGCGATCGCGAGGAAGAGCACCTCGTTCATGAAGCGGACGAGCCGGTCCTCGGGGTCGAGGGCGGAGAGCGCGAGGGCCCGGGTGTCGCGCCGCGCGACGGCCGCGCCCTCGGTCAGGACGCCGACCAGCGCGCGCGCCGCCTCCACGAGCAGCGCCCCCTCGTCGGGCGCCCACAGCTCCAGGGCCAGGTCCGCGGTGTGGTCGACCTGCCGGTGTCCGGCGTCGCGCATCTCCCCCTCCGTCTCGTCCCATCCTACTCCGAAACCGAAGCCTTGCCCCGACTCGAGGCCCGCGGGCGGCCTCGGCGGGCGACCTCGCGGCGCGTCCGCCCTGGCCGACGCCCGTATCGGGCCGAAGATCCCCCAAGCGCCGCGTCCGGGGTATGCTGACGCCATGCACGACGACGCACATCAGCCCGAGGACCTCCTCGCCTTCTGGTTCGGCCCCCTCGACGAGTGGGGACGGGCCAACGCGACCCACGCGCGCCGCTGGTGGATGAAGGATCCGGCCTTCGACGAAGCCCTGCGCGCCCGCTTCGGCGCGCTGCACGGGGCGGTCGCGGCGGGGGCGCGCGAGGGCTGGCGCGCCACCCCACGGGGGCTCCTGGCCTACGTGATCGTGCTCGACCAGCTCTCGCGGAACCTCTTTCGGGACACCGAGCGGATGTACGCGCACGACGCACGCGCGCTCGAGGTGGCAGAGCAGGGGCTCACGCGCGGGGACGCGGTGGACCTCGGCCGCGACGAGCGCCACTTCCTCTACATGCCGCTGATGCACGCCGAGTCGCTCCCGGCGCAGGACCGCTGCGTCGCGCTCTTCGCGGCGGAGCTCGCGGCGGCGCCCGAGGAAGAGCGCGCGGACCTCGCGCGTAGCCTCGACTTCGCCCAGCGTCACCGCGACATCGTCGCCCGCTTCGGCCGCTTCCCCCACCGCAACGCGCTGCTCGGGCGGCCGTCGAGCGCCGAGGAGATCGCCTTCCTGACGGAGCCGGGCTCCTCGTTCTGAGCGCATGGGCGGCGGGCCCGGCGCGCCTGGGGGAGGCCGCATGCGCTCGCCGCGCGTCGGCTGCGCCTCGGGGCCGGTCCGAATTGTTGCGCCGCCCGCGACATCGGCCCGGAGCCTGGCGAGCGCGACGCGAACGCCGCACAATATTGAATTCATTCAAGAGTTATAATGTTGGCGTCCAATACCGGGCGGTTACGGTGTCGGCTGGAGGCGCCTCTGCCCTCGGGGTCATGCCGGTCTCGGAGTGCCACGCGCCAACGCACGCCGGGAGGTGGTCATGAGGGTGCGCTACATCACCCGCCTGTCCAGGCTCGCCGGGCTGTCGGAGGACGAACGGCGCCGGCTCGAGCCTGTCACAGAACGCTACGCGTTCCGGATGAACAGCTACTACGAATCCCTCATCGACTGGGACGATCCCGACGATCCGCTGCGGCGGCTGGTCGTGCCCGACGCCTCGGAGCTGCGCCCGTGGGGTCAGCTCGACGCCAGCCACGAGGCCCGCTACACGCCGGTCCGGGGGTGCCAGCACAAATACCGCGACACGGCGCTGCTGCTCGTGAACGAGGTCTGCGGCGCCTACTGCCGCTACTGCTTCCGCAAGCGCCTGTTCATGAACGACAACGACGACGCCGCGCTCGACACCCGCGCGGGTGTCGCCTACATCCGCGCGCATCCGGAGGTCACCAACGTCCTGATCACCGGCGGCGATCCGCTGATGCTGTCGACGCGCCGGCTGACCCTCCTCGTCGAGGAGCTCGCCACGCTCCCGCACGTCCGCATCATCCGCATCGGGACGAAGATGACGGCGTTCAATCCGCACCGCGTGCGGGACGATCCCGATCTGCTCGCGCTCCCCGCCCGCGTCCGGGCGCACGGGGCGCAGCTCTACCTGATGAACCACTTCGACCACCCGAACGAGCTGACCGACGTCGCCAAGGAGACCCTGGGCCTCCTCCAGCGGGCCGGCGCGCAGACCGTCAACCAGTGCCCGCTGGTCCGCGGGGTCAACGACGACCCGGCCGCGCTGACGCGGCTCTTCCGCGAGCTCTCCTACATCGGCTGCCCCCAGTACTACCTCTTCCAGGGGCGGCCGACGGCCGGCAACGCGCCCTTCGAGCTGCCGATCGTGGCGGGCTACGCCATCTTCGACGAGGCCACGCGCCCGCTCTCCGGGCTCGCCAAGCGCGCGCGCTTCGCGATGTCCCATCACACCGGCAAGATCGAGATCCTCTCGGTCGACAGCCGCTTCATCTACATGAAGTACCACCGCGCGCATCGGGTGCGGGACATCGGCCAGCCCCTGATCGCCAGGCGCGACGAGGAGGCCCGCTGGCTCGACGAGCTCGAGCTCGTCGCCGGGCCCCCGGCGGCGGCGGCGGCGGCCAAGGGCTTCACGCCGCGGAGCGACTGGATGCCGGCGCCGACCTGGGATGGGCTGAAGCCGTCCGATCCGGTGTGCTCGTGACCGACGCCATGCCCCGCGCATGACCCCGCCCCGAAGCGACCGCGCCGTCGCGCCTCGACCGCCACGGGGTCGTGATCTTCGCGACCAGGACGGCGCGCTGGGGTGAGACACTTGCTCCGCCGCCCGAAAAAACGTGACGATCGACCGATATTGATAGACCGCTGAGTACGACGAAACCTGCCTCTCAGCCACCGCCGGGCATTTGGGGCGGGCCAAAGCCTCCAGATATTCGGCTCGCGCAATGGCACTCAGCGATCAGAGACGCTATGCTTGGCCTGTCCAGCTGTGCCAAGTGCACCGCACCAACGGATGTGAACATTGCTCACCTAGCCGCGTAACGACCCGATTGCTGCCGCAGCATTCGGGACCGGCGCGCTGTCGTCTCCGGTCTTCGCTTCACCGTCGCAAGCGGGGGCCGGTCACAGAAATCTCCTACGCGTTGGGAGTACGCTATGAATCGGGTCGCCAGGTTCGCGGTCGCCGTTATTGCCATGACGTCTGCGTTCGCCCTCACCACGCTGGAGGCGCACGAAGCACGCGCAGAATCGTGTGACGGCGTCGACAACGACGGCGACGGCTACACGGACGAGGAGGAGATGGTCGTGCAGGCGAACTGCAGCACCGCCATCTCGGACTGGATCTGCAACTACGGCGAATCCGGGTCGACCTGCGCACGCTGGGCGTACTGCGGCGTGAACATCAGCGACACGCGCGCGCCGATCGACGTCAAGGTGCTCGTGAACCTCTCCCACGGGGCGACCGGGCAGCTCACCCTCGAGCTCGTCCACCCCGACGGGACCGTGGTGCGGTTGGCGGCCAAGCGCGGCGGCAGCGGCAACAACTTCACCAACACGCTCTTCGACGCCAACGCGGCCACGGCGATCTCGAGCGGCAGCAACCCGTTCACCGGCAGCTTCCGACCCGACTCCGGCACGAACGACCTCCACGACTGCTTCCAGAACAAGTCCGTCTACGGCAACTGGCGTCTGCGCGTGATCGACGACACCGCGGGCACCACCGGGACCATCCAGAACTTCTCCCTGACGCTCCAGTTCGCCTCCCCCGACGACGACGGCGACGGCGTCCCGAACGCCTGCGACTGCGCGCCCACCAACGGCGCCATCCACCCGGGCCAGACCGAGGTCTGCGACAACATCGACAACGACTGCGACGGCAAGGTCGACGCCCAGGACCTCGATCTCCAGCTGGTCAGCTGCAGCAAGCAGTCGGGCGTCTGCTCCGGCGCGGTCACCACCCGCAACCTCTGCGTCAACGGCAGCTGGCAGGCCTGCGGCGGCACCGAGTACGCCGCGGCCGCCTACCCCCAGACCTACGTGACGACCGAGGGCACCACCGGGGCGACCGCCTGTGACGGCCAGGACAACGACTGTGACGGCCTCCAGGACGAGGGCTACGTCCCGACCTCCACGACCTGCGGCGTCGGCGGCTGCGCGAGCACGGGCTCCCTCGTCTGCCAGTCCGGCTCGCTCTACGACACCTGCAGCCCGGGCACGGCCTCCGCGACCGAGGTGTGCGACGGGGTCGACAACGACTGCGACGGGCTCACCGACGCCTCGGATCCCGGGCTCGTGCTGATCAACTGCAACAAGCAGCAGGGGGTCTGCTCCGGGTCCACGCGCCCCGCCGACCTCTGCCAGAGCGGCATCTGGTTGGCGTGTAGAACCAGCGACTACGCGGGCCACAGCCTCGACTACGACCCCAGCACCGACATCTGCGACGGCGTCGACAACGACTGCGATGGGTCGGTCGACGAGAACTTCAGCGGCACCACCACCCACTGCGGCACCGGCGTCTGCGCCTCGACGGGCTCGACCCAGTGCGTCGGCGGAAACGTCATCGACACCTGCACCACCGGCCAGGGCGGTGTCGAGGTCTGCGACGGCGTGGACAACGACTGCGACGGCCTGACCGACGCCCAGGACCCCGACCTCCAGCCCATCGCCTGCAACAACCAGCAAGGGGTCTGCAACGGCGCCATGCGCCCGGTCTCGCTGTGCCAGAACGGGACCTGGCAGGCGTGCACGGACAGCAACTACTCCGCCCACTCCTTCGACTACCGCCCCGGCGCCGACACCTGTGACGGCCTCGACACCGACTGCGATGGCTACGTGGACGAGAACTTCCAGTCGACCGCGACGACCTGCGGCACCGGCGCCTGCGCGGCGACCGGCCAGACCGTCTGCCAGGCCGGCTCGATCATCGACACCTGCTCGACCCACAACCCCTCGACCGAGGTCTGCGACGGCATCGACAACGACTGCGACGGCCTCACCGACGCGCAGGACAACAGCCTCGCCGAGATCCCCTGTGACGACCAATATGGCGTGTGCCAGGGCGCGATGCGCCCGACGTCGCTCTGCCAGGACGGCGCGTGGGAGAACTGCCGCCAGAGCGACTACGCCGCGCACTCCCTCGACTACGACCCGGGCCCGGACGTCTGCGACGGCCTCGACACCGACTGCGACGGGCAGGTCGACGAGAACTTCGCCGCCGAGCAGACCACCTGCGGCGTGGGCACGTGCCAGGCGAACGGCGCGACCTACTGCGAGGGCGGGCTGGTGCTCGACTCGTGCCACGCCGGCGACGCCGCGACCGAGGTGTGCGACGGCCAGGACAACGACTGCGACGGCCTCGTCGACGCCCAGGATCCCGACCTTCAGCCCGTCCCGTGCGGCAACCAGCAAGGCGTCTGCGCCGGCTCCGTGCGCGCCGTGACCCTCTGTCAAGGCGGCTCCTGGCTGAGCTGCAGCACCTTCGACTACGGCGGCCACTCGACGGACTACGACCCCGACACGGACCTGTGCGACGGCCTCGACAACGACTGCGACGGCAGCAAGGACGAGAACTTCGTGTCGAGCGGCACGGCCTGCGGCGTCGGCGCCTGCAGCAGCACCGGCTCGCGCATCTGCCAGGCGGGCTCCATCGTCGACACCTGCCACGCCGGGACGCCCTCCCAGAACGAGGTCTGTGACGGCATCGACAACGACTGCGACGGCCTCACCGACTCCCAGGATCCCGGCCTCGTCCGCATCAACTGCGACCGTCAGCAGGGCGTCTGCGCCGGCTCGAAGCGCCCCGCCGAGCTGTGCTCGAGCGGCAACTGGCTCGCCTGCCGGACCAGCGACTACTCGGGCTGGAGCCTCGACTACGACCCCGTCACCGACCAGTGCGACGGCCTCGACAACGACTGCGACGGCTCCCTCGACGAGAGCTACCAGTCGACGGTGACCCAGTGCGGCACCGGCGTGTGCGGCGCCACCGGCGCGACCCAGTGCCAGAACGGGACCGTGGTGGACACCTGCCACGCCGGCACCGGGACGACCGAGGTCTGCGACGGCGTCGACAACGACTGCGACGGCCTCACCGACGCCCAGGATCCGGACCTCGCCGAGCCGCTCTGCGACAACCAGAACGGCGTCTGCAGCGGCGCGCGGCGGCCGGTGTCGCTGTGCCAGGCCGGGCAGTGGCTGAGCTGCCGCCAGAGCGACTACTCGGCGCACTCCTTCGACTACGACCCCGGCGCCGACCTCTGCGACGCCCTCGACACCGACTGCGACGGCACCACCGACGAGGACTTCGACGCGACCAACACGACCTGCGGCGTCGGCGCCTGCCAGGCCTTCGGCGCGACCTACTGCGAGTCGGGGCAGGTCCTCGACAGCTGCGACGCCGGGGACGCCGGCGTCGAGCTCTGCGACGGCGTGGACAACGACTGCGACGGCCTCGTCGACGCCCAGGACGGCGAGCTCCAGCCGATCCTCTGCAGCAACCAGCGCGGCGTGTGCCAGGGCTCCATGCGCTCCGTCACCGCGTGTCAGAGCGGCTCCTGGGTCGACTGCAGCGCCTTCGACTACGGCGGCCACTCCACCGACTACAGCACCACCTCCGATCCCTGCGACGGCCTCGACAACGACTGCGACGGCGAGACCGACGAGGACTTCGTCGTGACCGACACCTCCTGCGGGACCGGCGTCTGCAGCAGCACCGGCCAGCGCATCTGCCAGGCCGGCGTGATTGTCGACACCTGCGCCGCCGGCGCCCCCGCGGCCGAGCTCTGCGACGGCCAGGACAACGACTGCGATGGCCTGACCGACGCCCAGGACAGCGACCTCGCCGAGATCCTCTGCGACAACCAGAACGGCGTCTGCAACGGCTCGAAGCGGCCCGTCTCGCTGTGCCAGAACGGCGCCTGGGTGGCCTGCTCCGACAGCGTCTACTCCGGCTACAGCTTCGCCTACGACCCGGGGGCCGACACCTGCGACGGCCTCGACACCGACTGTGACGGCAGCGCCGACGAGGACTTCCAGTCGGCCGCGACGAGCTGCGGGACCGGCGTCTGCGCGGCGAGCGGCCAGACGGTCTGTCAGGACGGCGCCGTCCTCGACACCTGCGCCGCCGGCAACCCCTCGGGCGAGGTCTGCGACGGGCTCGACAACGACTGCGACGGCCGCACCGACGCCGAGGACTCCGACCTCGCCGAGATCCTCTGCGACAACCAGCAGGGCGTCTGCCAGGGCGCCATGCGCCCGGTCTCGCTGTGCCAGGCCGGGGCCTGGGTGAGCTGCCGCCAGAGCGACTACTCGGCGCACTCCTTCGACTTCGACCCGGGCGCCGACACCTGCGACGCCCTCGACACCGACTGCGACGGCGCCACCGACGAGGACTTCGCGGCCGTCGGCACCACCTGCGGCCTCGGCGCCTGCCAGGCCCACGGCACGACCTACTGCGAGGCGGGCAACGTCCTCGACACCTGCGACGCCGGCGACGCCGGGGCCGAGCTCTGCGACGGCGTCGACAACGACTGCGACGGCCTCGTGGACGCCCAGGATCCCGACCTCCAGCCGATCCCGTGCGACAACCAGCGCGGCGTCTGCCAGGGCTCGTACCGCCCCGTGACGGCGTGCCAGAACGGCGAGTGGACCGCCTGCACCGCCTACGACTACGGCGGCCACTCCACCGACTACGACCCGAGCGCGGACGTCTGCGACGGGCTCGACAACGACTGCGACGGGACCAGCGACGAGAGCTTCGTCGCCCACCAGACCACCTGCGGCCTCGGCGAGTGCAAGCGCACCGGCACCACGCGCTGCCTCGGCGGCGAGGTCATCGACAACTGCGTCGCGCCGCCGCCGACCCAGGAGGAGACCTGCGACGGGCTCGACAACGACTGCGACGGCTTCACCGACGCCTCCGACCCGAGCCTGGCCGTCGTCCCCTGCGACAACCAGAAGGGCGTCTGCGCCGGGGCGCTGCGCCCGCAGAGCGCGTGCCTCGGCGGCGTGTGGCTGCCCTGCGGCCCCGCCCAGTACGCCGCCAACTCGCTCGACTACTCGCCCGGCGTCGACGGCTGTGACGGCCTCGACAACGACTGCGACGGCGTCCGCGACGACGGCTTCGTCTCCTCGGCGACGACCTGCGGCGCGGGCGTGTGCTCGTCGACCGGCTTCACCCAGTGCACGAGCGGCCAGGTCCGCGACACCTGCGTGGCCGGGACGCCGACCGGCGTCGAGGTCTGCGACGGCTTCGACAACGACTGCGACGGCCTCACCGACGCCCAGGACCCCGATCTGGTCCTGATCCCCTGCGACAACCAGGAGGGCGTCTGCCAGGGCGCCGAGCGCACGCCGTCGCTCTGCGTCAACGGCAGCTGGCGCGCGTGCACCCAGTCGACCTACGCGGCCAACTCCCTCGACTACGACCCGACCAACGATCCCTGCGACGGCGTCGACAACAACTGCAACGGCGCCGACGACGAGGGCTTCGTCCCGATGGCCACCCACTGCGGCACCGGCGTCTGCCGGTCCACCGGCCTGACCCAGTGCGTCGCCGGCACGGTGACCGACAGCTGCGTCGCCGGGACGCCCCAGGCCTCCGAGACCTGCGACGGCCTCGACAACGACTGCGACGGCCTCACCGATGCCCAGGACCCGTCCCTCTTCATCGAGGACTGCGAGAAGCAGGCGGGCGTGTGCGTGGGCGCCAAGAAGCGCCCGGGCCTCTGCAGGAACGGCCTCTGGCTGACCTGCGACGACGCGGCCTACGGCGCGAACTCCTTCAACTACGACTCCCAGACCGACGCCTGCGACGGCTTCGACAACGACTGCGACGGCGTCACCGACGAGAACTACACCCCGACGACCACGCACTGCGGCGTCGGCGCGTGCAGCGACCACACCGGGCTCCTGACCTGCGTCCGCGGGGACCTCGTCGACACCTGCAACCCGGCGGCGCCGACCGGGACCGTCGAGCTCTGCAACGGCATCGACGACAACTGCAACGGCGTCACCGACGAGATCTTCCCGCTGCTCGGGAGCGGCTGCGACCCGAACCCCAACGACTCCTCGCTGTGCAAGAGCGGGATCTACACCTGCCGCGCGGACGGGGCCGGGCTCGAGTGCATCGACGACGAGAACCGCGACGCGACCGAGATCTGCGACGGCGTGGACAACGACTGCGACGGCCAGACCGACGAGGGCTGCGACGACGACTTCGACGACTACTGCGACAGCAACGTCGAGTGCATCACCGGCGTGAGCCTCCAGATGTGCCCCAACGGCTGCGGCGACTGCAACGACAACGCCGGCGTCGGCTACCCCGTCCACCCGGGCGCCGACGAGATCTGCGACAACGTCGACAACGACTGCGACGGCCAGACCGACGAGGGCTGCGACGACGACGGCGACGGCTACTGCGACGCCGCCCTCGGCTGCGCCGACGGGGTGTCCATCGGCGTCTGCGAGAACGGCTGCGGCGACTGCGACGACAACCGCGCGGCGACCTACCCGCGCGCGGACGAGGTCTGCAACGGCATCGACGACGACTGCAACGAGGTCGTCGACGACGGCTTCGCGGTCGGCGAGAGCTGCGAGGTCGGCCAGGGCGTCTGCCACGCGGTCGGCGTCTTCATCTGCAACGGCAGCGGCACCGACGTCATCTGCGAGGCCGCGCCCGCCAGCTCCTCCCCCGAGCGCTGCAACGGCCTCGACGACGACTGCGACGGCCAGACCGACGACGGCTTCGACCTCGGCGCGGCCTGCACCGTCGGCCTCGGCGCCTGCGAGTCCGCCGAGGGCGTGCGCGTCTGCCGCGCCGACGGCACCGCGGCCTGCGACGGCATCCCCGGCAACCCGGTCCCCGAGGTCTGCGACGCCATCGACAACGACTGCGACGGCTTCACCGACGAGGGGCCGAACAACCAGGGCACCCTCTGCCAGGCGCTCGACACCACGGTCTCGTGCCCGGCGCAGGTGACCGCGTCGCACTCGGTGACCTTCGAGTACGCCGACACCGCGACCGACCTCTTCGAGTGCTCCATCGACGGCGGCGATTGGGAGCCCTGCGACGGCGGCTCGGTGACCTACGACAACCTGCCCGACGGCCAGCACAGCTTCCTCGTGCGCTCGATCGGCCCCGACGGCTCGGTCGACCAGTCGCCGGCGCTGTGCACCTGGACCATCGACGTCGGCGTGCCCGAGACCTACATCGTCTTCAAGCCCGACAACCCCTCGCAGTCCCACAACGCGACGTTCGTCTTCGAGTCGTCGGCGAGCGAGGTGGACAGCTACCGCTGCGTGCTCGACCCGACCAGCGACCCGCTGACGCTGACCCAGTACCAGGACTGCGACGCGGTCGAGACGTTCAACGGCCTGGCGGACGGCGCGCACGCCCTGTGCGTCTACGTCATCAACTCGGCCGGGACGGCCGATCCGTCGCCCGCCTGCTACCAGTGGATCATCGACACCTCCTTCCCGGAGACGGTCATCGTCGAGTGCCCCGCGACCTTCACGGCGCAGGCCGACGTGGACTTCCAGTACTCCGACCCCGGCGACCCGACGATCACCACCTTCCGGTGCCGAATGGACGATCAGGACTGGGCCCCCTGCCCCGCCGGGCAGACGAGCTACAGCAACCTGAGCGACGGCACGCACACCTTCGAGGTCGCGTCGATCGACTCCACCAACAACATCGATCCGACGCCGGCGCGCTGCCTCTGGACCGTCGACCGGACGCCGCCGGACACGCTGACGCTGCTGTGCCCGATCAACCCGTCCGAGAGCGCCGCCGCGCAGTTCGGCTTCGGCTCGAACGAGGACCACGTGGACTTCCACTGCGCCCTCGACCCGGCGGAGCCGCCGCCCGTGCAGCCCGACGACTACGACGACTGCCTGCCGGCCTTCAGCGTGAACGGCCTCGCGGACGGGCTCCACGTCATGTGGGTCTACGCCCGTGACGCCGCCGGCAACGTCGACCCGACGCCGGCGACCTGCAGCTGGAACGTCGACACCACCGTGCCCGACACCGAGATCACCGCGCACCCGCCGGTCCAGCAGGGCTTCGGGACGAGCTCGACCTTCGCCTACCGCGACCCGAACGACGAGACGAACGGGAACTTCCAGTGCCGCCTCGACAGCGACCCGCTGTGGCAGCCCTGCGACGGCGGCGAGTACGACGCCGGCACGCTCCAGGTGGGCGAGCACACCTTCCGCGTCCGGGCGTGCGACATCTCGATCGACCCGCCGCAGTGCGACCCGACCCCGGCGACCTTCAGCTGGGAGGTCACGACGAGCCCGTGCCCGCTCGACAGCGCGGCGCCGACCCTCTCGTGCCCCGAGGCCACCGCGGCGGAGTGCTTCAACGGCGGCGCGGACATCGACCTCGCGGCGCTCGACGTCACCGCAACCGACGAGTGCGAGCCGGTCCACCTGACCTGGACCGCCCCGCAGCGGTTCAACCTCGGCACGACCAACGTCATCTACCAGGCGCGCGACGGCAACTCGAACCTGTCGACCTGCGTGGTCGAGGTCTCGGTCACCGACACCGTGGCCCCGACCATCAGCTGCCCCGCGGCGGTCACGGAGTCGACGCCCGAGGGCGTCTGCGGCGTCGCCATCGAGCTCGCCCCGCCGGTCGTCAACGACGCCTGCGAGGGCAGCGAGCTCATCGTCTACGACGACGCGCCGGCGGTCTTCGGCGTCGGCACCACGCCGGTGAAGATCACGGCCCTCGACTCGAGCGGCAACGCCAGCAACTGCACGACCACCGTCACGGTCGAGGACACCGTCTCGCCGGCCATCGCCTGCGACGACAACGCCACCGTCCAGGCGCCGCCCACCGCCTGCGGGTGGACCGGCTCGATCACCGCGACGGCCAGCGACAACTGCCCGCTCGACGCGGTCAACCTCAAGGAGCAGGACACCTGGGACGTCGGCACCCACTCGGTCTACTTCACGACCGAGGACGGCGCCGGGAACCCGGCCTCGTGCGCGACCGAGCTGACGGTCCTCGACGGCACCAAGCCGACCGTCGACTGCGGCGAGCTGTCGAGCCTCGACACCGTGCCCGCCTCGCTCACGGTCAGCGCCGAGGACGCGTGTACGGCGGTGGTGCAGATCACCTCGACCACCTGCACCCTCGTCGAGCCCGAGGGCGGCGAGCTGCCGCTGTCCGAGGCGGAGTGCCCCATCACGGTCGGCGACGAGACCATCGAGGTCACGGGCTCGATCGACGGCGGCGACCTGCGGATCGTCTACAACGTCGAGGCGGTGGACCCGTCCGGCAACCTCACCGCCCTGTCCTGCGAGGTCGTCTCGACCGTCGACGACGACGGCGACGGCGTGATCAGCTCGATCGACAACTGCCCCTTCGTCGCCAACGCCGAGCAGATCGACAGCGACTCCGACGGGCTCGGCGACGCCTGCGACAACTGCACGAACGCCGCCAACCTCGACCAGGTGGACAGCGACGGCGACGGCTTCGGCGACGCCTGCGACAACTGCGCGGACGTGTCCAACCCCGGTCAGCAGGACGCCGACGGCGACGGCTTCGGCGACGCCTGCGACGTCTGCCCGGCGGTCAAGGACCCGCTGCAGAACGACAAGAACGGTGACGGGATCGGCGACGCCTGCCAGGACGTCGACGAGGACGGCGTCGGCGACGACATCGACAACTGCCCCGACGACTACAACCCGGCCCAGCTCGACTTCGACCACGACGGCATCGGCAACGTCTGCGACCCGCTCGACAACGACATCGCGGCGATCGGTGGCGGCGGCTGCGCCGGCGGCGGCGACCCGCTCGGCGGCCTGGCGCTCTTCGCGAGCCTGCTCGTCCTGCTCGCCCTCGCCCGACGGCGCCGGGAGTCCTGAGAAGAGCCTCTGCCAAGCATGGAGCAAAGCATGAGATACAGCGGAGTTGGCGGGCGCGCGGTCGGCGCGCTCGCCGGCGCCCTCCTGGGGGCGTCCGTCCTCGCCCTGGGCGCGTGCGGCGACTCGAGCGTGACCTGCTTCACCGACAGCGACGGCGACGGCTTCGGCGCCGGCGGCGGCGTCGCCGTCAGCGGCGGGGAGTGCGGCCCGGGCCTGGTGACGGTGGCCGGCGACTGCGACGACACCGACTCCCGCGTCCGTCCGGGGGCCATCCTGCACCCGGACTGCGACGGCGACGGCGCCTTCTCGGGCGACGCGGTGCCGGTCTGTGGGGCGAACCTGGTCTGCTACAACGGCAAGCTGCCCGAGGGCGGCTTCGTCGGTGAGCTCAAGATCGACGCGGTCGCCGACTGCGACGACGAGGACGCCGAGAGCAAGCTCATCGCCGACTGGTTCCCCGACTGCGACGGCGACGGCTACTTCTCCGGCGCCGGCACGAGCTCGTGCGGGGACCCGGGGCCGATCTGCGCGGGGCTCCGCCCCATCGGCGGCTTCACGATCATCGATCCCCTCGACCAGGCGGACTGCGACGACACGGTCATCGCCAAGCACGCCATCGCCGAGTACGCCGCGGACTGCGACGGGGACGGCTTCTTCTCCCCGCAGGACACGAGCTCCTGCGGCCCGCCGGCGAGCCCGTGCCCCGCGGGCGCGGTCCCCCTCGGCGGCTTCGGCGAGAACGTCGCCGACGGGACGCCCCGGGACTGCAACGACAACGACGACCAGCGCTTCCCCGGCCAGCGCTGGCTCGCCGACTGCGACCGCGACGGCGTCTACTCCGCCCAGGCCATCGTCTCCTGCGAGCTGCCGCAGTCCCCGTGCCTCGACGACCTCTTCCCCGACGGCGGCTACGGCCACGAGGCGCAGCTCCAGACCGACTGCAACGACGAGGACGCGGAGCAGTTCGGCGGCCAGACCTGGTACGTCGACTGCGACGGGGACAACGCCTACGACGGCCACGGCATCGTCTCGTGCGAGCCGCCGGTCGTCTGCGGCGGGGCCGCCCCGACGGGCGGCTGGACCCACGCCCCGCCGGCGCTGGTCGACTGCGACGACACCTCGGCGGAGCTGGTCCGGACCCAGGCGTGGTATCCCGACTGCGACGGCGACCACGCCATCGCGCCCAAGCCCGTCCAGAGCTGCGGCGCGCCGGCGGAGAGCCCGTGCCTCGACGGCCTGCCCCCCGACGGCAGCTGGACCTCGCTCATCGCCGGCGCCTTCGACTGCGACGACGAGGACGCCGACTACGCCGCGTCCCGCGCGTGGTACGCCGACTGTGACGGCGACGGCGCCTTCTCCATCGTCGGGGCGACGGGCTGCGCGCCGCCGGCCGGCGTGTGCGACGACGGGCAGACGCCCGACGGCGGCTGGGCGGGGGCGCCTCCGGCCCAGACGACCTCGGACTGCGACGACGAGAACCCGGCCTGGTTCCCGGGGCAGCTCTGGTACTCGGACTGCGACGCCGACGACGCCTTCGACGCCGTGCCGACCATCGCCTGCGCCCCCCCGAGCGACGCCTGCAGCGACGGCCTGCCCCCCGACGGCGGCTTCGCCCACGTCATCGCGTCGGTGGACTGCGACGACGAGGATCCGACCCGCATCCCGGAGACCGACTGGTACGCCGACTGCGACGGCGACGGCTTCTTTCGCGCCGCCTCGGTCATCTCCTGCGGCGCGCCGGGGACCATCTGCGTCGACAACGAGCCGCCGAACGGGGGCTGGACGCGCATCCCGCCGACGACGGTGGACTGCAACGACGAGGACCTGCTGTCCTACCCGGGGCAGGAGTGGTTCCCGGACTGCGACGGCGACGGCGCCTTCCAGCTGACCTCGGCGCCCGGCTGCGCGCCGCCGGCGACCTTCGCCTGCCCGGGCGGGGCCATGGCGCCGATCGGCGGCTGGGTGCCGGACGCGGTGACGATCATCGACTGCGACGACAGCGACGCGAGCGTCCACCCCGGCCAGAGCTGGTACCGCGACTGCGACGGCGACGGCGCCTTCGCGGCCGAGGCGGTCGCGACCTGCGGGGCGCCGACCGCGCTCTGCGAGAGCGGCGTGGCGCCCATCGGCGGCTGGCGCTCGTACCCGCCGCTGCCGGGCCTCGAGGACTGCAACGACCTCGCCGCGAACCAGGCCCCGACCCTGACCGAGCGGTGCTTCGACGGCATCAACCCCGACGGCGAGGACGACGACTGCAACGGCGTGCCGGACAACGGCTGCCCGTTCATCCACAGCAGCGACATCCTCGCCTCCGAGACCTGGGGCCCCGGGAGCCACGTCGTCACGACCTCGATCGCGGTGCGCGGCGCGACGCTCACCATCGCCGCCGGGGCGCGCGTCACCTTCTTCCGCGACGCCAGCCTGACGGTCGGCCCGAGCGGGACCGGCGCGGCGAAGCTGGTCGTCGACGGCGACCGCGCGACGGGCAACCCCGTCGTGTTCACCCGCGACGCCGTGTGGCGCGACGTGACGGCGCTGGCGCCGGGCGACTGGGGCGGGATCCGCCTCGGCTCCCTCGCCGACGGGAGCCTCATCAGCGGCGCGGACGTCGAGTTCGCGACGATCGGGATCGACTGCGACCGCGCCGACAACGTGACGCTCAGCGACGTTCGCACGCGCTTCAGCGCGGCGAGCGGCGTCCGCGCCGGCTTCTGCGTCGGCCTGACCCTCGACACGGTGCTGTCGAGCTTCAACGACGCGAGCGGCGTCGACCTGCAGGTCGGCTCACGCGCCAGCATCTCGGGCTCCGAGCTGCGCAACAACGCCGCCTACGGCCTCGTCTGCCACGGCGCCTGCATGGAGCGCGACGGGACCGGCGCCGTCGTCGAGGGCTCCTTCTACGACAACGTGGTGACCTCCAACGCCCGCGGCATCTCGGGGCTGCCCTTCCTCGACTGGCCGGCCCTCGACCCGTCGTCGAGCTACATCGGCAACGGCGTCGACGCGATCGCGGCCCCGGTCGGCGTGTGGGAGTCCGGCAACTTCGACCTCCACTGGCGCAACCTCGGGGTGCCCTACCGCTTCGACTACTTCGTGCAGTTCGGCGCGGCGTCGACGACGACGCTGACCATCGACGCCGGCACGACCCTCGAGTTCGGCGCGACCAACCAGCTCGGGATCGGGACCGACGGCGCGACGCGGCGCGCGGTGTTCGTCGTGGACCAGAGCGAGAGCCTGGCGCCGGTCGTCCTGAAGCGCTCCCAGGACTCGACCGCGGGCCCGATCCACCTCTACCTCGGCCCGGGCATGGACTTCGACGCGTCGAGCATCGTCGGCCTCGAGCTCCAGGGCGGCTACCTCGAGATCGACACGGCGCCGGGCACCGTCGCCACCCTCGAGGACGTCACCGTGCGCGACGCGAACGGCGCCGGCATCCTGGTGACGAACGGCTCCGCGCGCTTCCAGCAGGTGGAGGTGACGGGCTGCTACAACGGCGTCGCCTTCACCTGCGCGAGCGGGTGCAGCTTCGACGTCGACGACAGCAGCTTCAGCGCCAACGACCGCTACGGGATCGAGTGCACCGGCGGCTGCGCGCAGTACACGCCGAGCTGGACGAACAACACCTTCAGCGGCAACGGCGTCGGCAACACCAACTGACGCGAGGCCCGAGCGGCCCCGCGGTCCGCGCACCCAGGTGGCGGTGACCGCGGGCTACGTTGGGCTCCGCGTCGGCGCGTCGCAGACCGCCGCGTTCGGCTCGGCGTCCGCCGCCCGGAGAGCGCCGTGCCAGCCGCCGAACGTCGGGCCGGTGGTCAGACCTCGGCGGCGAGCCTGGCGACGGCGGTGACGCGCCGCCATCGTGTTCCGGAGAAATACGTCATGACGCACCGCGTCAGTCCCCCTGTCCCCCACCCCGACAGGAGGCTCGATGCACCCCCCGACGACTCTCCCCCGACTCCTTCCGATGGCGCTCGCCGCCCTCGTCACCCTCGGCGCCGCCGGCGCCGCCGCCGCCGCGCCGGGCTGGA
>SBGO01000255.1 GCA_006226565.1 Deltaproteobacteria bacterium | reverse complement strand
GCTACCGCGACGCCGAGGTCCGCCACATCCTCGAGGACAGCGGCGCGCGGCTCGTCCTGGCGCCGCCGGACAGCGAGGCGGCCGCCACCGCCCGGTCGATCGGGATCGCGGTGGTCGGGCTCGACGCGCCGGAGCTGGCCGACGACGCCGGCGCCCCCTGGGCCGGCCCGCCGCCGTCGCCGGACGCCCTCGGCCTCATCGTCTACACCTCCGGGACGACCGGGCGCAGCAAGGGCGTGGCGCTCAGCCAGCGCGCCCTGGCCGCGAACGTCGGCGCTACGACCGGCCTCTGGCGCTTCTCGCCCGACGACACCCTGGTGCTGGCCCTGCCGCTCTTCCACGTGCACGGGCTCGGGCTCGGGGTCCTCGGGACCCTGCTCCGGAGGATGCGCACCCTCATCCTGCCGCGCTTCGACGCCGCGGCGGTCGTCGCGGCCTTCCGCGACCAGGGCGCCACGGTCTTCATGGGCGTGCCGACGATGTACCGCCAGCTCCTCGACGCCCTCGCGGCGGCGCCGGCGGACGCCGCGGCGCTCTCCCACGGGCGCCTCTTCACGTCGGGCTCGGCGGCGCTGCCGGCGGCGGATCTCGAGGCCTTCGAGCGGCTCACCGGGCAGCGCATCCTCGAGCGCTACGGCATGACCGAGACCGGCTTCGTCCTGTCCAACCCCTACGCCGGCGAGCGCCGCGCCGGGACGGTCGGCCGGCCGGTCGCCGGCTACGAGGCGCGGGTCGTCGACGAGGCGGGGGCGCCGGTCGCGGTCGGCGCCCCGGGCGAGCTCGAGGTCCGCGGGGACGGCCTGATGGAGGGCTACTGGCGGCAGCCGGAGACGACGGCCGCGAGCTTCCGCGACGGCTGGTTCCGTACCGGCGACGTCGTGACGGTCGACGCCGACGGGGTCTACCGGATCGTCGGGCGGAGCTCGGTCGACATCATCAAGTCGGGCGGCTTCAAGATCTCCGCCCGCGAGATCGAGGAGGTCCTGGCCGAGGATCCGCGCGTGGCCGAGGTCGCCGTGGTCGGGACCCCCGATCCGATGTGGGGCGAGCTCATCACCGCCGCGGTCGTCCTCGCCCCGTCGGCGCCGCCGGTGTCGGAGGCGGACCTCCTCGCCGAGCTCCAGGCCCTCGCGGCGGCGCGCCTCGCGGACTACAAGAAGCCGCGCGCGGTCCGCGTGCTCCCGGCGCTGCCGCGGAACGCCCTGGGCAAGGTGCAGAAGCACCGCCTGCGCGACGGCTGAGCCGGCCACCCCGCGACTTGGCCTGCGCTCGTCCCGAGCGCGGTCGTTCGGTGGGGCCAACGCGGCGAGCCCTGGCGACAGCCTCGGTGACGCCCGCTGGCAGCCGGCCTGCGAGCGCGCCTACTCTCCCGCGACGGCCGCGAGGTCGGCCAGCGACGTGGCGCAGAAGCCGAGGGTCGGCGTCCCGCTGGTGAAGCGCTCGGCGATCAGGTCGACCGCCGTCGAGCGCTCGATGGCCCAGTACATGAGGCAGCTCTGATCGGCGTCGTGCGCGCCGTGGTCGGGATCCTGGTGGTCGACGACCATCGGCGTGCCGTTGTTGACGAGGCCGAAGAGGTGTCCGAGCTCGTGGAGCAGGACCGAGGCCTCGGTGCGGGCGCAGATCTTGTCGCGGAGCGCGGTCAGCACCGGCCCGGCGATCACCGTCGAGCTCGCGCAGGCGCGGGTGATGTTGTCCTTGAACATCACCATCCAGCTGCCGCCGTAGGCGAAGCCGAGGACCGTCCCCTGCGGGGTGTCGTCCTGGTAGTGGCCGTCCATGTAGAGGACGTGGATGGCCGCCGCGCCGGCGTCGAGCGGCCGGTCGCGGTAGCCCTGGGCCAGGGTCCGCAGCTCCTCGAAGGTCCAGACCTTGTCCTCGTCGCTGGCCGGCAGCACGTCGTCGAGGGCGAGCTCGATCCCGTCGGGCTTGGCGAGCTGCCCGTCGGCGCGCATCCGGTCGAGCGCCTCCTGGACGTCGCTGAGCGCGACGCCGTCGGGCCCCTTGCCGGTCACGAAGTCGATCTCGACCGTCAGCTTGGCGTACTTCGCGCCCGACACGTGGTCGACCGGGCCGAAGTCCGACTTCGGCGGGTCGGGGTTGTCCGGCACGTCGAGCCCGACGACGTCGCTCGTCGTGCTCCCGTCCCCCTGACCGCACGCGGCCGCGCCGACGGCGAGGGCGAGGGCGAGGGACGACGCGGCGAGCGCGAGGGGATGGCGACGGGACATGGGCGACCTCCGAGTCGGTGCGCGGCGTCCGCCATGATGCGTCGCCGGGCCGGTCGGAACAACCGCCTCAGTCCCGGTGCCGGGCCAGGAAGTCCTCGACCAGCGCGGCGACGCGGGCGCGCGTCTCCTCGTCGAGGTGGCGCGCGACGAGGTGCCCGCGGCGCGCGGTGATGAGGGCGACGCCGTGGCGCGCGCCGCGACCGCTGCGGACGTCCGCGTCGACCCCGCGCAGCTCGCTCAGCGGGCCGTGGGCCTGGCGCCAGCGGTAGCCGAGGACGCGCCGCTCGAGGAACCACCCTTCGCGGTCGAGGTGGAGGTGGGCGTGCGCCGTGCCGCCGGCGATGAGCGGCCACCCCTTGAGGATGAAGAGGCTCACGGCGATCACCGCCAGGAAGACCAGCGGCAGGAGCGGGCGCTTGATCGCCCCCTCGGCGATGCTCCACGCGAGGAGGGCGAAGCCCACCCCGATGGGCACGGCCAGCCAGCGCGCCTCCCCGGGCGCCCCGTCCTTCAGCGCGATGTCGAGCCGGTCCTCGGGCGCCGCCTCCGCGCGCGCCTCGATCCCGAGCTTCACCGTCGGCACCGGGCCCTCGGAGTCGCACGCCCGCAGCGCGTCCAGCGCCGCCTGCGCCGACGGGAAGCGGTCCTCCGGGGCCGGCTCGAGCATCCGCTCCAGCCACCGCCGGAGCGGCCCGGTCAGGTGCGTCGCCGCCCCGAGGTCGATGCGGAGCCGCCGGTGCGGGAGCTCGCTCGGCCGCCGCCCGGTCAACAGATGCGCCAGCGTCGCCCCGAGGTTGTAGAGGTCCGACTGCGGGCGCGCCGTCCCCTGATACTGCTCGGGCGCCATGTAGCCGTAGGTCCCGACCACCGAGCCGAAGCTGCTCTGGCCGGCGATGCGGTCGCGCACCGCGCCGAAGTCGACCAGCATCACCTCGCCGTCGTCGCTGAGGATGAGGTTGCCCGGCGTGATGTCCCGGTGGAGCACCGGCGGCGCGAGCCCGTGCAGGTGGACGAGGGTCTCGAGGACGCGCACCGCGATGTCGCGCACCGCGTCGACGTCCGGTCGCCAGCCGTCGGCCATCCGGCGCGACAGCGCGCGCCCCGGCGCGAGCTCCTGCACGAGCAGGAAGGTGCCGTCCGGCCCGGGCTCGGGGGCGACGAAGTCGATGTAGGCCGGGATCCGCGGGTGGCGCAGGCCCCGCAGCACGCGCGCCTCGCGCTCGAAGTGGCGGATCGCCTCCCAGTCGGGGGCCCGATCGAGGCGCAGCTCCTTGACCGCGACCCGCCCGCCGTCACGCAGGTCCGTGGCCGCCCAGGTCACCGCGAAGCCGCCCTTGCCGAGCACCTCGTCCAGGCAGTACCGGCCGGCCAGCACGGTCCCCGGGGCGCGCATCTCCATACCCGACAGCCTATCATGTATCCTCCGGCGATGAGTCGACACACTGCGATCCGTGACGCCTGGCACCTCGTCCCCATCGACGCCGTCCCGCCCGAGGGGCTCGGCCCGCACGTCCCCGACGCCCCGACGCCGGACGCCGCCACCCGCGCGAGCCTCGCCGTCGGCACCCTCGCCGCCCTCGTCTTCCGCCGCGAGGCCTCGGCCGCCGAGGTCCAGGGGATCCACGAGCGCCTCTGGGTCGAGGTCGTCGGCCGCGACGGCGACCGCTACCGCGGCGAGCTCGAGAACCAGCCCACCTTCATCCGCGGGCTGAAGAACGGCGACGCCGTGACCTTCGGCGCGGAGCACGTCTTCTCGGTGCTGACGCCGCGCGTCCGCCCCTGACGCGGCCGCGCCCCGCCGCTACGCGCCTTCCGGCGCGAAGTGCATCACGTCGAGGGTCAGCATCAGGAACATCGCGCGCAGGAGGTGCAGCTCCTCCTCGGTCTCCGCCACGCGCCCGAGCGCCTGCCGGACCGTCCACCCCGGCGCGATCGCCTCGACCGCCGCGGTCTCCTCCTCGGTGAGCCCGATCGCGCCCATGCGCAGGAGCGGCGCCGGCCGCAGCGCGATGGCGCGGTCCTGACGGGCCTCGAGGATCTCCCGCAGCAGCTCCTGCGAGTAGTGCGCGCGCACCGCGAGCCCCATCAGCGGCAGCACGTCGATCGGCTCGTGGCGCACGTTCGCCGGCATCGGCACGCCGTCGTAGAAGGCGAAGGTCCCGTCGCGCCAGCCGAAGATCTCGATGAAGCGCCGCCGCTGCTGCTCGCGCAAGAGCCCCGCCAGCCGCGCCTCGTCGATGGCCCCGATGGCGACCAGCCCCTCGCCGATCGGCACGCCCTGCGTCTTGGCGGCGTGCAGGGCCGCCGCGACCTGGGCGCCGCTCACCGCGCCGACGTTCAGCGCCACCGTCGCGAGGAGCTCGCTCTTGACGTTCGACTCGATGTGCATGAGCGCGCCGTCGCGGTAGTGGAGCTCCTTTCGGACCCACCCGCGGGACAGCTGCAGCATCCCCGTCGCGCCCACCGTCGCCAGCTGGTGGAACAGGCGCGGCAGCCACGCGGCGCGCAGCGGGCCGCCGTGCACCGGCTGATCGGGCAGCGCGTAGGGATCGAGGTGGCGCACCTCGCTCTCCGAGAGCCGCACCCACTCCCCGTCGTTCACGCTCACGTGCTCGTCGTCGCCGACGGCGCGGCTCTCGAGGAGCCGCTCGAAGTTCGTCAGCGTCACCGGCCCGAAGAAGCTGTCGTCGGTGGCCTCGCCCTTGAGGCGGAAGCGGCTGTCCGGGGGCACCGGGCCGCGCCCGCCCGCGGCCGCCGGGCTCG
>SBGO01000256.1 GCA_006226565.1 Deltaproteobacteria bacterium | reverse complement strand
GGACCGCCTCAAGGACGCGCGCCGCGGCCCGCTGCCGCGCTGGGTGCGCCCCGCCGGCTGGGCCGGGGTGGCCGCCCTCTCCCTCGCGGTCCCGATGAGCGCGGCCTGGACCGCGGCCGGAGCCTTCCCCCTCTTCTTCGTGCTGCTCTTCTCCTTCGGCGGCCTCGGCGCGACCTTCGCCTCCCGGATCTGGCTCCACCAGCACGGCCGGCGCCCGCTCTTGCCGGGTCTCGCCGATCGCGTGGCCCGGACGCTGACCTGGGTCGCGCTCCTGACGACGCTGCTCGTGGTCGCGTCGAGCATGACGGCGACCGAGAGCGGCCTGGACCTCGGCGACCCGCCGCCGGTGGAGATGCCGTCCGGCCGCGTGACCCCGCCGCTGCCCCCGATCCTCGGCACGGTCCCGACGGAGGCGCCGCCGGCGACGCCCGACCGGCCCGCACCGACGCCGTGACGGCCACCCGCGCGCTGCTCCTGCTGCTCGGTCTCCTCGCGGCCTGCGGGACCGCGGCGCCCGACCGCGCGCCCTCCTCGCTTGAGGCGCCGGTCCTCACCCGCCACGAGCACGCCATCGCGGACTTCCAGCTCGCCCACGATCGCGGGTCCGGCGACCTCGGCTGGCCCTGCCCCGAGCTCTGCCGCGCGAGCGACGAAGCTTGCCAGACCGCGCTGGAGCTGTGTACGCAGAGCGGGCTCGGCCGTCGCTGTGGAGAGGCGCGCCAGGGCTGTGCCTGGACCCGCGCGATGCTCCCGCGCGCCTGCTCGTATTGCGCGCCGCCGCCATGATCCCCGAACGCCCCATCACCCACCGCTACGAGGACCCGGTCGACGCCGTCTGGGTCGCGTGCGCCGAGCGGATCGGCTACCGCATCCGTCGCGCCGACGACGTCTATGCGGGCTTCGACGGGATCGACACCATCACCATCGCCGCCGGCGCCGCGCTCGATCCGGACGACAGCCTCGCGCAGCTCATCTTCCACGAGCTCTGCCACGCCCTCGTCGCCAGCGACGACGCCCGCAAGAGGCCCGACTGGGGCCTCGAGAACGTCGACGATCGCGACCTCGTGAGCGAGCACGCCTGCCACCGCCTGCAGGCCGCCCTGGCCGACCGCTTCGGCCTCCGCGGCTTCATGGCGGCGACCACCCAGTGGCGCCCCCACTGGGACGCGCTGCCCGCGGATCCGCTCGACGACGACGGCGATCCGGCCGTGCCACGAGCGCGTCTCGGCTGGACCCGCGCCCGGAAGTCCCCGTGGCGTGAGGCCCTCGACGAGGCGCTCGCCGCGACGGCCGCCATCGCCGCCGCCATCGCCCCCGTCGCGGGCCCCGACAGCCTCTGGTCGCGCTGGACGCCCCTCCACCCCCTCGGCTCGCCGCTCGGACCGGAGGACGCGCGCTGCGCCGACTGCGCCTGGCGCTTCGCCGCCGGCCCCGGCTACCCGGTCGATCGCTGCCGCCAGCACCGCGACCCCGGCGCCCCGGTCGCGCCGCGGATCGACCCCGACTGGCGCGCCTGCGCCCGCTTCGAGCCGCCGGTCAGAGACGCCGACTGCGCGGACTGCGGCGCCTGCTGCCGCCAGGCCTTCCACCTCGTCCCCGTCTCGCGCCGCTCGCCGCTCCTGACGAGCCACCGCGCCTGGATCGTGCGCGACGCCCACGGCGCGCACCTCCCCCGCCCGGACGGCTTCTGCGTGGCGCTGAGCCGCGGCCCCGAGGACGGCCCCCCGTACCTCTGCACGGTCTACGACGAGCGCCCGAAGAGCTGCCGCGACTTCCCCGTCGGCGGCGACCACTGCCTGCTCGCGCGCCAGCGCGTGGGCCTCTCTGCGAAGGCACCGTGGGGCCGTTGACGCCAACGTCTTGCACGACCTGCGCGGTCGCGCTTGCCGTCCCCGCCAGCCTGGCCTAACGTCCCGCTATGTCGGCCGCTCACGCAGTCTCCCGCAGGCCCGTCGCTCGCTGGCGATATGTGGTGCCGAACGCCATCACGCTGGTGAGCTTGATGCTCGGCCTGTCGGCGGTGGTGCTCGCCTTCGCCGGGGACTTCGACGAAGCCGCCTGGCTCGTGGTGCTGTGCGTGCTCCTCGACAAGCTCGACGGCTCGGCGGCGCGCCTGCTCGGGGCGACCTCCCGGATCGGGGTCCAGCTCGACAGCTTCAGCGACTTCGTGACCTTCGGGATCGCACCCGGCGCCCTGATCTTCGCGCGCCTCACGGGGCACCCCGCCTGGGCCGGCGAGGCGCTGCACATCCTCCTCGTCGCGCTCGTCTCGACGTACGTGCTCAGCGCGGTCATCCGCCTCGCCAAGTTCAACGTCCTCAACGACATCCTCCCCGCGGACGGGCCGAAGGTCTTCTATGGCCTCCCGACGACCTTCGCGGGCGGGCTCTTCGTCATCGTCTTCATCATCGGCGAGAAGTACCAGCTCGAGCCCGTCATCCAGTGGCTGCCCGTCCTCGGCGTCGCCCTCGCCGCGCTGATGGTGTCCAACTGGCCGCTCCCGAAGCTGGTGCTCCGCAAGAGCAAGGCCCTCAACGCGCTGCAGCTCGTCAACGTCGTCCTCGGCTACGCCTGCGGGGTCGGCCGCTTCTGGCCCGAGTACCTGCTCGGCGGCGTCCTGGTCTACGCCGTGGTCGGCTTCAGCTGGGGTCTCACCCACAAGAAAGAGCTCACCGCGCGCCGCCTGGACCCGTACCCGACGTAGATCCCGCCTGGTATTGCGGCGGTCGGCTGGGGCATGATGCTCCGCGTTCGCGACCAGGGGAGGGCGCAGGATGCGGCGAGCCAGACTGTTTGCGGTAGTGTTCATCGGCGGCACGGTCGGTGCGCTCGCGGCGTGCGGGGGTGGGGGCACCTCGAGCACCGCCGAAGACGTGGAGATCGACGGCAACGTCGACACGACCCTGGCGAACGACGACGTCATCATCACGATCGACACCGTCACGCCGGACACCGCCACCGACACCGCGAGCGCGGACACGACCCCGCTCGAGGGCGGCTTCGGCGCGGCCTGCTCGGGCAACACCGACTGCGACTCCGGCTGGTGCGTCGAGGGGCAGGAGGGCTACGTCTGCACCAAGGAGTGCCTCGAGGAGTGCCCGACCGGCTTCGACTGCAAGTCGATCCAGAACTCGGGCGGGGACGTCACCTTCCTCTGCCTGCCGCGCCTCCGGAAGCTCTGCGTCCCGTGCCTCGAGGACTTCCAGTGCTCGGGCGGCGGCTGCCTCGAGATCGACGGCGGCACCTGGTGCGCCTACGCCTGCGACGACGCCAGCGAGTGCCCCGACGGCTACGTCTGCGAGGCCGACGCCAGCGGCGCCCACGCCGGGACGTGGTGTCAGCCGGCGAGCGGCAGCTGCTCGTGCACGCCGGACACCGACGGCGTCCAGCGGACCTGCGTCGTCGACAACCCCGTGGGCACCTGCTACGGCGTCGAGACCTGCGACGCCAGCGCCGGTTGGACGGGCTGCACCGCCCGCACCGCGGCCGAGGAGGACTGCAACGGCATCGACGACGACTGCAACGGCCTCGTCGACGACGCCCTGCCGGTCGACCAGGCGTGCACCAACGACGAGCCGGGCGTCGGCAGCTGCGACGGCACCGCGGTGTGCTTCGGCCCCGCCGGCTGGGTCTGCCAGGGCCCGACGCCGAGCGAGGAGGTCTGCGACTACAAGGACAACGACTGCGACGGCGAGACCGACGAGGGCTTCGCCCAGGGCGGCGTCTACAACGGCTTCGAGAGCTGCGGCAGCTGCAACACGAGCTGCGCCGTCGGCTTCCCGAACGCGGCCTCGACCCGCTGCGAGCCGACCGGCGAGACCGCGCAGTGCGTCGTCGACGCCTGCGACTCCGGCTACACCAAGCTCAACAGCTTCCAGTGCGTCCCCGACATCGGCAGCGTGTGCCAGCCGTGCACGACCGACGAGCAGTGCATCGGCGAGGGCTCGGCCTGCGTCACGCTCGACGACGGGACCTTCTGCGCCAAGGCGTGCACCACCGCCGACGACTGCAACGTCGGCTTCGCCTGCACCGAGATCGCGGGCAGCGGCAGCCAGTGCGTGCCGGTCTCCGGCTCGTGCACCTGCGACGGCACCAACACGAGCCTCTCCCGCTCGTGCTCGGTGACCTGGACGCCCGCGGATCCGACCCAGCCGAGCGTGACCTGCAACGGCCTCGAGCAGTGCACGGCCGACGGCTGGGGCGACTGCACCCTCCCGACCGAGGTCTGCGACGGCATCGACAACGACTGCAACGGCGTCATCGACGACGGCTTCCGCGACGGAGACGCGCGCTACGTCACCCTCGAGCACTGCGGCAGCTGCGCCATCAGCTGCCTCGCGCTCACGCCGGCCAACGCCCAGCCCGTGTGCCAGACGGACACCGCGGTCCCCACCTGCGGCTACGCCTGCACCGGCGACGCGGTCGACGTGAACGGCCTCGCCGACGACGGCTGCGAGTGCGTGCCGCTGGGCGACGAGGATCTCGCCGGCGACGGCGTCGACGCCAACTGTGACGGCATCGACGGCGACGTGGACCTCGGCGTCTTCGTGGCCAAGGACGGCGACGACAGCTGGCCCGGGACCCTCGACCAGCCGGTCCTGACGATCTCGCGCGGCATCGCGCTGGCGTCGGAGATCAGCGCCCGCGACGTCTACGTCGCGACCGGCGTCTACTCCGAGAACATCCGGCTCGCGGCCGGGGTCGGCGTCTACGCCGGCTACAGCTCGAGCTTCTTCCAGCGCGACCCGCTCCTGCTCGAGACGGCCATCATCGGCGTCGCGACCGACGCCGACCACCTCGGCACCGTCACGGGGATCAGCGTCGGCGCGAGCGGGCAGGCCCCGGCGGCCCTCGTCGGCTTCACGATCTTCGGCGTCAACAAGGCCAACCAGCCGGGCGCGAACAGCTACGCCATCTACCTCCGCAACTGCGGCGCCGGGCTGACGGTCGCCAACAACCGCGTCTTCGGCGGCCCCGGCGGCAGCGGCGCCCCCGGCGGCGCCGGCACGAGCC
>SBGO01000619.1 GCA_006226565.1 Deltaproteobacteria bacterium | reverse complement strand
CCCCGGCTCGTTCGGCCCCGGCCCCGGCTCGTTCGGCCCCGGCCCCGGCCCCGCGTCGCGCCGCCCCGGCCCCGGTAGAGGAGGAGGAGAACGAGTCGACGATGGCGGTCGACATGGACGCCATGCTCGCCGAGATCGACGGCCCCCAGGGCGACGCCGACGAGAAGACCCAGGCGATGGACATCTCGATGCTCGACGACATCGACATGGCCCCGCCGAAGCCCCGCCGCGCCAAGCCGGCGCCCGAGCCCGAGTACGAGCCCGAGCCGGTCGGCGACGACGACGACTGGGCCGCCGCGGCCGTCGCCGAGGTGAAGGAGCTGGCGCCGCCGGTCGACGGGTCGGGCTTCTTCGGCTCGATGCGCTACGCCCTCGCCTTCGATGGTCGCAAGGAGCAGCTCGACGAGCAGATCGCCGCGCTCGACGGCGAGCTCCAGGCGGGCGGCGGGCGCTCGCGCACCGAGGTGAACCGCCTCAAGCAGCAGTACGAGGCGGAGCGCAACGCCATGGACGCCGGCAAGGCGAAGCAGGGCTGGATCATGCTCGGCGCGATCGGCGGCGGGCTCGGCATCCTGCTCATGGTGATCGGGCTCATCTGACCCTCGGACCCGAGTCGAACCGAAGCGAGGCGTGGCGTGAGCCGCGCCTCGCGTCGTTTGGGCCTCCGAGCACGCTCTGGACGCGCTCCGCGCGGGGCCGCGAGGCCCTCGATCGCGTGTGATTCCGACCCGCTCGCGCCCCCTCGTGGGGCGGCGTCGCGGGGGCTGGCGGCGGCAGCGTCCCACGGCGCTTGGGCGGGCGAAAAAACGGACCGGAATTCTGGCCGGGCCCGCCGACGCCACCTACCGTCGAGAAAGCCCCCACGCCACCTGTGTCACGGGGGACACGGAAGATGTGGTTCGTGTGCCACATCGAAACCCGAAGAGGGGGACATTGGCCCTTGCGCCTGCGCCGATGTCGCGGCATACGTCCGTTGGCACGTCGCTTGAAGTCGCCCTCGCCTGCAACACGGCCATCGGCCACGACGCCTTCGAGAAAAGAGAGCGCATGATGGATACCGTCGTAGGAGTGCTGGCAATCGCGGGTGGCTTCGGCCTCGGCATCGGTCTGACCGTCCTCGGCATGAGCGCCGTCCTCGCGCTGATGCCGAACCGCCGACAGAGCTGACGGCGACGCACGGCGCGCGGGCCGCTGAGGAGCCCGCGCGGCGTAAACTCATCGTTGACGCGGTGCGTCAGGGTGGCTAGCGTCCGCCCCGTGGACGACGTCGCTACCGCCATCGGCTCCGAATCTTCCCCCGCCCCCGAAGCTCGCCGGCGCGCGGGCCTCGCCCGCCTGGCCGAGCACGGCGTCGACGTGCTCGTGGTCGGCGGCGGCATCACCGGCGCTGGCATCGCGCGCGATGCCGCGCTGCGCGGGCTCTCCGTCGCCATCGTCGAGAAGACCGACTGGGGCGCGGGCACCTCGAGCCGCTCTTCGAAGCTGGTCCACGGCGGCCTCCGCTACCTGGAGAACTATCAGTTCGGCCTGGTGATGGAGTCGACCCGTGAGCGCCATCGGCAGAGCCGCCTGAACCCGCATCTGGTGTGGCCCATCCCGTTCCTGATGCCCGTCTACGCGGGATCGCGTCACGGCATGGCCAAGCTCAACCTCGGGCTCTGGCTCTACGACCTGCTGTCGATGTTCAGGACCTACCGGGTGCACCGGAAGCTCCGCCCGGAGCGCGCCCGTGAGCTCGCGCCCGGGCTTCGCGCCGACGGGCTCCGCGGCGGGCTCCACTACTTCGACTGCCGCACCGACGACGCCCGCCTCACCCTGGCGAACGTCCTCGACGCCCAGCGCCACGGCGCCATCGCGCTGAACTACACCCGCTTCGTCGCGCCCCTGCTCGACGCGGACGGTCGTGTCACGGGCGCCACACTCGCCGACGAGCTCGACGGCTCGCGCACGGAGGTGCGCTGCAAGCACCTCGTGTACGCGACCGGGCACTGGTCGGATCACATCTCGGGCGCGCCCGGCGGCGGGCGCCTCATCCGCCCGACCAAGGGCGTCCACCTCGTCGTGCCGCACGACCGCCTGCCGGTCGCGACCGCGGTGACCCTCACGGCGGTCCGGGACGGGCGCGTGATGTTCGCCATCCCGGCCGAGAACACGACCTACATCGGCACCACCGACACCGACTACGACGGCGATCTCGACGACATCCGCGCCACCGCGGACGACATCGACTACATCCTCGAGACGGCCAACCACTACTTCCCCGACGCGCACCTCACCGGCGCCGACGTGATGAGCACGTGGGCCGGGCTCCGGCCGCTCATCCGCGACGACGCCGACAGCGCCTACAAGACCAGCCGCGAGCACGAGATCTTCCCGAGCCCGAGCGGGATCACGACCATCGCCGGCGGCAAGCTCACGACCTACCGCGCGATGGCCGAGGAGCTCATGCGCCACGTCGTGCGCGATCTCGCGAAGCACCACGGCGTCAAGGCGAAGCGCTGCTGCACCCACAAGGTGCCGCTCGATCCGGGCGTGCGTCAGCCCGAGGACCTCCTGCGCGGCCCCGAGGACGCCTTCGAGCGGAACCTCTGGCGCCAGCACGGGAGCGCCGGGAGCTGGGTGCACGAGCGGATGAAGAGCCACCCGGCCGAGGCGGCGACGCTGACGCCGGACCTGCCGATCGTCCTGGCACAGGTCAGCCTGGCCGTGCTCGGCGAGCACGCGATGCACCTCGAGGACGTGCTGGTGAGGCGCCTGCCGGTCTTCTACCGCGCCGCCGACCAGGGGCTCGGCTGTGGCCGCGCGGTGGCGACCCACATGGCCGCGCTGCTCGGCCGCGACGAGCGCTGGGTCGCCGACGAGGTGCGCGCGTGGGAGGCGCTGGTCGAGGCCAGCCGAGCGTGGCGGGACCCGGAGACGGCGCGGCTCGCCCAATCGGCGTGAGCTTTGTATAGTCTGCCCGACGTGTCGCCCTCGGGAGCCCCCATGTCCGTGCTCGCCCGCTTCGTTCCGTTCGCGCTTTCCCTCTTCCTCGCCCTTCCGCTCACGGCCTGCGCGGATCCGTGCGGAGAGCTCGAGGTGAAGGTCTGTCAGGCGCAGAACCCCAACCTCAAGCGCCAGTACGCCAACGCGTGCAAGCTCATGCAGGAGCCGGCTCGCCGGGACAACCTCACGAAGGACGCCTGCGAGAGCATCCTCAACCACCTCTCGAAGCGATGACCGTCCTCTGAGCATGGACAGCGAGCGCGTCCACGACTGGATCGTCACCGCGATGGCGGTCGCGATGGCCGCGTTGTGGATGGGGGTGATGACCGGCCCTCCGCGCGCGAGCCGCGGAGACGTCTGGGTGCTCGAGGACTTCGGGCGGATTCACGACGCGGGCTCGCAGTACCCGACGATCATCCGCGACCTGATCGGGCTCGAGGGGACCGCGGAGGACACGCCGGCGGCGGTGGTCGAGGCGGCGCGCGCGCGGGCCACCGAGCTCCCGCCGAGCCAGAACCTGCGGGTCGTCGTCGCGGCGATGGCGGCGGCCTGGGGCGTCACCGACGCGGCTCGGGCGGAGCTCTCGGCCATCGGATCCGGGGACGCGGTGAGCGACGCGACGCGCCACGCCGTCGAGGACCTCGTCCGCCTCTCGCAGGGCGCCTCCATCGACACCCTCGGGCGGGTGACCGCCACCCTGACCGACATCGGCGCGTCCCCGTGGCTCCTCGCCCGGGTGCGGGCGCGCTTCTGCACCGTCACCGGGGACGAGGCGTGCGCCGCGGAGGCGGATCAGGCGGCCAAGGCGACCGCCGTCGCCGTCATCGACGCGGTGATGATCCGCTGGATCGTCCTCGCGGGCCTGGTCGTGCTCGGCCTCTTCGCGCTCTTCGCCCTCCCCCTCGTGCGCCCGCGCCTCGCTCGCGCGGGCCACGGCCTCGGCCCGGGCCCCGCGCCCTTCCTCCTCGCCCGCACCCAGCGCGTCGTGGCGAGCGCCTTCATCGTCCAGATCCTCGTCGCGATCTTCTTCGGCTCCTTCGTCACCCCCGAGCTCGCGACGCAGCCCGCCACCGTCGCCGCCGTCCTCGATCTCCAGATGCTGGCGCACGGCGCGATCTGGCTGGGGCTGATCCAGCGCCTCGGGCGCGATCCCGACGATCACCGCTCGCTGGCCTCGGTGCTCGGCCTCGGCGTGGGCGCCACCCCCGGGCGCGGCTGGACCGTCGCGGGGTGGATCCTGCCCGGGCTGGCCATGTGCACCTTCGCGGTCGTCGCGGGGCAGCTCGTCAGCCTCTTCATCTTCGAGCCGCCGGCCTCCAACCAGGGGCCGGTGGAGCTCCTGACGGGCGACACCGGCGCCGGGACGTTCGGCCTCGTGCTGCTCGGGGCCGCCGTCATCGCGCCGCTGACCGAGGAGGTCCTCTTCCGCGGCTTCCTCTTCCGGAGCCTCCGCGGGACGGTCGGCGTCGGCACGGCGGCGGTCTTCAGCGGGCTCGTCTTCGGCGCCGTGCACCTCGACCCCGGGCGGCTCGTGCCGCTGAGCGTCCTCGGCGCGATGCTCGCCCTCCTCTACGAGTGGAGCGGGACGCTGCTGGTGCCGGTGATCGTCCACGGCGCGTGGAACCTCTTGCAGCTCGTGGGGGTTTGGGCCATCTACCACGGGTCGTGACCGCCCCCGCCCCGCCGCTGCCCCCGTTCCTGCGCACCGTCGCCGCCCACGGCGAGCTGACGCTGCGCTGGACACCGCTCGTGGCCGCGCGAGCGTTCGTCGTGGTCGCGCTGCGCGAGCCGGAGAGCTTCGGCGCCGCGGCGTTCTGGGCCGGCGAGGTGGACAACGACCTGATCCGGGTCCCGGTCGACGCGCGCGCCGGCGAGGCCGTCGTGTTCGTTCCCGCGGGACGGCCGGTCGCGCTCGCGATGGTCGCGCGTGACGCCGCGGGCGCGCTGCTGGCGTCGCCCGAGCTTCTCGCTGCGGCGCAACATGACTGCGTCGATCATGGCGCGGAGGCCGTGCAGAATGGGCACGGTGCGGTACGGGAAGACGACGACCGCCGGCTGACCGGGCCGGTGCCCCACCGGGAGCCGCCCTCCCAGGACACCCCCTTCGTCTTCGTCGCCAGCGAGGCGGCGCCGGACCTCGACGCGCTGGCCCGCCGCGTCGCCGAGAGCATCGCCCAGGGGCCCTCGCCGGCGCTCCCGGCGCGCCCCCGCACGAGCTGCTTCGGGGCGCGGCAGCGCTGGTACCTGACGCGCCTGGCGCTCCCGGGGACGGGCGAGCGCCACCTGATCCGGCGCTCGACCTTCATGGACGCCGACCTCATCGCGACCTGGTCCGCGGGGCCGCCGGCCGACGCCGTCGCGGTCCCGCTGGACGCCGACGGGCTCGTGGACGGCACGCCGGGAGACCCGGACGAGACGGTCTTCTACGTGCTCCTCGCCGGCCCCGCGCCCCTGCGACCGCTGCCGCTGATGCCGGTCGCCCCGCCCTTTTCGTCGGTCGCGCGGCCGCTCGTCCTGGGCCCGGCCGCCGAGCAGCTCGACGCCGCGGTCGCGGGGCGGATCGCCGCGATCACCGACGGGCCGGTGGTGCTGAGCGATCTGCCCCCGGTCCTGACCCTCATCCGCGCCGCGGTGGCGTGGCTGAGCGAGGAGCACCCGGTGCGACGACGAGCCGAAGACGCGGTCGCCGCCCTCGAGACGGAGCCGCGGTACTGATGGATCCCCGCGAGATCATCCCCCGCACGCGCAGCATGGTCGCCGCGGCGGGCGCGTTCATCACCAGCGCCGGGGTCGTCGTCCTGGCGACCGGCATCGTCCTCGACACGACCCTCCCGTGGTACGGGCAGGTCGCGACCCTCGGCGTGGGCGTGCTCTTCGCGCTCGCCATGCTGACCATCGCGCTGCGCCTCCTCGCCGCCCGCGGGGGGCTCCTGGTCGACAGCGACCGCGAGCGTATCGGCATCGGCGTCACCAGCGAGCGCGACACCTGGTGGGTCCCGATGGGCCAGGTCGTCGGGATCCGGGTCGTGGCCGACGCCTCGCCCGGCCAGACGATCGAGCGCTGGCTCGCCGTCCTCGAGCTGAAGGGCCGCTCGAGCGTGGTGCTCGCCCGCTCCGAGGACCGCGGCACGGTGACCCTCGTCGCGCGCCGCCTCGTGGACGCGACGGGCTTCGACGGGCTCGAGGGGGAGCCGGCTCCGGAGCCCCCGCCGGAGGCCACGGACGAGACCGACGCGCCGGAGGCCGAGGCGCAGCCCGCGCCCGCGCCCGAGATCGCGTTCTCGCCGAGCGCGGCCGGGCCCTTCACGGCCCTCGACTTCGGGGTCCGGCACCGCGGCGCGCTCCAGGGGATGCTCTTCTTCTTCGGGATCAGCCTCTCGATCGTCGGCGTGGCGATGTTCACCCGCGTCGAGCACGAGCCGGTCTTCGGCTTCCTCTTCGGGCCGCTGCTCGGCCTCCTCGGGCTCGCGCTCCTCGGCGTCACCATCGCGAAGCGCTTCGCCATCGAGGAGCTCCGCCGCGACGGCGAGCACTTCCTCCACGGCTACCGCCTCGGCAAGCTCCGCTGGGGGCAGCGGCGCATCCACGCGCGCGCGCCGCGCTGGCACATGTACGTCCACGGGCTCCGCGGCGCCCACCTCGAGCTCCTCGGCGGCGATGGGACGCTGATCCTCGGCGGCGGCGCGACCACCCGCAGCGACATCGACCTCGACGCGCTCAGCCAGATCCCGGGCCGCTTCGCCGCGTAGGCCGCGGACGCACGGCGTCGACGCGGATCTGCTCATGGACGCTGGCCGGGGCATGGACTACGGTTCGGCGGCGCCTCGTCGAGGCGCGAGGACCTGACGAGAGGTGTTCCGATGAGCCGCACGCCGTCGACCATGGTGTCCCTGGGCACCCCCGCCCCGGACTTCGCCCTGCCCGATCTGGACGGCAAGATCGTCCACCGCGCGGACTTCGCCGACGCGCCGGCGCTGCTCGTGATGTTCATCTGCAACCACTGCCCCTACGTGGTCCACGTGCGCGACGTCCTGACGTCGCTCGTGCGCGACTACCAGGCGCGCGGGGTGGCGGTGGTCGCGATCCAGCCGAACGACGTCGTGCGCTACCCCGACGACCGCCCCGAGCGGATGCGCGCGGTGGCCGCCGAGCACGGCTTCACCTTCCCCTACCTCTACGACGAGACGCAGGAGGTCGCGAAGGCGTACCGCGCCGCCTGCACGCCCGACTTCTTCCTCTACGACGGCGACGGGCGGCTCGCCTACCGCGGCCAGATGGATCGGGCGCGCCCGGGCAACGGCGAGCCGAACGACGGCGCCGACCTGACCCGCGCGGTGAACGCGGTCCTCGCCGGCGAGCCGACCGCCGAGGAGCAGTGGCCGTCGATGGGCTGCAACATCAAGTGGAAGCCCGGCGAGGAGCCCGACTACTTCGGCTAGCGCCCGCCTCGCGGGCCCATCCTCGATCCGCGAGCGGCGCCGGGGTAACCTCGGGCTCCCCCCAGAGGAGACCGTGATGACCCAGGTGACGCTCTTTCCGGCGCTGCTGCTGCTCGTGTGCCTCGAGGGCGTCGCCGGCGCGACCCCGGCCCCTGGCGACGCCGCGCCGCCCGGCCCGACCGCCGGCGGCTCGTACTGGGTGGTCGGCGACGATGTGAAGACGCGCGAGTGGAACTCCGGCAAGACCGATCGGCTGTCCGGGTGGCGGTCCCTGAACTGCACGACCTACGGCCAGCAGTACCTCCTCAGCAAGCTGAAGGTCTGGCGCGAGCCACAGAGCAACCTCGACAACTTCATCGCCCGGATGGAGGGCGAGTGCACGCGCTACCGCTACACCTGTGAGAACTGCGTGCCCGATCCGAAGGTGGAGTCGAGCCGGCTCTTCGAGGGGGAGCACCGCGGCCCCGGCTACGAGCCGGGCACCATGGCGCTGCAGTATTGCGACACCAAGCGGCACATCCGGAGCATCTGGCTGACCCTCGACGCGAGCAACGACTACGTGAAGAACATCGCGTTCACGTACACGTGCCGCACGAAGGAGGACTGGGGCACGGTCAACACCCGCAGCTCCAACCCGGGGAGCGACGCGATCCCGGGCGACGCGTACGCGAAGAACGCGGACCACTACAAGGAGCTCGCCTGCCCCGAGGGGTGGGTCGTGTCCGCGGTCGAGCTCCGCTACGACACGGGCAAGAGCAAGATCCGCCGCTTCAAGGTCCAGTGCCGCGAGCTGCGCTGGGCCGGCGGGAGCTGAGTCGCCTCAGCAGAGCGGGCGCGGCACGTCGAGCCGCGCCAGCGCCACCTCGAGCGGCGTCCAGCCGCTCTCCTCGGCCTCCGCGAGGATCGAGGCCACGCGCGTGCCGATGGCGTCGATCGCGGCCGCGACCTGGGGGCGGACGTCCTCGCCGGGGGCGGCGATGCGCGTCATCACGCCCTCGATCACCGCGCCCGCGTTCACCACGAAGTCGGGGACGTAGAGGATCCCCGCCTCGGCGAGGTCCTCGCTGAGGCACGGCGCTACGAGCTGGTTGTTCGCGGCGCCGCAGATGAGGCGGCACGCGAGCTTCGGGATCGTCTCTTTGCTGAAGACCTGCCCCACCGCACACGGCGAGAGCAGCGTCGTCGGCGTGCGCAGATCCTCGGTCGGCGAGACGCTGACGATGCCCGGGACGCGCTGGACGAGGGCAGCGACCCGCTCGGGGCGGATGTCGCTGGCCCTGACGAGGGCGCCGCTCGCGGCGAGGCCCTCGGCGACGAGGCGGCCGATCGAGCCGACCCCCTGGACGACGGCCGGGAGCCCGGCGATGGGGAGCCCGAGGTGTCCGAGCGCGGCGTCGATGGCCCGGAGCACGCCGGCGGCGGTGGAGCTGGCCGGAGCGTTCTCGATGAGGTTGACGTGGTCGGTCCGTGCCCGGACGTGCGCCAGATCCTCCTCGGTCGTGCCCACGTCGGGCCCGCAGAAGTACTGGCCGTCGAGGGCCGCGACGGCGTCCCCGAGGACCGTGTAGGCGGCCGCGACGTCGAGCCCTGGGCGATCGATGACGACGGCCTTGGCCCCGCCCACGTGGAGCTTGGCGAGGGCAGTCTTGAGGGTCATCTGCTCGGCGAGGAGCACCGCGTCTTCGACGGCCGCGCGCGCGGTCGCGTACGGGAGCCGTCGGATCCCGCCCACGCCGGGCCCATCGGACAGATCGTGGAGCGCGATGAAGCCGATGAGCCCGAGCTCGGTGTCGGCGACCTCGTAGAGGGCGTCGCAGCCCGCCGCCGCCGAGTAGCGGCTCCGGACCTCGCTCAATCTCAGCATCGCAGGCCTCCGCTCTCGGGATCGGCGGCGCGCGCCGGGCGCGCTCCCCGCGTGGCTACGGGGGGACGGTCGAGCCGCGCACAGCCGGACCTGGCGGGCGTGCCGCCTCCTCGGCTGAACGTTGCGACGGGATCGCTCATGCGCGCGGGCCTCGACCGTGGTTTTGGGCTCGTCACGAGCCACTTCGGATCCTACCGTGACCTCGCCCGTCCGACCAGCGCAGCGCTGTCTGCGTCGCGCCCGCCCGCCGGAGCTGCCCTTGCGACCGTCGCCCCCCGCCCTCCGCCTCGTCGCGCTCCTCGCCGTCCTCGGCGCGGGCTGCGCCACCGCCCCCGACATGACCTACCCGGACCTCGATCCCAGCGCTCCGGACGCCCGTGACCCCGCGGACGGCGCCCGCCTCTCCGACGCCGACGTCGCCGGGCGCCTCGCCGACGTCCGCTGCATCTACGTCGCCGAGCAGCACGCCGTGCCGGCCTACCACGCCGTGCAGCGCGCCGTGCTCGAGCGCCTCGCGCGCGCCGGGCGCTCCGTCGTCGTCGGGGTCGAGTGGCTCCCGGCGTCGTCCCGCGAGATCGTGGAGACCTGGCTCGCGGGCGACGAGCCGGTCGAGGCCCTCGCCGCGGCCCTCGATTGGGAGCACCGCTGGGGTCACGACTTCGCCGCCTACGCGCCGATCTTCGCCTGGGCGCGCGCGCACCGCGTGGACGTCGTCCCGGTCAACGCCGAGCGCGGGCTGGCGCGCGAGGTGGCCCGCACCCCGCTGGCCGAGCTCTCCGAGGAGACCCGGGCCGCCCTGCCCCCCCTCGACACCGGCAACCCGCGTCACCGCGCGCTCTTCGACGCGATGATGCACGCGGCCATGAGCGGGCACGGCGGCCACGCCCTCCCCGCCCTCGTCCTCGATCGCTACTACATGGCGCAGCTCGTCTGGGACGAGACGATGAGCCGGAACGTCGCGACGCTCCTCACCGATCCCGCCCACCCCGACCGCGCCGTCGTGGTCTTCGCGGGCCTCGGCCACATCCGCTTCGGCCTCGGCGTGCCGCAGCGCGTCCTCGCCCTGACCGGCCAGCCCTACGCCATCGTGCTGCCCACCCCGGCCGACGCGCTCGACGCGCAGGCGTGGACCGGCGCGACCGCCTACCCGGACCGCGAGGCCGACATCCTCTGGGTCGTGCCGTAGCGCGACCTAGTCGTCCCAGTGGTCCGCGTCGTCTTCGAAGGCGGCGCCGCCCACGAGCGGGAAGGACTCCTCGAGGGTGTAGATGGCGCCCTTGGGGTGGAGCTGGCTCGAGTAGAGGTGGAAGGCGTCCACGGCGAACGTCCGCGACCGGTAGAGCGCGCGCTCGGCGACGAAGCGCGCGACGCGGTTCGACGGGGCGCCGTCGAGCCGCGCCAGGGTGACGTGGGGGGCCCACTTCTTGCGGTCCGGCGCGTGGCCGAGGCGCGTGGCCACCCCGCTGACCGTGCGCTGCAGGGCGTCGAGGGGCGCCGAGCGCTCGACGCCGATCCACAGGACGCGCTGGGGCCCGCGCGGCGGGAAGAAGCCGGCGCCGCCCAGGGTGAGCTCGAAGGCGTCGGCCTCGACGCGGGAGAGCGCCCCCATGAGGTCGCGGAGCGCCGCGCCGTCGACGTCCCCCACGAAGCGGAGGGTCAGGTGGAGCTGGTCGTCGTCGACCCAGCGCGCGCCGGGGACGCCGTGCTGCATCCCGAGGAGCTCGTCACGCACGTCCTCGGGCAGGTCGATGGCGATGAAGGTGCGAATCACAGGTCGATCCACCTCTCGACGGTGTCCGAGACGACGCCGGCCGTGGCCGGGCCGCCGGACCGGTTCGGGACGTCGGCGCCGCCGGCGGTCGCCTCGACGGTGCCCCAGCTGCCGCGGGTGTACTTGTACGCGAAGGTCGCGCCGCTCGGGAGCTGGAGGGACACCTGCCAGTGGGTCGTCGCCTCCACGAACTCCATCGGGACCGCGCCGGGATCCCAGGCGCCGAGCGCGCCGAGGTCGCCGACGATGTAGACGGTCCCCGGCGTCTCGAAGGGCACCGCGACGTCGAAGGTGACCCAGCTGAGCCCGTCGCCGCCGACGGCCAGCGTGCGCGTCGCGCTCTGGCCGTCGTAGGTCGCGGTGATCGTCGCCTCGCCCGAGGCGAGGGCGTCGACGCCGCCGTCCGCGTCCACGCTCAGCGCGTCGCCGTCCACCGAGAAGGTCACGAGGTCGTTCGGGATCGTCAGGCGAGCCTCGGTCCCGTAGCGCGCGGTGACGAGGGCGCTCGTGTGGGCGCGCCCCGAGAGCGAGAGCTCCCCGGCGAAGAAGGCCAGGTCGAGGGCCGTGGCGCCGCCGATCGGCTCGGTCCCGTAGAGGTAGCGGAAGATGTACGGGAGCCGCTGGCGCCAGGCGCCCTCGTTGTGCGGGGCGTTCTTCACCTCGTAGTAGCCGAGGTCCTCGCCGACGACCATGCCCTTGGCGCGCGCGGACTCACGGGCCGCGCGCAGCTCGGCCACGGCCATCGTCACGTCGCCGTCCGCGTCGCCGCCCTCGGCCGTCCCCATGTCGAGCCAGAGGCGGGCCGGGAGCGCGCCATCGTACGCGGAGAACTGCGCGATCATCACTTCGTCGTCCCACCACAGGGACGGCGAGACGACACCGATACGGCCGAACACCTCGGGCCGCTCGAGGGCGGCATAGAGGCTGATGAGCCCGCCCAGGCTCGAGCCCATGATGCCGGTCGCGTCACGCTCGCAGCGGGTGCGGAGGAACGCGTCCGCGGCGGGCTTCACCACGTCCGCAAGCCACGCCACGTAGGCCGCGCCGTTGCCGCCGCCGTAGGTGGCGTCGACCGTCGGCGTGTAGTCCGCCATGCGCTCGTGGGTGTTGTCGACGCCGACCACGATGACCGGCTCCATCGTCCCCGCGGCGACCAGCGCGTCGACCGTCTCGTCGACACCCCACTCGCCGGCGAAGCTGGTCTCGTCGAAGAAGAGGTTCTGCCCGTCGTGCATGTACACGACCGGGTAGCGCCGGGCGGGCGCGCTGTCGTAGTCGGCGGGCAGATAGATCGTGATGTCGCGCGGCGGCAGCCCCGCCACGTCGAGCCCGGACAACGTGCGGAAGCGCCCGTCACCGGCGAGCGTCGCGCCGGCCGGAGCGTAGGGCGGCGTCGGACAGCCGCCGGTCGTCGCCGTGTCGGTCACGGCCGTGTCCGCGGCCACGGCGGTGTCGCCGAGGGCGCTGTCGCTCGCCTCGACCGTGTCGGCGGAGACGTCGACGTCGTCGCTGCCGTCGCCCTTGGCGACGTCGGCGAGCGCGTCGGCGTCCTCCGTCGCGCCGGGGCCGTCGCCCCCGCAGGCGAGCAGACCGAGTGAGAGGGCGAGCAGGGGGACGAGGGTGGTCGATGTGCGCATGACCCGGCTCCAAGCGACGACGGACGTCACGCCGTCGCCGGGTCGAGACGCTAGCGCGCCGGGCGGCCCACCGCAACGCGCACGGCCCGGGGCGGGATAGGATCGAGCTCGTACGGAGCGCTCGACCCCAACCACGGGTGCTCGTGACCGGCGGGTCGCGTGGTGGTACGACCAGGCGTGCTCACCTCGATCCGGTGCTGTGTCCTGCTCGCCCTCCTCGCGTCGGCTTGCGGGGGCTCGGGCTTGACCGGCTCCCTGGGGACGGACGCCGTCGACGCGGCCCCGGACGTCGTCGACGACGACGCGGTGGGCGACGTCGGCTCCCAGGACGCCGACGGCGTGGACGCCGAAGACGCCGAGGACGCCGCCGAGCTCGACGCCGACGCCACGGGCGACGTGCCCGATGGGGAGGACGCTGACGTGGACGACGTCTCCGACGCGGACGCCGACGCCGACGCCGGGAGCGCGGACGCCGACGCAGACGACGCGGCCGACACCGGGCCCGGCGACGTCGACGTGACCCTGGACCCGGACGGCGTCGCCACGGTGACGGCAGGGGCCGAGGATCGGCTGCTGCTCGTCGGCGTCGTCCTCACCCCAGAGGTCGCCTTCGACGGTGAGGTGCTCGTGGCCGGCGAGGACATCGCCTGCGTCGCGCCGGGGACCGGCTGCTCCGACACCCCCGAGGCCGAAGGGGCCACCGTCATCGACACCGCCGGCGCGGTGATCGCCCCGGGGCTCATCGACACCCACAACCACATCCTCTTCGACATCTTCAACGACGACGACTGGCTCCCGTCCAAGGTCTACACCAACCACACCCAGTGGACGCAGGAGCCGCGCTACGCCGCCATGCTCGACGTCAAGCAGTGCCTCGCCGACGACTCGCAGGGAAAGCCCACCTGGTGTCCGCTCGCCTACGACGGCGCCGGGAGCCTCCGCTGCGAGATGGACAAGTGGGGTGAGCTCAAGGGGCTCATCGCCGGGACGACCTCGATCGTCGGCCTGCCGGGGACCAGCGCCGCCTGCTTCGGCTCGCTCGCGCGGAGCGTCGACAGCCCGCAGAACGGCCTCGGCGGCGACCACATCCAGACGAGCGCCACCTTCCCGCCCTCGCAGAGCTCCGGAGACGGCGTGTGCGCCAACTTCGCCGACGGCGACACGCACGCCTACCTCGTCCACTGCGGCGAGGGGACCGACGCCAAGGCCCTGGCCGAGTTCGACAAGCTCGGCGCGCTGACGACCGAGCCGATGTGCCTCTACGCCCCCCAGACGGCCATCACCCACGGGACCGCGTTCGGCCCCGAGCAGTTCGCCGTGATGGCCGCGCACGGGATGAAGCTCACCTGGTCGCCGGCCTCGAACGTCGCCCTCTACGGCGAGACGACCGACATCCCGGCGGCCCTCGACGCCGACGTCCTCGTGACCCTCGCGCCGGACTGGTCGATGGGCGGGAGCCAGAACCTCCTCGACGAGCTCCGCTTCGCCGACGCCTGGGACGACGCTCACTTCGGCGACATCCTCGGCGCCCGCGACCTCGTGCTGATGACCACCGGGAACGCCGCCTTCGCCCTCGCCCTCGACGACCGCCTCGGCGGCCTCGCGCCCGGGATGCTGGCGGACCTCGCGGTGTTTCGTGGCGGCGGCGACGACCCGTGGGCGGTCGTCGTCGGCGCGACCCCGGCGAGCGTCGTCCTGACGATGGTGGGCGGGCGGATCCTGTACGGCGACGCGGCGCTCGAGCCGGCCGCGCCCCCGGCCCCCGGGTGCGAGCCGATCGAGGTGTGCGGAGTCGCCAAGTTCCTGTGCGTGGCGGAGCCGTCGAGCGCCAACAAGCTCGACCAGACCTACGCGGAGATCGAGGCGGCGCTGCAGGCGGGGCTCGAGGACCTCGACGCCGTCTCGGGCGACGGCTTCGACTTCGCGCCCCTCGCGCCCCTCGTCGACTGCGAGTAGGCGCGCCCGCGGCCCCTGTGCGGCGGGGCGCCCCGACCGCGGCCACGAGCCTCACGCTCCATCGCCTGACCCTGCCGGCGCCGGTCGCGTGGCGCGTGCTTTTCGCCGACCGCGGGGCGGACTACCATCGCCCACGGGCTCGGCGTGGCCGTCCCCGGGTGGACCTGTGTAGTGCGTGGCTGCAGGGGGTGCGATGAAGATCTTGCTCGTTCAACCCCCCAACCACGACTCCGCGCTGGCGTTCTCCTTCGCCACCGAGCCCCTCGCCCTCGAGACCCTCGCCGCGTCCGTGCCGGACCACGACGTGGACCTGCTGGATCTTCGCTTCTCTCGCAAGACGCTGGCCGCGGTCCTGGCCGAGCGGCGGCCGGACGTGGTCGCCACCGGCGGAAACACCTGTAATCTCTATGACATGGTCGACATCCTTCGCGTCGCGAAGGCGCTCGACCCCGCGGTGCGGACCGTGGTCGGCGGGCATCACGCGACGCTCCAGCCCGCGGACTTCGGGCTGCCGATGGTGGACGCCATCGTCATCGGCCCCGGAGAGGAGACCTTCCCGGAGCTCGTCAGCGCCTGGGAGCGCGGCCGGGACATCGCCGACATCGCCGGCCTCGCCCTGATGCGGGACGGCCGCGTGGTGAAGACCGCCGAGCGGCCCCTGCCGCGCGACCTCGACGGCTCCCCGCTGCCCCGCCGCGACCTCGTCGCCGCCCACCGTCACCGCTACCGCGCGTTCGGCCGCGCCGTCGGGCTCGTCAACACCTCCCGCGGCTGCCCGTACCGCTGCTCGTTCTGCTCCATCACCAACGAGATGGGCGGGCGCTACCTGACGAAGCGGCCCGAGCGCGTCCTCGAGGACCTCGCGAACGTGCCGCAGCGGGCGGTGCGCTTCGCGGACGGCAACACCTTCGGCTCGCCCAAGCGGGCCGAGCGGCTGGCCGACGCCCTCGAAGGGGCGCGGCTCGGCAAGATCTTCATGGCCGACGCCCGATCCGACACGATCGTGCGCCACCCGGCGCTGTTCGAGCGCTGGCGCCGCGCCGGGCTGCGCATGGTCGCCGTGGGGATGGAGGCGGTGACCGACCGGGCGCTCACCGCCTTCGACAAGGGGAGCTCGGTCCAGGACAACGTCGAGGCGACGCGCGTGCTGCGTGGGGCCGGCCTGCAGGTCATCGGCCAGTTCATCGTCGACCCCGACTTCGACGAGCGGGACTTCGACGAGCTGCGCGACTTCGTCATCGACCACGACATCCACTACCCGAACTTCACCATCGCCACCCCCTTCCCGGGCACCGAGCTGTGGCGCGCGCGCGCCGACCGCGTGGTCACGCGCGACTGGCGTCGCTACGACATCTGGCACAGCGTGACCTTCCCGCGCCTGGGCTGGGAGCGCTTCTACCGGCGCTTCATCGACCTCTACGAGTCGTGCTACCACCCGCGCCGCGCGCTCGGCAGCGTCGGCGATCTGCTCGATCCCACGCGCCGTCGCGGCGCCGCCTCGCCGCTGGTCCTCGGCGCCGTGGCGCTGCAGGTGCGCCTGTCCCGCCGCAAGCTCGAGCAGGCCTACGGGATCCGGCCAGGCTACGACCCGGTGGGCGGCCACGCCTCGTGAGCGCGTGGCGCGCCGTCGCGGTCAGCGGTCGAGCTCCCGCGTCGGCACCGTCACCAGCGCCTCGAACTTGATCTGGCCCCAGCTCAGCCCCCGCTCGAGGTGCAGCCGCTCGTAGAACGAGGCGGCGTCCTCGCGAGCCACCACGCGAAGCGGCCCGAGCTGGCCGAGCTCACGGGCCTGCGCGTAGTGGTAGGCCGCCCGGAGCGCGCGGTCGAGCCGCTCGGCCAGCGGCGCGGCGTCGCGGCCGAGAGCGTGGTCGGTGACGCAGACGTAGCCGGGGCGGCCGTCCGCGTCGACCCGGGGGACGAGGTAGGAGCAGTGTCCGGACGCGCCGAGGCTCTCGGAGAGCACCGCGCGGACGAAGGGCTCTCCGAGCTTCTCGCCCACCAGGTCCGAGGTCCGCCCCTCGCGCCCGAGGAATCGGAGGCACGGCGTGGGGCCGAGCTTCCCCGCGACAAGCACCCGGTCCCCCATGCGGTAGCGGAGCAGGCCCCCGGGGGTGGTCACGACCACGGCGTACTCCTCACCCTGCCGCAGCTCGTGGAGCCGGCGAACCGCGCCGTCGGACCCGATGAGCTCGAAGAAGATCTCGTCCAGCATGGGGGCCGGGGCCGGCGCGTGGACGAGGGGGACCGTCATCGGCGCCTCGGTGGCGAGCAGGCCCTTCCCCTGGACGTGGACGCCGGGGAGCGCGCGCCGGACCGCGGGGGCGAAGGTCGCCGAGGCCCCGTCCGTCCAGCAGGAGACCAGCTTGAGATCGGGCCAGAGCGCGGTCCACGAGGGGGACGGCGCGGCCAGCAGGTCGAGGCGCTCGGCGCTGACGCCTCGCAGGGGAATCGGGATCTCGTCGGTGCCGGTGCGGCCCCGGCGCAGATCCTCGAGGATCGCCTCTCGCTCCGAGCGCAGCGTGTCGAGGAGCGTGAGCAGGTAGGTCGGGCTCCAGACCGAGAGGGTCTCGAGCCGCGCCTCGGCGACGAGCACCGCCGCGAGCGAGCGTCGATAGTCCGCGCCGTCCTGGATCCGCTTCAGCTCGGGGGGAACGAAGAAGCAGCCTCCGAGGAGCCGCTGCATCCGGGGCGCGAGGTAGCCGACGTCGTCCGCGAGCGAGATCGGCACCCCCGTCGGCGTGGCCTCGCTCTTCTGGAACGCCGGGGAGACCCCGAAGAAGATGCGCCCGGTGCTGAAGCGGGGCCCGAACGCGACCAGGTCCGCCGCCCAGACGACGAAGCAGGAGTTGAAGGCCGCCATCAGCGACGGCGTGTAGGGGACGAGCTTCGGCCTGCCCGACGAGCCCGAGGTCCGCTCGTAGAGGAGCGGCGCCTCGCTCGAGAGCACCCGCTCACCGGTGGCCACCTGCGCGTCCACCCAGGGGCGCAGCGCCTCGTAGTCGACGATGGGGACCTTGCGCCGGAACGCGGCGTAGTCGTCGCCGGCGTCGAGGCCGAGCTCGCGCCCGTAGCGGCTCGGCGCCGTGTGGGCGAGGATGCGCCGGAGGACCGCGTCCTGGGCCGCCCTGGGCCGCAGCAGCGCGGCGGCGAAGCGCGCCGTCCGCGGGCTGGTCAGCGCGAGGAAGCCGGCCCGGAGGAGGGCCGGACGGAGGGAGCGCGACCGGCTCACCGGCGCCTCTCACCGGTGCGCCGCCGCCCGCTCCGCGCGCGGGTGAGCCAACGCCGGATCATCCAGCGCACCGCCCGACCGTCGACGAGGGCGATCATGGCGAGCTCGTCACCCTCGGCGTGCCCGGGGTTCAGCCGCAGGAAGAGCTCGATCTCCGGCAGCGCGCGCAGCTCGGCGGTGATGGGGGCCACCTCGGCCTTGAGCACCGGCTGCGGGCCGTCGACGGCGATGAGGCCGCGCTCCGGGTGCCACGCCTCGCCGAAGCGCCGGCCGATGACGTCGAGGAGGCCGAGCTCGAAGGCGGGAGTGGGCCGGAGGTGATGCGGCCAGTGCGTGGGGAAGTTGCGGACGAGGGAGAGGTAGGTCCGGTGCCCCGAGCAGATGAGATACCAGTAGAGCGGCGTCGTGGGGTGTCGGAGCTTCCAGCGGATCCACTCGCGCAGGGTCGCCCAATGGAGCCCCTTCTGCCCCCAGTAGCGGGGGTGGAAGACGGTGTCGCCGGTGAAGTAGAAGCCGACCCGGCGCCCCTCGTGGACCACCTCGAAGAAGAGCACGGTCGAGAAGCCCGCGAGCTCGCCCGAGCCGCTGTCCGTGCCGAGCAGCACGAAGTCCTTGCCGGCGAGATCGGCGTCGAAGGAGGCCCGGTCGACGTTGGCGTAGAACTCCTCGTAGAGCCGCCACATCGCGTCGATCTGCGCGGAGCTCAGGGCCGCCACGGCGACCCGACGCACCGACGCCTTGCCGGAGCGCGGCGTGGAGCGGGGTTCGGGGTCGTGTGGGCTCATCTCAGGTGCTCCGGCGACCACCGCCGCCTCGACGCCGTGGCGCGTCAGACCAGCGCCGTCTCGAAGTGGAACGGCCCGGGGCCCGGGACGGGCAGCTCGGAGCTGCCGGGATCGGCCGTGAGGAAGCAGTTCACGTCCACGCCGATGTGCGGAAACGGCCGCAGCGCGCGCACGAGCGGGTCGTGGGGGTCGAGCCCGAGCTCGAGGAGCGACGCCCCCTGCCCGACGCACTCGCGCCGCGCGTGGTGCAGCAGCGCCGTGAGCGCCGCCGGGTCCGAGCCGGGGACGAAGGGATGGACGATGTGGAGCGCCTTGAGGGGGGCGCCGCGCTCGGGGAGCGCCGGCCAGCCGAGGGGGCGGGCCACGAGGTTGTGGGCCCGCCGGACCGCGGACACCGTCGCCCGATAGTCGAGCACCACGGTCTCCTTGAAGGCGTCCTGGTTCCAGACGCCGACGCTGCCCACGAGCCGGTCCCCGCGAAAGGCGAGCAGGTAGTCGCTCAGCGACAGGCCGGGGGCCCTGTCGAGGAAGGCGTCGAACGCGGACGCGTCGAGGACCGGCGCCCCTTCGCGCGACCTGCCGACGCGCTCCCAGAGGGCGAGCATCTCCGGGAGGTCCGCGGGACCGGCCCGGCGCACCCGGATTCGCCGGGAGGGGCGCGACAGCGTGAGGCCCGGCAGCAGCAGCGAGTAGACGCGCACGGTGCCGAGCCGGGCGGGCTTCGGGATCCCCTCCGGCGGGTTCAACAGGCGGCGCTCGATGGGCGCGTTGCCGGCGAGGATCCCCATCAGCGACGGGACCTCCCGGGCCTCGCACTCCGGCCACCCCATGCGGAGCAGGCGGTCGGCCAGGCCGCGGCCCCGGAAGTCGGGGCGGAGCTTGAAGTCGACGGTGTACATCACCGACTTCGGCCGGCCGCGGAGCCAGACGTGTCGGACCGCGCCGGCCACGCACCCGATGACGCCCGCGCGCGGGTCCTCCGCGACGAAGACGACCCAGGGATCGCCCTGCACGCGGTTGAGCGCGAAGAAGTCCGGGGCGCGGTGGACGCACAGGGTCATGGCCGCCTTCATGGGGCAGGCCGCCGCGAGCGCGACGAGCGCCTCGTTGTCGTCGAGGGTCGCGCGTCGGAAGACGACGTCGTCGGTGTCGCTCATCGGAGGATCTTCACCGCGTTCCACAGGGCGCTCGGGCGCCCCTCCCACAAGTGCGAGACCTCCACCGTGCCGAAGTCGCGGCAGATGCTGCAGGCCTCCGCGCGGCGGGTGAAGTCCCGGTAGAGGCGGCTGCCGGAGATCTCCGTGAGCGGCATGTCGCGCACGTTGACCAGGGCGTGCCCGCGCTTGGTGCAGTCGAGCACGTCGCCGTTGGACTCGACCCGCAGACACACCTTCTTGAAGTGACAGTTGTAGGACCAGTCCCCGGAGCGCAGGAGACGGAGGTAGGCGTTCGAGACGCCGACGGGGTAGCCGCGCCGCTTGAGGTCCACCATGAGCGCCGCGATGTCCTTCTCCTCCGCGCGCGACAAGCGCAGCCCGTCGCCGTCGATGGGACGCTCGACGTGGCCGTACTCGAGCTCGTTCATCGCCTGGAAGGAGACGAGGTTCGCGTGCTTCTTGCCGTACTCGGCGATCTCCTCGAGCCGGTCCACGTTGAGCCGTGAGAGCACGACGTTGGCGATGACGAAGACCTTGGGGTGGTCCCTGCGGATGCGCTCGATCCCGGCGTCGAGCCGCTCGAAGAGCCCGGGGAGGCCGCGCGACGCGTCGTGGGACGCGCCGATGGTGTCGATGGAGACCATCAGGCGATCGGTGTGAGGGCCGATCTGCGCGGCCCGCTGCTCGAGGTGCCAGCCGTTGGTGATGACGGTCGTGCGCATGCCGGCTGCGCGAGCGACGGCGAGCAGCTCGCCGCTGTCGCGCCGCAGCAGCGGCTCGCCGCCCCACAGGACGAGCACCGCGAACCCCGCCTTGCCGGCGTCCTGGTAGAGCCTGGTGACCTCCTCCGTGCTCAGCTCGTCCGTGGCGGCGTCGGGCGGCGCCTTCCAGAGGCAGGTCTCGCAGTCGGCGTTGCAGCGGGAGGTGATGAGGTGGGAGAGGATGAACGGTCGGTGGTCGACGAACCGCGTCTTCAGCGCGCGCATCGCCAGCTTCGGGGTCAACATCGGCCGGACCTCCCTCGTGGGGCGGCCCGTCTCCGCGCGCACGCGCCGAGCGTGTGGAGCGGACCTCGGTGGAGTCGAGGTTCGCGACCCCCGGCCCGCGCGATCACGGTGGGGCCTCCGGCTCCGGATACCGGGCTCGGCCACAGCGCACGATGCTGCTCGGACGGTGGTCCCACACATCCCCCCATCACAGGGGCGGATGATAGGGCGGCCGGGACGGGAGTCAAGCAGCCGGGCGCCCCGGGGCTCGCTCCTCTCCGGGCTGCGCTGCGGGTGCGAAGGGAAGAACGTCGAGCCCGCGAGCGGACCCCTCCGACCGAACGCACGCAGCGCGGCTCCGGCTCTACAGGGGGCGCGGCGAGAAGCCCCGTCGGCGCACCGACGGCTCCGCGTTCGGAGAGCGGCAGGCACGGAGGCGCGCCTGGCCGCCCTCCGCGGGGCGCTACTGCCCCATCTCCTTCAGGCGCGCGCGGATCTTCTCCGCTTCGTCCTTCTTGCCGAGGCGGTCGTACGCGATGACGGCGCTCCGGAGCGCGGTCGCGACCTCGCGCGAGGTCTTGCCGAACTCCATCTCGCGGATGCCGACGGCGCGGTCGTAGAGCGGCAGCGCGTCCGCCGCCTTGTCGGTCACGGTGTAGGCGTTGGCGAGGTTGATGAGGGTCGTCGCCACCATCGGGTGCTTCGGGCCGAGCAGCTCCTCGCGCATGGCGAGCGCCTGCTTGTAGTAGGCGATGGCCTCGTCCATCTTCGACTCGCCGGCGCACAGCATCCCCATGTTGTGGAGCACCGTCGCCATCTCGTCGCTCTTGCCGCCCTCCTGCTGCTTGGCGATGCCCATCGCGCGCTCGAGCAGCGGGCGCGCCTTGTCGAACTGGTTGCGGTTGAGGTGGACGAGCGCGAGGTCGGTGAGGCTCGACACCAGGCTCGGGTGCTCGGGGCCGAGCTCCTGCTCCTTGTCGGAGATGGCCTGCTGCAGGAGCTCCTCCGCCTTCTCCCAGTTCTTCTGGCGCCGGTAGAGCTCGGCGAGGTTCGTCACCACGGCGGCGATGCTCGCGGTGTTGTCCCGGTAGCGCCGGCGCTTGATGGCGAGGCTCGCCTGGTAGGCCTCCTCGGCTTTGTCGTACTCCTTCATGTGGTGGTAGACGATGCCGAGGTCCATGAGCGTGTTCGCCGCGTCGGGCGACTTGTCGGTCCCGGCCGCCTTGTAGCCGTCGAGGACCTGCTGGTACATCGGCGCCGCGGCGGCCCACTGGCGCATCTTGGTGTAGGTCTTCGCGAGCAGCACGAGGGTGCGGAGGTTCTGCTCGTCGCCGTCCTTGGTCTCGCCGAGGGCGGCGATGAGGTGCTCCTCGGCCGTGCGGTAGTCCTTGTCGACGAGCGCCTGCTTGCCCTTGTCGAACTCGTCCTGCCACTCGGCGTGGGCGATGCCCGCCACGCCGGCGAGCGTCAGGGTGAGCGCGAGGGTCAGGCCGCGCACGAGGCTGGTCTTCATCGGGTCTCCTCGGGGGGCGGGGTCGGGCGGTCGTACTGCCAACCCGCCATGCTGGTTTCGATTCCCGGAATCTAGCGCGCGTCCGGGCTCGGCGCAAAAGGTCTCCGCGGGCGGGACAGCGCGGCGTCGGGTGTATGCCGACAGGATGCGCCGGTGCGCCGCGCGCTTCCTCGGGTTACTCGCGCCGGCGCCCGGAGGTCGGCCCAGATGGCGACTCTCCGCGCGATGCCCCGCCACGGCGCCGAGACCGATCCTCGGAGGTGCGGAGTAGACCACCGCTCTTGCGGTATCGTACAAGCAGATCTCCGGAGACAGGCGGAGCCGGATGGAGCGACGACTCGCGAGCGCGATGAAGATCCTGGTGGCAGAGGACGACGACGTCTCGCGCTTCATGACCGTCAAGGCGGTCCAGGCCCTCGGCTACGAGTGCATCGCCGCCGCGGACGGCGAGGCCGCCTGGCAGCTCTACTTGCGCGAGGGAGCGGACACCGTCATCAGCGACTGGATGATGCCCGGGATGGACGGCGTCGAGCTCTGCAAGCGCATCCGGCGCATGGACGACCGCGCCTACACCTACTTCATCATCCTCACGGCCCTGTCCGAGCGCGAGTATCGCCTCGAAGGCATGCGCGCCGGCGCCGACGACTACCTCGCCAAGCCCCTCGACCGCGACGAGCTCCACCTGCGCCTCATCGCCGCCCAGCGCGTCACGACCCTGCACCGCAAGCTGCAGGTGCAGGCGCGCGAGCTCGAGCGCCTCAACCGCGAGTTCTTCGAGTCGGGCCGCGTCGACGCCCTGACCGGCATCGCCAACCGCCTGCGGATGCAGGAGGACCTGCGCGCCATCGCCGCCCGCGTCGAGCGCTACGGAGACGGCTTCTCCCTGGTGCTCTTCGACATCGACCACTTCAAGCTCTACAACGACACCCTCGGGCACGTCGCGGGCGACGAGGTGCTGCGCGCGGTCGCCCGCGCGCTCGCCGGCGCCTGCCGCTCGGGGGACACGGTGTACCGCTACGGCGGCGAGGAGTTCCTCGCCATCCTCGGGACGCCCAACCTCGCGCTCGCCGCCATCATCGTCGACCGCATGCGCGCCGCCGTCGAGGCGGCCTGCATCCGCCACCCGAAGAGCGACACCTCCCCGTTCGTCACCGTCAGCGCGGGGGTCGCCAGCCTCGTGGCCGACGGCGGCGGGACCGTCGCCGACGCGCTGCGGCGCGCCGACGGGGCGCTCTTTCGCGCCAAGCAAGCTGGTCGGAACCGCTTCGTCGTCCAGGCCGACGACCTCGACGACGCGCTCCGCTGAGCCCGCCCTCGCCCAAGGTCCGCCATGTCCGTCGGGACCCTCGTCTTCATCGGCGTCGTCATCATCCAGCTCGCCGTCATCTTCGGCTTCATCCTGCTCGAGAGGCGGCAGCCGGCGGCGACCCTGGCGTGGATCCTGGCGGTCCTCTTCATCCCCGTCCTCGGCGTCGTCCTCTATCTGGTCCTGGGCCTGCGCCGGACCATCAAGCGGAGCCGGGCCGCCGAGAAGATCGCCAAGCGCACCGACGAGGTCTTCCGTCGGCACGCCGCCGTGGTCCACGCCGCCGAGGGCGGCCGCGCGCTCGCGCCCTGGGTCGAGCCGACCATCAGCCTGGGGACGCGGGTCGACCAGTCGCCCGCGAGCCAGGGCAACGCCGTCGCGATCCTGCACAACGCGTCGGCGACCTACGACGCCATGCTGGCCGCCATCGAGGCCGCCGAGCACCACATCCACGTGCAGTTCTACATCATCCAGCCGGACGAGACGGGACGGAAGCTCCGTGACCTCCTCGCCCGGCGCGCCGAGGAGGGCGTCGAGGTGCGGGTCCTCTGCGACGCCATCGGGAGCCTCCGCCTGCCCTCGGAGTTCTGGCGCCCGCTCGAGGAGGCCGGCGGGAGCGCCGCGTACTTCGCTCCGGTGCGCATCGCGCCGCGTTTCCGCCGCCGCGACCGCATCAACTTCCGAAACCACCGCAAGAACGTCGTCGTAGACGGGCGCGTCGGGCTCACCGGCGGCATCAACGTCGGCCGCGAGTACCTCGGGCTCGACCCGGACATCGGCGCCTGGCGCGACTCGCACATCCACCTCGAGGGGCCGTCGGTCATCGGGCTCCAGCAGACCTTCGTCGAGGACTGGCTCACCACGACCGGCGAGCTCCTCGACGACGCACGCTACTTCCCGGCGCCCGAGGCGGAGCCCGCGGGCGACGCCGTCGTGCAGATCGTCGCCTCCGGTCCCGACCGCCCGTGGTCGCTCATCCACCGCATCTACGCCCTCGCCATCGCCCAGGCGCGCGAGCGCGTGTGGATCTCGAGCCCCTACTTCGTCCCCGACCGCGTCATGCAGTCGGCGATCGTCACCGCCGCGCTGAGCGGCGTCGACACGCGGCTCCTGGTCCCCAAGCGCTCCGACAGCCGCCTGGTCAGCTGGGCGTCGCGGTCCTACTACGGCGAGCTGCTCGACGCGGGCGTGCGCATCTACGAGTATCGTCGCGGCTTCCTCCACGCGAAGTCGATGGTCATCGACAGCTGGCTCGGGACCATCGGCAGCGCCAACATGGACATCCGCTCCTTCCACCTCAACTACGAGCTCAACGCCTTCGTCTACGACGACCGCTTCGCCGCCGAGCTCGCCGCCCAGTTCGAGCAGGACCTCAAGGACGCCGCCGAGCTGCCCCCCGACTGGGCCCAGAAGCTCAGCTACGGCCGCCGCCTCCTGCACGCCTTCGCCGGGCTGATGTCGCCGCTCCTGTGAGCCGATCGGAGCCGCCGTGCCGATGACCGACCCCTCCGCCCGCCGTCGCGCCGCCGCGCGCGCCTTCTATGGCCCCCTCGCCGACGCCGACAGCGCGGCCCGGCGGGTCGGCTGGGAGGACGACGACGCCCACCGGCTGCGCCTCGCCGCCATCGCCCACGGCGCCGGCGCGCTCGGGGAGGTGTCGAGCCTCGTCGACGCCGGCTGCGGTGAGGGCGCCATCCTCCCGGTGCTGCGGGCCCACGGCTTCGCCGGCGCCTACCGCGGCGAGGACCTGCTCGAGCACATGGTCGAGCGCGCACGCGACGCGCACGCGGGAGACGCCGACGCGAGCTTCGCCGTGGGCGATCTCTTCGACGCCGGCCCGCGCGCCGCCGTGGTCGTGTGCTCGGGCGCGCTCAACACGCTCTCGGGCGCCGAGGACCACGACGCGGAGGTCGCCGCCGCGCTGTCGACCCTGTGGGCGCGCGCCGAGGAGCGCCTCGTCCTCGACGTCGCGGTCGCCGATCGGCACGCCGCCGGCGCCGGCATCGGGCGGGCGGACCTAGGCGCC
>SBGO01000626.1 GCA_006226565.1 Deltaproteobacteria bacterium | reverse complement strand
CCCCCGCAGCGCCGTTCCCCGGCGGGGCGATCCCGGTCCCCCCGCCGCCGCCGCCCGACGTGCTCGCGAGGCCGTCGTAGATCGTCCGGTCCTGCCCGCTGCAGCCGTAGTAGTCATCGCCCGCGCCCGCGCCGCCGCCGGCGATGACGAGCGGAGTCACCGCCACGCTGAGCGGGACGATGGTGTCGCCCCCGGCGGCGATCTTGGCGACGTAGCTGCCGCCGCCGCCGCCGCCGCCCCAGTCGGAGCAGCCCGTCTTGTCCACGCCGTCCTGTCCGACGACGAGGATCAGCACGTCGCCTGCGTTCAGGGCGACCTCGCCGATGACCTCGGCGCCGTAGCCGCCGGCGTTGCCGGTGCCGGTCTCGTTGGCCGTGTCGCCGCCCTGGGCACCGCGCGCGGTGATGCGGTAGGTGCCGGTCGTCGGCACGGTCCAGCGCTGGTAGCCGCTCGTCACGGTGACGGCGCCGGCCAGCGTGTCGCCGGCGTAGGCCGCGTCGCACGCGGCCTGGCTCGGGCCGCTGACGCCGGTGGTCCCGCAGGTCGTGAAGGTGAAGGCCTCGACCGGGAGGCCGGGGGCCGAGCCGATCTGGTAGGCCTGACCGAAGGTCCGCGGCGCGTCGATGGGCGTGTACTCGACGCAGACGCCGGTCGTCGGGCAGGTCGCCGCGTTGACCGGGTGCTGGGTGCAGGTGAGGGCGCCGGCGCCGTCGGTCAGGGCCACGTTCCAGTGGATGAAGGGCCAGGACGTGCCGTCCGGCGTCGCCGTGCCGGTGAAGGGCCCGTCGGACGCCGTGCCGCGGGTCGTGATCACGCAGCTGTTGCCGCCGGCGAAGCCGAGGGCGACGTTCCAGTACTGCTTGTCGGCGCCCGCGAGGGGCTCCTCGCCCTGGAAGACCGCGGCCGCGAAGAGCGGGTTGCTGCTCCCGCTCACCTGCGTGATGGCGCCCGCCGGCAGCACGCCGACGCCCGCGCCGACGTCCACGCGGACCGCGTCCGCGCCGCACACGACGTCGATGTCGTCGAGGTACTGCCAGGTGTCGGCGCCGCCCAGCCCGCCGGTGCAGGCGAAGCCGAGGATGAAGGTGGTGTCGCGGTCGCCGCTCGCGTTGAAGAGCAGGTCGATGGTGCTGCTGGGGTCGCCCGGGTCCTTCAGGCAGTCGAGCTTGGCCGAGCAGAAGATGTCGTCGAAGCTGATGGCGACGTCGAAGAAGCCCTGATCGGCCCGCCGCGCGATGGTCAGGTCGAAGGTCACCGCCACGTCGGCGTCGGCCTGGCAGGTCACCGTCCGGGTGAGCGGCCCCGGGTTGTCGTAGTCCGCCGTCGAGAACGCGGCGTCGCCGCCCGCCCCGCCGTAGAGGTCGAGGAGCGTCACGGTGACCGTGTTGTCGTTGTCGTCGGCGTCGCACGGCGCCACGTAGGACACCGAGCCCGCCCCGTCGCCGTAGGCGTCCGCCGTGATCTCACGGTCGACCACCCACTCGCCCGACTGGTTCTTCACCTCGAGCCGGTAGCGCGCGTTGGTCACGCCCGGCAGCTCGAGCGGCGCGATGGTGATGCTCACGCCCGGCCCGTCGACCCGGGCGTCGCTGGCGCAGGCGGTGAGCAGCACGCAGAAGCACCAAAGCGCGGTCGCGCGTCCCATCAGAGCACTCCATGTTCGACTGAACGCGGCCGGCCCGGCCGCTCGCCGAACTCTATCGCATCGCAACATCACTGCGCCAGCCCGCGGACCGCGGCGCCATCGGTATTCCCCGCGGCGCCGACCACGCCTCCCCGCCCTCCGCGGCGCGTGCTAACGTCGCCCTCGCCGAGCGCACAGCAGCCACGCGGCGCCCGGGCGGAGGCGGCGATGACCGAATGGATCCTGGGCGTCAACACGGCCTACCACGAGCCGGCAGCGTGCCTCCTACGCGACGGCCGCGTTGTCGCGATGGCCGAGGAAGAGCGCTTCAACCGCGTCCGACACGGCAAGCGCGCCCTCATCGACAACTCCGACCAGCTCCCCGAGCAGGCGATGGCCTGGTGCCTCGCCGAGGCCGGCATCGGCTGGGGCGACCTGGCCGCCATCGGCCTGTCCCTCGACCCCGACGCGCGGCTCGCCCACCGCTGGTCCGACCGCGACCGCGTGGCCCCCGGCGACTGGGGCAGCGACGACGGCGAGCGCACCTTCTGGGCCCACAACCGGCGCGCCGGCGAGCTGCTCCAGGAGCGCGCCCCGGCGGCCGAGGTCGCGTTCCTGCCGCACCACCTCTGCCACGCCGCCTCGGCCTACCTCCCGTCCCCCTACGAGCGCGCCGCCGTGCTCGTCGTCGACGGCATCGGCGAGGGCGCGAGCACCTGGCTCGGCGTCGGCGACGGCACCCGGCTGAAGGCGCTCGAGGTCGTCGACTACCCGAGCTCCCTCGGCTTCCTCTGGGAGAAGATGTCGGTCTTCCTCGGGCTCGACCCCTACACCGGCCCCGGCAAGGTGATGGGCTACGGCGCCATCACCGACCCGCGCGGCGAGCTCACCGGCAAGGACCACCTCGCGGCGATGCTCGAGATCGCGCGCCCCGTCCCGGGCGGCACCTTCGTCGTCGACGACGACCTCCTGCGCTTCCGGAGCGACGACTTCGGCCCCCTCGAGCGCCGCTTCGGGCCCCGCCGACGCGCCCTGGTCGACCGCTACGAGGACGCCTCGGTCGCCGCCGCCCTCCAGGCCGTGACCGACGACATCATGGTCCACCTCGCCGAGCGCGTCCGCACCCTCGCGGCCGACGCGGGCTACGGCGACCTCGACGCTCTCTGCCTCGCCGGCGGGGTGGCGCTCAACTGCGTCGCCAACACCGCCATCGCGACCCGCGGCCCGTTCCGCCACCTCTGGATCCAGCCGGCCGCCAACGACGCCGGCACCGCCCTCGGCGCGGCCGAGCTCCTCCACCTCCGCCGCGGCGGCAGCACCCGCGACCGCATGACCCACGCCTACTGGGGCCCGGGCTTCGACGACGCCGCGCTGCGGGCCGCCCTGGACGCAGCCGGGGTGTCCGCGACGACCCCCGACGACCCCGCCGAGGCGGTGGCCGCGCGCATCGCGGAAGGCCAGATCGTCGCCTGGTTCCAGGGCCGCCAGGAGGTCGGCCCGCGGGCCCTCGGCAACCGCTCCATCGTGGCCGACCCGACCCGCTTCGACACGCGCCGGCGCATCAACGCCCAGGTGAAGCTGCGCGAGTCCTTCCGCCCCTTCGCCCCGAGCGTCCTCCCGCGGGCGCTCCCGCGCTTCTTCGACCTCGAGCCGAGCCCCGGGCTCCAGTACATGCTCTTCACGCCGCCGCTGAAGGACCGCCGCGACCTCCAGGTGATCCCGGCGGTCGTCCAGGAGAACGGCTCGACCGGGGTGGCGACCGCCCGCGTCCAGCTCGTCGAGCCCGCCGTGAACCCGGCCTACGCGGCGCTCATCGAGGCCTTCGATCGCCGCGTCGGCGTGCCGATGGTCCTCAACACCTCGTTCAACATCGGCGAGCCCATCGTCACGACGCCGGAGCAGGCGCTCGCGACCTTCCTGCGCTCGTCGATGGACGCGCTCCAGCTCGGCCCCTACCTCGTCACCCACCCGGGAGCGCGGCGATGACCCCCATGCGCAGAAAGGACGAGCCGCTCTACGTCGAGCGCATCCCCGCCCGCGTCGACGGCGCCGACGGCCACCGCCTGATGGTCATCCTGGCCGCCCCCGGCTGCACCTACTGGCACGAGACCGGCGGCTGCACCAACTGCGCCTTCCCGGTGTCGCTCGTCGCCGACGGCCCGGTGGCGCCGGAGGAGTACGCCGCCCAGCTCGCCGTCGCCGCGAAGGAGCTGCCCGCCGACGGCCCGGTGCAGGTCGACCTCTACGTCTCGGGCTCCTTCTTCAACCCCGACGAGGTCCCCCTCGCCGCGCAGCGCGACCTCGTCGCGACCGCCGCCGGGTGGCCCCGGGTCCGCCGGGTGCTGGTCGAATCGCGGCCGGAGTACGTCGACGCGGAGCGCCTCACCCCTGCGCTGGAGGCCGCAGGCGACTGCGTCCTCGACGTCGCCATCGGGCTCGAGAGCGCGAGCGCCGAGATCCGCGACGAGCGCATCCACAAGGGCTTCAACTGGCGGCGCTTCGAGAAGGCCGCCGCCGACCTGGCCGCGGCCGGCGCGGCGATGACGGTCTACGTGCTGCTCAAGCCCCTCGACACCGGCGAGCGCGAGGCCATCGAGGACGCCGTGGCGACCTGCGAGGCCGTCTTCGCCCTCGCGGAGCGCCTGGCCCTGCCGACGACCGTCGCCCTCGAGCCCTGCTTCGTCCCGGAGGGGACGCCGCTCTACGACGCCTTCGTCGCCGGCCGCTACAGCCCGCCCCGGCTCTGGTCGGTGGTGGAGGTGGTCGAGCGCGTCGCCCACCTCGGGGCGATCCACGTCGGGCTGTCCGACGAGGGTCTCGACGCCGCCCAGGTCGCCCACAACTGCGCGAGCTGCACGCCGGTCGTCCGCGGCGCCCTGCGCTCCTTCAACCGGACGGCCGACGTGGCCGCGCTCGCCGGCCTGGACTGCGCCTGCCGCGAGGCCTGACGGCCGCCCGGGGCGCCCTCCGCGGCCGGTGGGCGCCCCGGCCCGAGCGCCACGATCTGCCTGCCAAACGCGCCGCTGACTTGACGGCAGCGGCTCAGGTCCGTACACAGTGCGCGGCTTCGAGAGCCAGACCGCTCGGAGCGGGCGCGCAGCGCGAGAGGACGACTCTCCCCGTAGAGCGCGAACCCGAGCACCTCGATGACCGTATGACGGTCCGCACCGGCCACCCGCCTGCCGGTCCTCAGGAACCTTCGTCCCGTGCCGCCTGACGCGGCGGGACCCGACCTGGCAGTGTGCCAGGGAGCCTATGACTACGACGTCTTCGCATCGACGCATCGTCGACCTTCGCCGCAGCACGCCCTCCAACGAGGGCGGCCAAGACCGCGCCGCGGCCCCCCGCCGCCGCCGGATCGACGCGCCCACCGGGGCGCGCCCCGCGACCCG
>SBGO01000607.1 GCA_006226565.1 Deltaproteobacteria bacterium | reverse complement strand
GCCCTGCCCGGCCGCGCCCGCCGCGCCCGAGGCGCCGTCGCCGGCGAGGACCTCGACCCGGCGGAGCGTCAGGTTGGCGGAGACCGCGTGGATGACGTAGCTCGAGAGCCCGCGCCCGGCGCTCCGCTCGCTCGCGCCCGGGCTCGCGCCCTCGAGCACGAGGTCGTTGAGCGACGCGGTCGCGCTCCGCGCGCGCACCGTGAGGTACTGCCCGTCGGGCGCGTACTTCGCGCCGCGGATGACGACCTTGTGGCCCGCTTCGCTGTACGGGCGCCGCACCCAGTCGCCGTCGAAGCCGCCGAAGAGGTGGACCTCGCGGTCGACGAGCACGACCTCGTCGTAGGTGCCGGCCTGGACGTAGATCTGGCGCTTGGCGGCGCTGGTCTTGCCGATGGCCCAGTTGATGTGCTGGCACGGGCTGGACAGGGTGCAGCTGGCGTTGTCGCTGCCGCCGGTCGCGACGAAGAGGGCGTGCGCCACGTCGCCGTCGAGGCCGTCGCAGTTGTCGTCGAAGTAGGCCCCGTCCGGGGTCTCGGCGCCGAGGTAGCCGGCCGGGTAGCCCGGCTCCCAGCCGCTGCCGCCGCAGGTCTGGCGCGTCCCGGCGCAGGCGCCGCTCTGGACGGGGTTGAGGGGGGCGACGAGATCGGGGTCGTCGAGGTCGGTCTTGCCGTCGCAGTCGTCGTCGACGCCGTTGCAGTCCTCGACCAGCGACGGCCCGGCGTCGTCGCAGACCAGGGCGTTGTCGGCGCAGACCCAGTGGCCGTCGGCGCAGAGGTCGCTGTCGGCCGTCGAGTCGCAGGCCTGGCCCTTGGTCGGGAAGTCCTCGTCGGTGTCGCCGTCGCAGTCGTCGTCGACGTCGTTGCAGAGCTCGACGCGCGCGAAGCCGTCGTCGGTGCAGACGGTCGAGAGGCGGTCGGGGCTGCACACCACGACGCCGTCGGGGCACTGGTCGGCGTCGGCGCCGTCGCACGCCTCGAAGAGGCCGTCGTAGCCCTCGTCGGTGTCGCCGTCGCAGTCGTCGTCGAGGCTGTTGCAGAGCTCGATCTGGGAGGCGCCGTCGTCGTTGCAGACGAGCCCGGTGCCGTCGAGGCTGCACACGAGCTGGCCGTCGGGGCAGAGGTCGTCGTCGTCGCCGTCGCAGGGCTTGAGCTTGTCCTCGAAGCCCTCGTCGACCTCGGTGTCGCAGTCGTCGTCGAGGCCGTTGCAGAGCTCGACCCTGGACTCGGCGTCGTCGTCGCAGACGAGCCCGCCGTCCTCGCCGCAGGCCCAGGTGCCGTCGGCACAGTGGTCCTCGTCGTCGCCGTCGCAGGGCGCGCCGACCTGCTCGAAGCCCTCGTCGGTGACGCCGTCGCAGTCGTTGTCGACGCCGTCGCAGATCTCCTCGGCCGGCGTCGCCGCGTCGCAGGCCGAGAGCCCCTCGGGGCCGCACGCGCGGACGCCGTCGCAGACGCCGAGGGCGTTGTCGACCGAGCAGTCGGTGCTCGCCCCGCGCTCGACGGCGCGGGCCGAGCAGTCGCACTCGCCCGCGGTGGGCCGGCAGAGCTCGAGGGTCTCGTCTCCGAAGGCGACCGCCTCGCAGGTCGCGCCCTCGGGGCAGCTCCCGCCTTCGCAGCGCGTCCCGCAGAAGGCGCCCTGCCCGAGGCCGTCGTCCACGCAGCGCGCGCCGGTCTTGCCGCCGAGGCCGAGCTCGCAGTCGGCGTCGATGCGGCACGGATCGCAGTAGGTGATGTGCTCGTAGACGCAGACGAAGGTCGGATCCCCCGACGCGTCGGCGATGCCGCGGCAGGCGTAGCCGCTCGGGCAGCTCTCGCTGCAGGTCTTGGCGCACTCGAGGCCGGCCGGACCGTCGAGGCAGAAGCCGCTGTCGCAGTCGCCGTTGCCCTCGCACGGGGCGAAGGCGCAGCCCTCGCAGGGCGGACCGGTGTCGGCGGCGGTCGTGTCCTCGTCGACGCGCGTGTCCGGAGTCGCCGTGTCGAGCGGCGGGGCGCTGGCGTCGGCGGTGTCCGCGGGCGCGACGTCCATGAAGGTCGCGTCGACGTCGACGGTGGAGCCCTGCTGCTCGTCCCCGCCGCAGCCGGCGACGAGGGCGAAGAGCGCGAGGAGGGCGACCACGATGACGGTGCGTGGCCGCGCGAACGCGACAAACGTATGAGAAGACATCGATGTCTCCGGGTGAAGCGGACAGAGGCTACTCGAAGGCGATCGCGCGACGCAACGCGCGGGCCGCGATCACGCGTGCGATGCGGCCGCCGCCTCCGGGCGCTGGTACGCGATGCTTGCCACAGCGCCGCTCGCGCCCGCATAATCGGCCCGTCATGTGGTTCAAGCTCACCGTGATGCATCAGCCCGACGTGCCCGCCCCGCGCGCGCCTCGACCCTTCTGATTCGCCCACGAAAAGCCCCAGCGGAGCTCCCATGACCCTTGAGCACACCGCCTCCCCGGCCGAGGCCGGCGAGGCCCCGATCCATCACCTGAAGCCCGCCGTCGACCCCGCCACCCTCACCTGGCGCACGCCGCGTCGGGACGCCTTCTGGCAGCAGATCCCCGCCTGGCGCGACGTCGACCACGCCACCTTCGGCGACTTCCTGTGGCAGGAGAAGCACGCCATCACCAGCTCGAAGCGGCTCGTCGACAGCGTCCGCGAGCTGGTGAGCGACGACTTCATCGCCGACGTGGAGGCGGGCTTCGCGCAGGCCCCGATGGCCGTGCGCATCTCGCCCTACCTGATGTCGCTCATCGACTGGTCGGCGCCCCACACCGACCCCATCCGCCGGCAGTTCCTGCCGCTGGCCTCGGACCTCGAGCCCGACCACCCGATGCTGACGCTCGACTCGCTCCACGAGCAGGCCGACGCGCCGGTCCCCGGGCTGACCCACCGCTACCAGGACAAGGCGCTCTTCCTCGCCCTCGACACCTGCCCCGTCTACTGCCGCTTCTGCACGCGCAGCTACGCGGTCGGCCTCGACACCGAGCAGGTCGAGAAGGTGCAGATCAAGGCGAGCAAGTCGCGCTGGGACCGCGCCTTCCAGTACCTGCGCGAGCGCCCCGAGGTCGAGGACGTCGTCATCAGCGGCGGCGACGCCTACCGCATCAAGGCCGACCAGCTGCTCGAGATCGGCGAGACGCTGCTCGCCATCCCGCACATCCGCCGCTTCCGCGTCGCCACCAAGGGGCTCGCGATCCTGCCGATGCGCATCAAGGCCGGCGACCCGTGGACCGAGGCCGTCACGACGCTCAGCGACAAGGCGCGCAAGCTCGGCAAGGACATGGCGATCCACACGCACTTCGGCCACGCCAACGAGATCACCGGCTTCAGCGAGGACATGATGCGCCTCTTCCAGGAGCGCGGCGTCCTCGTGCGCAACCAGGCGGTCCTCCAGCGCGGCGTGAACGACACCGACCAGGCGATGCTCGAGATGACCCGCAAGCTCGGGTTCATCAACGTCCACCCGTACTACGTCTACGTGTGCGACATGGTCCGCGGGGTCGAGAACCTGCGCACCACGGTGGCGACGGCGCTCTCGCTCGAGAAGCGCCTGCGCGGCTCGACCGCCGGCTTCAACACGCCGACCTTCGTCGTCGACGCGATGGGCGGCGGCGGCAAGCGCGACGCGCACTCCTACGAGCACTACGACCGCGAGACCGGCATCTCGGTCTACACGGCGCCGAGCGTGAAGGAGGGGCAGCTCTTCTTCTACTACGACCCGCTCTCGGCGCTGTCGCCGGACATCCAGGCGGCCTGGCAGGACGCCGGCAAGCGCGAGGAGATGCTCCAGGCGGCCATCGCGGCGGCCCGGGCGAACCTGCGCTAGACCCAACACCGGTCACTTAGGGATAACCCTCTGAGATCGAACATATCTTTCCACCACGGAGGCCACGGAGGGCACGGAGGATGTGCGGCCGCTCGAGCCGAAACTCCGAGCGCGACCCGCTCCCCTCTCCGTGAGCTCCGTGCTCTCCGTGGTAAAAAAGACGTGCCGGTTCAGCGCCTTGTGGCCTATCTGATCGGCACTGGGGCTAGACCCGGGACGGGCGGCCGCCGGCCCCGCGCCGGCGCCCCCTTCCTCGCCGAGCACGCATTGACCTCCGGCGACGCCCGCCGATAATCGGATCCCATGGGGACAACGAGCGTCAGCGTGGGCCACGTCTTCGGCGGGGCCTACGAGATCGTCAGCCTGCTCGCGAGCGGCTCGATGGGGCGCGTCTACCTGGCGCGGCAGCGCTCGGTGGGGCGCGAGGTCGTCGTCAAGACCCTCAAGCGGAGCGAGACCGACCCGGAGCTGAACGAGCTCCTCGCGCGGCGCTTCGAGCGCGAGGCGATGGCGACGGCGCGGCTCGACCACCCCAACACGGTGCGCCTCATCGACTTCGGTCACGACGATGGGCTGCAGTACCTGGTCCTCGAGCGCCTGCGCGGGCGCTCGCTGGCGCAGGTCCTCACCGACGAGGGGCCGCTGCCGAGCACCGAGGTCGCGCGCATCGGCGTCCGCATCTGCCGCTCGCTGGCGGAGGCGCACGGCGCCGGCGTCATCCACCGCGACCTGAAGCCGGACAACGTGTTCCTGTGCGACTACCCGGGCGAGCCGCGGGTGGTGAAGGTGATGGACTTCGGGGTCGCGCGCCTCCTGCCCCACACCGACCAGCACGTCACGCGCATCACCGCCGCCGGGCTGACCGTCGGGACGCCGATGTACATCGCGCCCGAGCAGGCGCGCGGGCTCAACACGACGGCGGCGACCGACCTCTACGCCCTCGGGGTGACGCTCTTCGAGCTGCTGACCGGGCGGGCGCCGTTCACGGGCGGCTCGTCGATGGAGATCGCCATCAAGCACATCAAGGAGCCCCCGCCCCGGCTCCCGGGCGACCGCCTGCCCCCCGAGCAGGTCACCCAGTGGCAGGACCTGATCGCCTCGCTCCTGGCGAAGTCCCCCGGCGATCGCCCGCGGAACGCGGCCGAGGTCGCGGCCCTCCTCGCCCCCCTCGAGCGGCTGCCGGAGCCACCGCGGCGGGTCGCGCCCGCGGCC
>SBGO01000259.1 GCA_006226565.1 Deltaproteobacteria bacterium | reverse complement strand
GGCCGCGGTAGTGGCCGCGCTCGCCGCGCTGCGGGCGCTCGGGGCGCGCTCGGCCTACCGCGCCGCGCTGACGGCCCACGAGCGACCGGACCGCCTCGAGCGGATGGTGGACTTCCTGGTGACCTGGTCCTGGCAGCTCGCGCGCGGGCTCGGCGTGGTCTGAGCGCGCGGCTCAGGCGGTCGCGCGGGCGACGGCGCGGCGCGCGAAGCGGCCGACGAGGACGGTGACGACGAGGGTCACGGCGACGGTCGCCCAGAGCATCACCGTGCGGGCCGTGTCCGAGCCGCCGGTCGCCGCGGCGTCGCCGGTCAGCGCCGGCAGGGTCGAGCCGAGCCAGGTGTAGAGGAGCGTCGTGGGGATCATGCCGGCGGCCGTCGCGAGGACGAAGCTCTTGAGGTCGACCCGGGTCACGCTCAGGACGTAGTTCGAGTAGTTGAAGGGGATGACCGGCGACAGGCGCAGCAGGAAGACGAGGCGCCCGCCGCGCTCGCCGACGGCGCGGTCGATGGCGGAGAGCTTGCGGCTCGACGCGACCCGGCGCGCGACGCGGTGGCGGAAGACGTGCCGGCCGACGAGGAAGGCCAGCGTGGCGCCGAGGGCGAGGGACGGCAGGGCGATGGCGAAGCCGCCGCCGGCTCCCCAGGCGAAGCCCGCGCCGAGGCACATGATCGACGACGGCAGCGTGAGCACGAGGGCGACCACGTAGCTCAGCGCGAAGAGCGCGAGCCCGCCCGCGCCGAGGTCGCGCAGGGACTCCACGAGGGCGGCGACCCCGTCGCGGATCGGGAGCAGGACGAGCGCGGCCACCACGGCGGCGGCGGCGAGCCCCGCGAGGGCCCAACGGCCCCAGGCGATCGTGCGCGGCGGCGTCACGAGGGCGTTCATCGGTGGACGTCACTCCTCAACGGCTGGAGCTGTGCTTCTAGCACACCCGTCGCCGCCGAGTAACGCTCCGGGTTACCTTCGCGCCGACGCGCCGCCCCGAGGCCCGCGCGCGGCGCGGTCCTCCGCAGACGGAAGGGTGCCCCGGCGCGACGCGATCAGGGCATTCGGCCGCTCAATCGGCGTCGCCGCGCAGCTCCGCCAGCAGGTTCACGAGGAGCACGCCCTGCTCGATCGCGTCGTCGAGGGCCTGGTGGGTGTGGGGCGGCGCGCCCTCGAACCACGCGGCCGGCATCGTCCGCTTGCCGACGGCGCGATAGTCGCCGCCGAGGCGCGCGAAGGCGAGGGTCTTGAGGTCGAGCCCGGCGAAGCCGAAGGGGCAGCGCTCGCCCTCCGCGAGGCCGAAGGCGTGGGTGTACCAGTACACCCACATGAAGTCGTAGGTGATGGGGTAGCCGACGCACACGGGCTTGCCGGGGAGCTGGCGGCACCACCGGACGAAGGCCTTCATGCCGACCTCCGGGGTGACGGTGCCGCGGCGGCACGCCTCCCACGCCTCGGGCTGGGTCTGCCACCACGCCATCGTGTCCGGATCGGGCTGGGCCGGGGCGGCGAGCTGCTCGAGGTTCACCTCGAAGGTGTCGAGGGGCGTCCGATCGCCCGGCAAGAACGCGGCCGCGCCCAGCGAGAGCAGCGAGCTCATGCCGGGGATCTTGCCGTCCGCCTCGACGTCGACGCTGACGTAGATCTCGCCCATGGGGTGAGCCTAGCTCACCCCCGTGCATCGTCAACTTCATTGACGAAACGCGACCGACCGCCGCCCGTCAGTCGCGGAGCGGCGCGACCAGCGCGATGTCGCCCGGCGGATAGCGCCGCTCGGCGCCGCCGTGGTTGACGATGACCTCGTCGTCGGTCACCCCGACCAGCTTCCCCCAGATCTCCTCTCCGTCCTCGAGCTGCATCCGAACGCGCTGACCGATGAGCGTCGCGGGATCGCGGGCCTGGGCGCCGGAGCCCTCGTCATAGGGCACGCGGAGATCCGAGGACTCCGGGACGTGCTCGCGGTCCGGCATCGCCTCGAAGTCGCCGCCACGGACCCAGCGCTCGGCGCAGACGATCGCCCCGCGCTGACCCCGGCAGATGACGACCCGGTGACCACAGCTGGCGAGCACGAACCCGATGGCGAGAAGCCCGCTCACGAGCCTCACCGCCGATACGCGCGATTCGCGCCGGCGCGGTGCGATCGACGGCACTTGCGATTTTCGAAATGCCACGAGCCGCCTCACAGCACCTCCGAGGTCGGCGCGGGCTCCCGCGCGGGGAGCGCGTCGTAGACGGCGTCGAAGACCTGCCGCCAGATCTCGACGAGCACGGCCGGCCGCACGAGCTCTCGCGCCGTCACGTCGACCCCGTTGCGGTAGTGGTAGATCTTCAGCGCCACCTTCACCCGGCCGTCGGCGCGCGTCAGCTCGGCGACGACCTGGAAGGTCCGCTCGACGAGGTACGCGCCGCCGAACGCGTCCGAGCGCGCGGACAGCGCGACCTGCTTCGGCTCCGTGCGGATGAAGCCGCGGTCGCGGTTCGCGATGGCGACCTCGAACCCCTGCGCCCGGAGTCCCGCGGCGACCGCGGCGAAAGCCACCGGCCCGCTGGCGACGAGCTGCTTGGTCCCGTAGCGCGCCGTGAGGTCCGGATCGTCGGTTCGCGCGAACTCGCCCGTCGACGCGGCGACGGTCGCGCACGCCGAAAGAAGGACCGTGACGAGGAGCAGGGGCGCGCGTCGCGCGACACGAGATCGAATCACGAACCCTCCTCCGAGCCCGGCGCGTGGCTGCGCCAACCTCGATGACACTATGCCGGCGCGGCGCGCGTCAACCCGTACGTCGAGGTATCGCTTGGCGCCGGGGGGCCGGGCTGATAGGGCTGCGAGGGCGAGACGGAGGAAACGCCATGCGGTTCGGTCAAGTGCTCGACGGGGTGGTCTGCGGGGACGGCGCGTGCTTCGCCGTGGACGTGCCCGAGGGATGGGGCCAGGGACGCGCGACCTACGGCGGGCTCGTCGCCGCCCTCGCCTACCGCGCGGCGCGCCGCTGCGCCGGGGCCGAGCGGCCGATCCGCGCGCTGCAGGTGAGCTTCGTCGGGCCCATCGCGCCGGGGCGCGTCGACCTCGCCATCGAGCCGCTCCGGGCGGGCCGCGTGGCCTCACAGTACCTCGTGCGCCTCATGCAGGACGGGGAGGCGCGCGCGGTGCTCCTGGCCGTCTTCGCGGACGGCCGCGAGAGCACGGTCGCCCTCGCCGCGCCGCCGCGACCGGCCGCCGGTGCGCCCGAGACGCTGACGCCCTTCCCGTACATCCCGAACGTCGTTCCGGAGTTCACCCAGCACTTCGAGTACCGCTGGACCGCCGACGCGATGCCGTTCTCGGGCGTGGACGTGTCGGCGCTGTCCGGCTGGTGCCGCTTCCGCGACGAGGAGCCCGGCCTCGACGCGACCGAGCTGGCCCTGGCGCTCACCGACGCGTGGCCGGTCCCGGTGCTGCCGATGCTCCGCAAGGTGGCGCCGGCGTCCTCGCTGACCTGGAACCTCGAGGTCGTCGCGCCCCCCGCCGGCGCGGGCCGCCCCGACCCCAACGGCTGGTGGTACTACGACGCGCAGGCCGACGCGGCCGCGGGCGGCTACGCCCAGGCCGGCGCCCGCCTGTGGACCCCGGACGGCCACCTCGCCGTCACCAGCCGCCAGCTCGTCGCCATCTTCGGGTGAGCCCCGACGGCCCCGCCGGCCGCTGGCACATGGAATGCGCGGTCTGGCCGGGGCCCCCATTCGCCCCGTCGCGAGGGAACGCATGAGCCACCGACTCCCCCTGCTCGCCCTCGGCGTCATCGCCGCCACCGCCACCGTGCCCGCCTGCACCGACGCGACCGGCGAGGTGTGTCGCACGGCCCCCTGGGACACCGGCGAGGCGTCCTGGACCTGCAACGAGATGAACCGCGACTGCTCGGTCTCGCCGTGCGCCTGCGAGCGCTGCTGCCCCGCGACCTGGTACACGACGCGCGAGGACGTCTGCGGGAGCGGCGGCGCCTGCTACTTCCCGCAGCTGACGAGCGAGGTCGTCCGGGTCGACGCCGGCGACGCCGTCCTCCCGGACACCTTCACCGCGCACTGGGCGTCCGTGTCCCCCTCCAACGACGCCCCGACCTGCACCGGCGACGCCCTCATCCGCTGCGGCGACCCGGCCTCCGCGCTGGTCCTGAGCCGCGACGGCGCCGCAAACGTGCGGGTCGTCTTCTCGCTCCCGGTCGAGACGCTCGCCGCGCTGACCCCGAGCGACCCCGTGGAGATCCACCTCCACCGCGGCTCCACCCTCGGCGGCGACACCGGCGCCATCAACGGGATCGAGGTCGTGGACGGCGACGGCGCGCTGCTGCTCGCCGTCCACGACTGGATGTACTTCGGGCGGCCCGAGCGAGAGCTCCCGCACACCCTCCACGGGACGGGCGGCGGGACCGTCGCACGCGCCCCGCTCGCCTACTGCCTGACGCTCCCCGACGGCTGCAACCGGACCTTCACCGCCGAGAGCCTCCTCCTCGCCGGCACGACCGTCGCCCCCGAGGCGAGCGCCGACGTCGACCTCGGCGGACGCGCGTACACGCTGCACCACGCGCGCACCGTGCATCTCGGCGGGCGCGACGAGGCGGCCTGCGCCGACGACTGGCCGACCCTCGTCTCCTTCAGCGTCGTGCGCCGCCCGGAGTGAGGCCGGCCGCGGGTGACCGCGACCGCGTCCTCGGGCATCCTCTCGGCCATGGATCTCGTCTACATCGTCGATGGCGCACGCGGGAGCGACGGGGCCGACGGCTACCACGGGTCGAGCGGGATGTTCTCCGGCGGGGACGGCTCCGACGGCGGCGACGCGGGCTACGCCACGCCCGGACGCCCGGCGGGGCGCGTCCTCCTCGGGCTCGCCACCGTCGACAGCGCCCTCGAGGTCGGCGGGCAGTGCGTCTCCGGCGGCTACGGCGCGCGCCCCGTGTCGGACCACGCCCCCCTCGACGCGCTCGGCGAGATCGTCGTCCGCGCGGTGGGCGGCGACGGCGGTGACGGCGGTGACGGCGGCGACGGCGGCTCGGGGGCGCGAGGGTCCTCGGGCCGGGACGCGACCCGCT
>SBGO01000719.1 GCA_006226565.1 Deltaproteobacteria bacterium | reverse complement strand
CCCGCGGCGGGGGCTGGTCCGGATCGGCATCATCCCCACGATGGCCCCGTACCTGCTGCCCGCGCTGACGCCGGCGCTCAGCCACACCTTCCCCGAGCTCGACTTCACCTGGACCGAGGAGAAGACCCCCACCCTGGTCGACGCCCTCGACGCCGGAACGCTGGACGCCGCCATCCTCGCGCTGGAGTCGGAGCTGGGCGAGCTCAGCGTCCGCCCGCTGGCGACGGACCCCTTCCTCTTCGCGGCGCCGCCCGGGCACCCGCTCATCACGCGCGCCGCGCCGCCCCGCGCCGAGGATCTCGCCGACCTGCAGGTCTACGTGCTCGACGACGGCCACTGCTTCCGCGATCAGGTCCTCGACGTCTGCTACCGCTCGGGCGCCCGCGAGGCCGGGTTCCGCGCGACGAGCCTCGCGACCCTGGTGTCGATGGCGGCGTCGTCGCCCGAGAGCGTCACCCTGCTGCCGGCGATGGCGGCCCGGATCGCCAACGGCGCCGGGCTCCTCGCGACCCGCCCCTTCACCGAGCCGGTCCCGAAGCGCACGGTGGCCCTGGCCTGGCGCGGCGGCGCCCCGATCGAGCGCACCCTCGACGCGATCCACGAGACGCTCGTCGCCGCCGTGAGCGCGGCGACCGCCGAGGCGCGCTGAGCCCGTCGCTTGCCGCGCCCGGGCGCACGCTCTAACGTCGCGGGATGAATACAGCTCACCTGCGCTCCCCCGAGCCACGCCCTCTCGGGTCGCGGGCGGCGCGCCTCGCGCTCGCGGCCTCCCTCGTCCTGGCCGCGTGCGGCGGCTCGACCGGTGGCGACGGCGCGGACACCCTGATCCTCGAACCCGACGTGACGGCCGACACCGCCGCCACGGAGGACACCGCCGGCGACGCCGACAGCGCCGAGACCGACACCTCCGTCCCCCCCGACACCGAGAGCGACGACGACACGGCGCTCGCCGACCTCGTCGAGGACGTCGACGAGGACGTCGCCCCCGCCGACACGGTCGCCGACACCGCCAGCGACGCCGACGTCGGCCCCGCGCCGCCGGTCCACGTCACGCGCCCCCACTGGCGCGTCACCTTCGAGGACGACTTCCGCGGTCCCGCCGGCGCCCCGTCGGACGGCTACTGCTTCGACGAGCTCGCCCCCCAGTGCCACATCTGGCCCGGCTCGACCCACGACTGCGACCTCTCCGACAAGCCCGGCCAGGCCTTCTTCCCGCCCACCCGCGCCAACTTCGTCGCGGCCATCGCGGTGATGGCGCCGAGCCAGGACACCGCCTCGCTCACCGACGGCGAGGTCGCGACCCTCTACGGGCAGCTCATCCGCGACCGCCTCTCCGACCTGAACAAGTGCCACTGGACCCTCTACGAGATGGTCAACTGGATGGCGACCGACTACCAGGGCCACTGGTCGGCCAAGATGGACGCCTCCCAGGTGCGCGTGGACGCCTCCGGCAAGGGCTACCTCGAGCTCTCGGCGACCTACGCCCCGGTCGAGTACGACTGCATCTACGGCGGCACCCTCGGCGGCCCCAACTGCCAGGTCTACGCCTTCGACGCCGGCGTGCTGACCCAGGGCGTCGACTACTGGGTGGACCCGGACCCGGCCTGGCCCGGCGTCTACTACGCGCCGGTGAACGGCGGCTGCCCCTACGGCGGCACCTTCGGCGGCGTGAACTGCGGCGTCATCGGCTTCCCGCCGCACTTCCTCGAGGAGACCGGCGTGAGCTACTGGGTCGACGCCGACCCGCGCTGGCCCGGGATCTACTACGCCAACCAGACCTACCGCTGCCGCGACAACATCGACTACGCGCCGTCGCTCGGCTTCCGCAACCTCACCTGCCCGATCCTCAACGGCGCCGTGATGAGCTACATCCCGTCGAACAAGCCCTGGATCGACGCCGACGGCGTCGCGCACGCGCGCGGCTTCATGCAGAAGATGGGGCGCTTCGAGGCGAAGGCGCGCATCCCGCGCGGGACCGGGGCCTTCCCGGCGACCTGGCTCATGCCCGAGACCGGGGGCTGGCCCTACGACGGCGGCGAGATCGACGTCATGGAGGCGCGCGACGCCGCCAACGAGGTCTACCAGACCTACCACCACGGCAAGTGCTACCTCGCGGCCACCGGCCAGGAGATCGACGCCGACGGGCCCGGCGCCTGCGCGACCGCCGGCGGCGTGAGCGTCCACCTCGACAAGGGCTACACCAGCGTCGAGCGCACGGCGGACGAGTTCTGGCGGCGCGACCACCTCTTCGCGGTCGAGTGGACCGAGGATCGGCTCGACTTCTACGTCAACGACGTCAAGACCGGCACCATCGCGGTCGGGACCGTGGCCAACGTCGCCGCCGGGACGCCCGCGGGGCTCGCGCCCTTCCAGAGCTCGAATTTCCCCACCGCCCCCTTCTATTGGATCCTCAACCACTCGACCTGGGTCGCCGAGAGCGCGTGGACGACCTTCGGCCCGCAGACGCTGCACATCGACTACGTCCGCAACTACGTCGCCTGCGGCACCGACAACGCCGAGTACTGCCCCGACGGCGGCCTCTTCGAGGAAGGCACGGGCTGCGTCGACGGCGCCACCGTCCGCGAGAGCCCGTGTCGGCCCAACGACCGGCCGTGCGTCAACGGCGGCGTCGCCGACGGCGCGCGCTGCCGCATCTGGACCTTCGCCCCCGGCGACCTCAACGGGGCGGTGCCCGGCTACTGGCTGGTCACCGACGGCGACGCGCCCGGGGTCTACTACGCCGCGACGGGCGTGGGCTGCTCCTACGGCGGCACCCAGGTCGGCGCCGGGTGCCGACTGGCGGCCTTCCCGACCGACCTCACCGAGGTCGGCGTGGAGTACGTCATCGACTCCGCGGCCACGCCGCCCGGCGTCTTCTACACGCCCGACTTCCGCGACTGAGGCGCGCGCCGGCCAGACCCGCGGTTCCGCCGGCGAACGCCGCGTGCGCCGGTCCGGAGGAGAGCTGCAAATATTTCACATTTGCAATGCTCTTGCATTAGCGCCGTCGACCAGGGAACCTCACAGGGCCACGGACGGTCCCGCGGCGCTCCTCCGACCCGCGGATGTCGAGATGCGCGAACCCCGCCAGCTCCCCGATGCGCCCCCCTCCCCGTCGCGCACCTGGCCCGTCGCCATGGTCGCGATCCTGCTGCTCGCGATCGTCGGCGCGGTGATCAACGTCGAGAGCACCACGGTCTACGTGAACCTCCGGGTCGCCCCCGACGACTTCGTCAGCGCCTGCAACATCAGCGAGACGATCAACTGCGACGCCGTCGAGAGGAGCGCGTGGGCCACCCTCTGGGGCGTGCCCACGGCGCTCTGGGCCGTCGTCGCCTACGCCGTCGTCGCGGCGCTGGCGATCGCCGGGCTGTGGCTCGGTCGGCGGCGTCGCGAGCGCGGGATCCTCCTGCTCGTGTCCGCCGTCAGCGTCGGCTTCGGCCTGTTCCTGGCCGGGCTGATGGCCTTCGAGATCGGCGCCTGGTGCACGCTCTGCCTGGCGACCGACGCGGTCAACGTCGCGATGCTCGTGCTCGTGCTGGTCGCCTGCCGCGCCGACGGCTGCTCCCCGGTCGCGGCGATCCGCAGCGACCTCGGCTGGCTCTTCTCGCGCCCGCTGGCCTTCGTGGGGCATCTCTCCCTCGCCGCCGTGGCCCTCGCCGCCGGGTTCGGGGCGACCGCGGCCTGGGTCCAGCCGCCCATCGACGCCGCCCTGGCCGCCGAGACGGAGGCCGCCGAGCGCCCCACCGACGCGCTCGAGGAGGCCCACAACCCGGGCGCGGCCCCCGCGTCCCAGCGCTGGGCCGGCGAGGCGGTCCCCTCCCCCGGCTGCGACCGAGGCGAAGACTGCGACTGCGCCGAGCACCGAGCCCCGCGCGCCGGCGCCGTCGTCCAGTCCGAGGACGACCAGGGGCACCCGTGGGTCGGCGGACCGGACGCGGTCCTGGTCGTCGAGGAGTTCACCGACTACCAGTGCCCCCACTGCCGGAGCGCGCACATGCGCATGCGTCGCCTGCTCTCCGAGTACCCCGGACAGATTCGCGTCGTGCACCGGCACTTCCCGCTCGACGGCGCGTGCAACCGCCTGCTGACCGGGCGCGTCTTCCACCCGCGCGCGTGCGAGCTCTCCCGCGTCGCGGTCTGCGCCGGGGAGCAAGGGCGCTTCTGGGAGATGAACGACCTGCTCTTCCAGCGGCAGGACGAGATCCGCCGCGACGGGACCTCCGCCGACGCCCTCGCCCGCCGCCTCGAGCTCGATATGGACGACTTCCAGTGCTGCATGGCCGCCGAGGCCACCGGCACCACCGTCACCGCCGACATCGAAGCGGGAATCCGCCTCCGACTGACCGGAACCCCAGCCTACGTCATCGACGGTGTGCCGCACCTCGGGAGCCTCCCCCCCGACGCGCTCGCGGTCCTGAAGCCCAGCGCTCGCCCCGCGCCGGACCGACACTCCGGCGCCCCCTGACGCGACCACGCGGCTTTACACGGACGCCGCGGTGGCGCCTCATCGCCGGATGAACGCGCCGACGTCCGAACGCCACCCCATCGCCCTGCGCTGGCTCGGAACCGCGGGCTTCCAGGTGCGCTACCGCGGCCATGAGCTCGCCCTCGACCCCTACCTCTCGCGACCGCCGGGCGCCGTGCCCGACCTCCGCTTCGCGCCCGAGGACCTCGCGGACGCCTCGCTCGTGCTGATCACCCACGGGCACTTCGACCACGCGCAGGACGCGGCGGCGGTGGCGCTCGCCTCGGGCGCCCGGGTCGTCGCGCCCCGGGCGTGCCTGTCCCGCCTGCGCCGCGCCGAGGTCCCCGAGGAGCGCCTCGTCGCCGCGGAGGACGCCGACGCTGTCCCGTGGGGCGAGGCCGTCGTCCGCGTCCTCCCGTCGCGCCACATCCGCTTCGACGCGCGGATGGTGGGCCGCACGGTGGCCCGGGTCGTTCGGGGCGGCGCGCTGCTCCGGCTGCTGCGCCTCGTCCGGCGCTACCCGATCGGCTCCAACAGCGACTTCCTGCTCGAGCTCGGCGACGAGCGGGTCCTCCACTCGGGCTCCGGGGGCGGCGACTGGGAGGCCCTGGCGCGGCTCGCGCCGACGACCTTCCTGCTGCCCTTCGCCGGACGCAGCGACGTCATCGACCACTACCTCGCCGCCCTCCGGATCCTCCGCCCGCGCGCGGTCGTGCTGCACCACTTCGACGACTTCTTCCCGGCCTTCTCCGAGCCCTACCCGGTCGCCGCCTTCGCCGAGCGGATGGCGGCCGAGCTGCCCGAGATCCGCCTCACCGTCCCCGAGCCCGGGGTCTGGTTCGAGCTCCCGCGAGAGACCGCCCCCGCGACGCCCCGTTGACGACAGCCCGCCAGAGCCAGCGGCCCCTCGTCACCACGGAGGTCACGGAGGGGGTGGTTCGGTGCACGCCGGACGCTCCCAGCGCGACGCCCTCCCCTCCGTGTTCTCCGTGTCCTTCGTGGCAGAAAAAGGGTCTTCCAACCCACACCTGACATCCCGTCCGCGCGACACCGGCCCCAAGCCGCCTACCGTCGGCGGTGGACGACCCGGCGGCGGACGAGCAGCCCGAGCAGCACGCCCAGCGCGAGGAGCGCCGTGGCCGGCCCGGAGCCGCCCGGCCCCGCGTCGCAGCTGCACCCGTCGGCGGTCGGCTCGGGGGGCGCGCAGTCGCTGTCCTCCTCGTAGCCGCAGAGCGTGGGGCAGCAGCCGTCGCCGGAGACGCAGCGCTGGATGCTCCCGTGGTCGCACACCACGTCGCAGGTCTCGGCGGAGCCGCTCATCCAGTCGACCGTGCAGGCGTCGCCGTCATCGCACGTGGTCGGGCAGCTCTCCGCCGGATCGCAGGTCTCCCCCTCGTCGAGGGCCCCGTTGCCGCAGAGGAGCCCGCCGCCGCAGTCCGCGTCGACGCTGGCGTCGCAGCCCGGCGCGCAGCAGCCGTCGCCGTCCGCGCACGCGCTGATGGGCGCGTGGCTGCACTCGGCGCTGCAACTCGCCGCCGACCCCGTCAGCGTGTCGATGGTGCAGGCGTCGCCGTCGTCGCACGCCGTCGGGCAGCTCTCCGGCGGGTCGCAGGTCTCGTTCGCCTCGACCACGCCGTTGCCGCAGCTCGCCGAGCAGTCGGCGTCCGTCGTCGCGTCGCAGCCGTCGGCGCAGCAGCCGTCCCCGTCCGAGCAGGTCGTGATCTCGCTGTGCCCGCACGCGGCGCTGCAGGCCGCCGCCGACCCGGTCAGCGTGTCGAGGGTGCAGGCGACGCCGTCGTCGCACGCCGTCGGGCAGCTCTCGGGCGGATCGCAGGTCTCCCCCGGCTCCACCACGCCGTTGCCGCAGCTCGCCGAGCAGTCCGCGTCCGTCGTCGCGTCGCAGCCCGCCGCGCAGCAGCCGTCGCCGTCCTCGCAGGTGGTGATCGTGTTGTGCCCGCAGGCCGCGCTGCAGGCCGCCGCCGACCCCGTCAGGCTGTCGATCGTGCAGGCGTTGCCGTCGTCGCACGCCGTCGGGCAGCTCTCCGGCGGATCGCAGGTCTCCCCCGGCTCCACCACGCCGTTGCCGCAGCTCGCCGAGCAGTCCGTGTCCGTCGTCGCGTCGCAGCCGGCGGCACAGCAGCCGTCTCCGTCGGAGCAGAGGGTGATCTCGCTGTGCTCGCACGCGGCGCTGCAGTCGGCCGCGGACCCGGTGAGGGTGTCGAAGGTGCAGGCGACGCCGTCGTCGCACGCCGCCGGGCAGCTCCCCGGCGGGTCGCAGGTCTCGCCCGGCTCGACCACGCCGTTGCCGCAGCTCGGCTCGCAGTCCGAGTCCGTCGTCGCGTCGCACCCGGCCGGGCAGCAGCCGTCGCCGTCCGCGCACGCGCTGATGGTGCTGTGGCCGCAGGCGGCGGTGCAGGCCGCAGCCGACCCCGTCAGCGCGTCGGCCGTGCAGACGTCGCCGTCGTCGCACGCCGTCGGGCAGCTCCCCGGCGGGTCGCAGGTCTCGCCCGGCTCGATCACGCCGTTGCCGCAGCTCGGCGCGCAGTCCGAGTCCGTCGTCGCGTCGCACCCCGTCGGGCAGCACCCGTCCCCGGCCTTGCAGGTCGTGACGGCGCTGTGTCCGCAGACCGCGGTGCAGGCCGCCGCCGACCCCGTCAGCGTGTCGGTCGTGCAGACGTCGCCGTCGTCGCACGCCGTCGGGCAGCTCCCCGGCGGGTCGCAGGCCTCGCCCGGCTCGACCACGCCGTTGCCGCAGCTCGGCGTGCAGTCCGAGTCCGTCGTCGCGTCGCAGCCCGTCGGACAGCACCCGTCCCCACCCGCGCACACGCTGACGGCGCTGTGGCCGCAGGCCGCGGTGCAGGCCGCCGCCGAGCCGGTCAGCGCGTCGTCCGTGCAGGCGTTGCCGTCGTCACACGAGGTCGGGCAGCTCCCGGGCGGGTCGCACGTCTCGCCCGCCTCGATCACGCCGTTGCCGCAGCTGGGCGCGCAGTCCGAGTCGGTCGTCGCGTTGCACCCGCCGGCGCAGCAGCCGTCGCCGTCCACGCACTCGTCGATGACGAGATGACCACAGACGGCGCTACAGGCGGCGGCCGAGCCCGTCCGCGTGTCGACCGTGCAGACGTCGCCGTCGTCGCACGACGTCGGGCAGCTCTCGGGCGGGTCGCAGGTCTCGCCGGCCTCGACCACGCCGTTGCCGCAGCTCGCCGAGCAGTCGCCGTCCGTCGTCGCGTCGCACCCGTCGGCGCAGCAGCCGTCGCCGTCCGTACAGCTCGTGATGGGGGTGAAGGCGCACTTCGCGGTGCAGCCGTCGGCGCTCCCCGTCAGGGTGTCCGCCGTGCACGCGGCGCCGTCGTCGCACGCCGTCGGGCAGCTCGACACCGGATCGCAGGTCTCGCCCGGCTCCTTGACCGCGTTGCCGCAGATCGGCTCGCAGTCGGCGTCGTTGTTGGCGTTGCACCCGGGCGCGCAGCAGCCGTCCCCGCCCACGCACGCCGTGATCGCCCTGAAGACGCAGGCCACGTCGCAGGTCGCGGCCGCGCCCGTCAGCGTGTCGGTCGTGCAGACGTCGCCGTCGCTGCACGCGGTCGGGCAGCTCGACGCCGGGTCGCAGGTCTCGCCCGGCTCGAGGGCGGAGTTCCCGCACACGGGCTGGCAGTCGGCGTCGTTGTTGGCGTTGCACCCCGGCGCGCAGCAGCCGTCCCCGCCCACGCACACCGTGATCTCCGTGAAGACGCACGCCGCGTCGCAGGTCGCGGCCGCGCCGGTGAGCGCGTCGACCGTGCAGGCGTCGCCGTCGCTGCACGTCGTCGGGCAGCTCGACACCGGGTCGCAGGTCTCGCCCGCCTCCACGGCGGAGTTCCCGCACACGGGCTGGCAGTCCGAGTCGGTGTTGGCGTTGCAGCCGGCCGGGCAGCAGCCGTCCCCGTCGGCGCAGGCCGTGATCGCCGTGAAGACGCAGGCCGCGTCGCAGGTCGCGGGCGCGCCGGTCAGCGTATCGGCCGTGCACGCGTCGCCGTCGCTGCACGAGGTCGGGCAGCTCGACACCGGGTCACAGGTCTCGCCCGCCTCCACGGCGGAGTTCCCGCACACGGGCTGGCAGTCCGAGTCGGTGTTGGCGTTGCACCCCGGCGCGCAGCAGCCGTCCCCGCCGACGCACGCCGTGATGGGCGCGTAGACGCAGGCCGCGTCACAGGTCGCGGGCGCGCCGGTCAGCGTGTCGGTCGTGCACGCGTCGCCGTCGCTGCACGCCGTCGGGCAGCTCGACACCGGGTCGCACGTCTCGCCGGGCTCCTCGACCGAGTTGCCGCAGACCGGGTCGCAGTCCGCGTCGTCGTTGGCGTTGCACCCCGGCGCGCAGCAGCCGTCCCCGCCGACGCACGCGGTGATCGCCGTGAAGACGCAGGCCGCGTCGCAGGTCGCGGGCGCGCCGGTCAGCGTGTCGGCCGTGCAGGCGTCGCCGTCGCTGCACGTCGTCGGGCAGCTCGACACCGGGTCACAGGTCTCACCGGGCTCCTCGACCGAGTTGCCGCAGACCGGGTCGCAGTCCGAGTCGTCGTTGGCGTTGCACCCCGGCGCGCAGCAGCCGTCGCCGCCGACGCACGCCGTGATCGCCGTGAAGACGCAGGCGGCGTTGCAGGTCTCCGGCGCGCCGGTCAGCGCGTCGGTCGTGCAGGCGTCGCCGTCGCTGCACGTCGTCGGGCAGCTCGACACCGGGTCGCACGTCTCGCCGGCCTCGAGGACCGAGTTGCCGCAGACGGCGTCGCAGTCGGCGTCGTTGGTCGCGTCACAGCCCGCCGGGCAGCACTGGTCGCCGCCGACGCACGCGGTGATCGCCGGGAAGATGCACGCGACGTCGCAGGTCTCGGGCGTCCCGACGCGCTTGTCCTCGGTGCAGGCGTCGCCGTCGCTGCACGTCGTCGGGCAGCTCGCCGCCGGGTCACAGGTCTCGCCGGCCTCGAGGACCGAGTTGCCGCAGACCGGGTCGCAGTCGGCGTCGCTGTTGGCGTTGCACCCCGGCGCGCAGCAACCGTCGCCGCCCGTGCACGCCGTGATCTCGGTGTAGACGCAGGCCGCGTCGCAGGTCTCGGGCGCGCCGGCGAGCGTGTCGGTCGTGCACACGTCCCCGTCGCTGCACGTCGTCGGGCAGCTCGACACCGGGTCGCACGTCTCGCCCGCCTCGACGGCGGAGTTCCCGCAGACCGGGTCGCAGTCGGCGTCGGTGTTCGCGTCGCAGGCCGCGGGGCAGCACAGGTCGCCGCCCGCGCACGCCGTGATCGCCGTGAAGACGCAGGCCGCGTCGCAGGTCGCCGCCGCGCCGGTCAGGGTGTCGGTCGTGCACACGTCGCCGTCGCTGCAGGCCGTCGGGCAGCTCGCCACCGGGTCGCACGTCTCGCCCGGCTCGACCGCGGAGTTCCCGCACACGGGGTCGCAGTCGCCGTCGGTGTTCGCGTTGCACCCCGCAGGGCAGCACAGGTCGCCGCCCGCGCAGGCCGTGATGGGCGTGTAGACGCACAGGGCGTCGCAGGTCGCCGGCGCGCCGGTCATCGCGTCGAGGGTGCACACCTCGCCGTCGTCGCACGCCGTCGGGCAGCTCACGACGGGGTCACAGGTCTCGCCGTCCTCGACCACGCCGTTGTCGCAGACGGCCCCCGGATCGACCGCGACGCTCGCGGCGCCGGACGCCATGTCGACCGGCGGGCTCCGGTTGTAGCTCTGCCACAGGTCGAGCATGAACGCCGCGCGGGTCATCTGCAGGGTCGTGCCGTTGCGCGTGATGCAGTCGTCCGGGAAGTCGTGCTCGGTCGCCTGGTTGTCGAGGAACTCGATGTATTCCTTGCTGGTCGTCTGGTAGCGGAGCGTCGCGACGACCGACAGCGGCCCGACGGTGCTCGCCGGCACCGGAACGGCGTAGTCCACGAGGTCGTAGTTCACCAGGATGCCGGAGCCCGGGCTCGTCTCCGGGTAGGTGTGGCCCACCGGCCGCGTCTCGAGGTCGTCGCCCCCGATGAACCCCTGCGGCGGGATGCGGTTGTCGATGTGGAAGCAGTTGTTGAGGGCGAAGTGGAAGATGGGGCTCCCGGACTCGTCGCTCACGTCGCACTCGCCGGTGCCGTTGCGGTTCCAGATGCCCGGCTCGTTCATGTAGATGCGCGCCTGCGCGTCGTGCTCGAGCACGCCGGTGGCCGCGTCGTAGGCGCCGCTCTCGTAGACGAGCGCCCCGTCGATGTCGCGCACCTCGAGCTGGAGCCACATCCGCCGCCCCTCGGGGTAGCCGGTCGGCAGCTTGTGCCCGCTCAGGTTCGTGACGCGCACCTGCACGGCCAGCGTCCCGCCCGCCCCGACGACGTCGTCCGCCACGACGTCCACGATCGCGGCGGTCTGCAGCAGGGCGATGGCCGCATCCCGCGTGGCGGCCAGGCTCGCGTCGAGGCCGAGCGACGGATAGACCAGGCGCAGCACCTCGGGGATCCAGGCGTTGCCGCCCGCGAACTCGTGGATGCCGAGGTTCCCGGTGCGGTCGTTCTTCTTCTGGGAGCAGGCGAAGGCCGGCGAGACCTCGGCCTGCGGCATGTGGCAGTCCTGGCAGGTGGCGAAGGTCGGCGACGCCGGGTCGCCGAAGTCGCTCTGCTGCCACTCCTTGAAGGTGCGCTCGACCGGCATCCGGATCCCGGTGTCCGCGCCGTCGACGATGAGGTTGAGGACCGGGTTCGTCACGTTGTGGCAGTTGCCACACTGCGCCGAGCCCGAGACGTAGGCCGAGTACGCCCACGCGTGGTTCGGCGGGCGGGTGCCGTCGGCGTCGTAGTCGTAGGGGCCGTGTCGACAGGGCTCGTGCTTGCCCGGGCAGTCGACATCGTCGATCCAGAAGTTGCCGTTCTCGAAATAGACCGACAGCTGTCCCGGCGGCGGCGCGGGGTTCTCCTGCATCCGGTGGCAGAAGTGGCACGTCACCCCGGAGAAGTCGTTGTCGAGCGCGTCCAGGTCACCCACCAGCGTACAGCCGTCGGGGGTCCCCGTCGGGGGCTGCACGCGGGCCTCGAGCCAGGCGCCCGGCGCGTGGCAGCGGAGGCAGAACTCGCCGACGCCCGGGACGTCGTGGTTCGCGACGTCCAGCGACGCCCAGAAGAGCGGGTCGCGTCCCGCCTGCGCCATCAGCGAGCCCGCCCACGTCGGGTACGGCTCGTGGTGGGAGGTCGCGTCGAAGTCTCCGTGGCACGTCGCACAGTCGCTCGGCGGCCGGAGGGGGTTGGTCAGCGGCGGCTGGGTCCCGAGCTCGGTCAGCTCGGTCGCGGCGGCCCGCGTCGGCGTCAGCAGCACCGCGCCGGCCACCGTCGACACGGTGGCCACCATCAGCGCGGCGGTCGTCCATCGGCTCGGCCCAAGTCGCCCCAGGGTTCGCGTATACTGCCGCCCCATCGCGCACCTTCCGATCCTGACTGTGCAATTGCACACACCCACGCGTGCGCAATTGCACTCCCAGAGAGAGCGCCGACCGAGGAGCCGAGCGCCGTATTCTACTAGGCCGCAAGGATAGCAAGCTACATGCCACGAAGGCCACCCCGGATCGGGCCCGAATGCGGCGTCTGGGCTGCCTCCCGTGGGGCTGCGTGGGGGCGTCGGCCGGCACCTCCCCGAAGACAGGGCGGCCGCGGCCCGGGTGGGGTGCGTCAAAATGACCGGCCGAGGTCACGGCGACGCGCGCCCGCGGGTCGGTCGACCCGCGGGCGCGCCGAGAGACAGGGCGGGCCGTCTGTCCAGACTCGCCAGTCCGCCGAGCGCACAGCGCGCTCAGCGGGGAGCGTCCCGCGGTGCTCCGCGTCAGTCCGCGCAGCACCCCGGCGGGAGCTCTCCGTCGCGCCGGACCTCGCAGGAGACGACGCGCCCGCGCGCGTCGACCCCGAGCTCGCAGCACGCCTCGAGCATGGATCGGAGCTTCGCGCGGCCCCTCTGGACGCGGGACTTCATGCCCGACAGCGACAGCCCGAGGAGCGCGGCCGCCTCGCGCTGGGTCCGCCCCTCGAGGTCGGTCAGCGTGACCGCCTCGCGGTACGGCTCCGGCAGCGCCGCCACGAAGAGCCCGAGGACGCCCGCGACCGCGTGAGCCACCTCCGCGTCCTCCTCGACGGCTTCGACCGCGACCGGCTCGGGGGGCTCGTGGGACGCCAGCGGATGCCGCGCCCGGGCGCGGCCGTGGTCCGCGACGGCGCTGTGTGCGATGCGGTACATCCAGGCCCCGAGGCGGTCCTTCTGCTGCAGCGCGGGAAGCCCGCGCAGCATCCGCAGCAGGACCTCCTGGAGCACGTCCTCGGCGTCGGCCTCGCTGGCGACGCGGGCGCGGACGAAGGGCCGCAGGCGCGCGGCCACGGCGTCCCAGGACACCTCCGGGGCGGAGGCGCTCACGCGCAGCAGTCCGGCGCGCAGCAGCCGGCCGCCGGGCGCACGGCCTCGACGAAGGCAGAGGCGACGACGTCCTCGGCGCCGCTCCCGGGGAGCCAGCCGGCGATGACCGCGCGGCTCTCGGGCCGCACCGTCACCCGCACGTCCTCGAAGCCCGCGGCGCGCAGCAGCGCCTCGATCTCGGCGACCGGGGCGGCCCCGGCGACGCACCCAGCGAGGGCGGCGGCCTGCTCCTGGAGCGCCTCGGGGATGGCGGCGATGGCGACCACGTCGGCGATGGCGAGGCGCCCGCCGGGCTTGAGGACCCGGAAGGCGTCGCGGAAGACCTGGGCCTTGTCGGGGGACAGGTTGATGACGCAGTTCGAGAGGATCACGTCGACGCTCTGGTCGGCGACCGGGAGGTGCTCGATCTCCCCGAGGCGGAACGTCACGTTGGACGTCCCGTGGACGCGGGCGTTGGCCCGGGCGCGGGCGACCATCTCCGGCGTCATGTCGACGCCGATCACCCGGCCGAAGGGGCCGACCTGGCGGGCGGCGAGGAAGCAGTCGAAGCCGGCGCCGCTCCCGAGGTCGAGGACGGTCTGGCCGCGTCGCAGGGACGCGATCGCCTGGGGGTTGCCGCAGCCGAGGCCGAGGTTGGCGCCGTCGGGGACGGCCGCGAGGTCCTCGGCGCTGTAGCCGAGGGCCAGGGAGGCGGCGGGGTCGGCGCCGCAGCAGCTCGGGGCGCAGCAGCCGGCGCCCTCCTTGGCGACGGCGGCGTAGTGGTCGCGCACGATGTCGCGGGTCTCGTCGTGTCGGGCATCGCTCACAGCGTTCTCCTGGGTTCGCGCTGGTTCACCCGGGAAGACGGGCACGTCGCCGAAAGGACGCAGCGCGAACCGGACGCGTCGTGGATCGGGCACGACTTGTCAATCCCCCGGCGCTGGACAACAGTGACCGCGGCCCCGGCGGTCGGTGGGGCCCACGGAGGCAGCTGTGGCGCTGAGGGCCACCATCCGCGGTCGCACGTACCGCTTCGAGTCCATCAAGGAGGTCCTCGCCAAGGCGAACCCGCCCAAGTCGGGCGACGCCCTGGCCGGGATCGCCGCGCGCGACGCCGTCGAGCGCGTCGCCGCGCGGGCGGTGCTGAGCGAGCTGACCCTGGCGCAGCTGCGCCAGAACCCGGTCGTCCCCTACGAGGAGGACGAGCTCACGCGGCTCGTCGAGGACACCCTCGACGACCAGGCCTACCGTGCGGTGCAGGACCTGACCGTCGGGCAGCTGCGCGAGTGGCTGCTCGAGACCGGCACGACCGGGGCGCGCATCCGCGCCATCTCGCCGGGGCTCACGCCGGAGATGGCGGCCGCCGTCTGCAAGCTCATGAGCAACATGGACCTGATGGTGGTCGGGCGGAAGTGCGAGGTGGTCGTCCGCGCCAACAACACCCTGGGCCTGCCGGGGCGCATGAGCTCGCGCCTCCAGCCGAACCACCCGACCGACGACGTCGAGGGCATCCTCTACTCGACCCGCGAGGGGCTCAGCTACGGCTGCGGCGACGCGGTCATCGGGGTCAACCCGGCGACCGACACGGCGGAGTCCACCGCCGAGATCCTGCGCGCCCTCCACGACCTGATGCGCCGAAACGGCGTCCCGACCCAGCACTGCGTGCTCTCCCACATCACCGTGCAGATGCGGGCGCTCTCGGAGCTCCGCTCGCCGATGGACCTCATGTTCCAGTCCCTCGCGGGCAGCGAGAAGGCCAACACCGCCTTCGGCATCTCGGTGGGCCTCGTCGACGAGGCGTACGCGATGATGCGCGAGCTGGCGACGACCCGCGGGCCCAACCGCATGTACTTCGAGACCGGCCAGGGCTCGGCGCTCAGCTCCGACGCCCACCACGGCGCCGACCAGGTCACGATGGAGGCGCGCTGCTACGGCTTCGCCCGCCGCTACAAGCCCTTCCTGGTCAACACCGTCGTCGGCTTCATCGGGCCCGAGTACCTCGAGACCGGCTCGCAGATCACCCGCGCCGGGCTCGAGGACCACTTCATGGGCAAGCTCCTCGGCCTCCCGATGGGCTGCGACGCCTGCTTCACCTACCACTCGGCGATGAGCCAGGACGAGCTCGAGAGCCTCAAGGTCCTCCTCGGCGCCGCCGGCTGCGCCTACCTGATGTCGCTGCCCGTCGGCGACGACATCATGCTGAACTACCAGTCGACGTCGTTCCACGACATCCCGTCGGTGCGCGGCCTGCTCGAGTCGCGGCCGACGCCGGAGTTCGACGCCTGGCTCGAGGCCGCCGGCATCATGCGCGACGGCCGACCCGGGCCGCGCTTCGGGGACGCGGAGGCGATCCGATGAGCGCCCTGTCTCGCACCCGCGAGCTCGTTGCTGCGCTGCGTCACGAGCTGGGCGCGCAGGACCCGCTGCCGCCGGCGCCGCCCCTGCCCAAGGTCGAGCCGCCCCCGGTCCGCGTCTTCCCGACGCGTCGGACGGAGAGCCGCTACGCCCAGGCGGCGAGCGCCCACACGACGGCGCTCCTCGGGATCGGGCACGTCGGCACGCGCTACGCCACCGACGTGGTGCTGCAGTTCCAGGCCGAGCTGGCGGTGGCCCACGAGGCGGTCGGGACCGAGCTGCCCGACGACTGGGCGGCCCGCAACGGGCTCCTTCCGCTGCGGACGCGGGTCGCCGACCACCGCGAGTTCCTGCTGCGGCCGGACCTCGGGCGGCGCCTCGACGACGCCAGCCTGGCGCGGCTCCGCAGCGACGCGCGGCGCGGGGTCGACGTGCAGCCCATCCTGGCCGACGGGCTGAGCGCCGTGGCGTGCATGGGCTCGGGGCTGGCCCTGCTCGAGGCCTATACCCGCGAGCTCGAGGCGCGCGGCCTCACGGTCGGCACGCCCATGTGCGCGAAGTTCGCGCGGGTCTGGCTCGAGGACGAGATCGGCGAGGCCGTGGGCGCCAAGGTCGCCGCGATCCTGCTCGGCGAGCGCCCCGGGCTCGGGACCGGCGACGGCCTCAGCGCCTACCTGGTGTTTGGCCCGCGCGTCGGCAAGACCGACGGCGACCGCAACATGATGTCGAACATCCACGCCCGCGGGACCCCGCCCGAGCAGGCCGGGCGCCGCCTGGCGGTGCTGACCCGGGCGATGCTCGACCAGGGGACGAGCGGCGTGGCGCTGGATCTGGCGAACCTCGCGGCGGAGCTGGGCGAGGCCGCGGGGACGGCGTATCGGGCCCCGCAGAAGCGGGTGCGGCTGGTGGAGGTGGAGCGATGATCCTGGAGCCGCTCTTGCCCAAGGTCCTGAGCGTGCGGCACATCCCGGCCGCGCACCCGGCGCTCCTGCGCTCCTACGGCGCCGACCCCGAGCGGCACGTCTCGCTGGGGCTCGTGACCTGTGATCAGGACGACCCGACCTACGTGGCGCTCGACGAGGCGACCAAGCACGCCCAGGTGGACGTGGTCTTCGCCAAGTCGTTCTACGCCGGCGCGGCGCACGCGTCGGGACCGCTCTCGGGCGAGATCCTCGGGGTCATCGCCGGCGCCGATCCCGACGAGGTCGGCGAGGGGCTCGCGGCGCTGCTCCGCTGCCTCGCGCACGACGCCTGCTTCTACGCGGCGAACGACGCCGGCACGATCGCGGTCTTCCCGCACGTCATCACCTCCCTCGGGCACTACCTCTCGAAGGTGGCGGGGCTCGCGCCGGGCTCGTCGATGGCCTACCTGGTGGCGCCGCCCATCGAGTTCACGGTCGCGCTCGACGCGGCGCTGAAGGCGGCGGCGGTCGAGCCGGCGCAGATCGACCCGCCCCCGAGCGCGACGAACTTCGCCTCGGCGTTCCTGAGCGGCGCCCAGCCGGACTGCGAGGCGGCGGCGATGGCCTTCGCGGCGGCGGTGGTGGACGTCGCCCGGCGCCCGATACGGCCGACGGCGTACTGAGCACCGCCGCTACTCGGGGATGTCGAAGCTCTCACGCTTGCGCTTCCCCGGGATCCAGCCGAAGGACGTCTCGCCGACGAAGACGCGGGCACCCGGGGTGATCGGCGCCTGTCGCACCGGCTCTCCGAGGACGTACACGCCGTTGGTGCTGGCGAGGTCGATCACCCAGGGCTTGCCACGGAACGCGATGAGCAGGGCGTGGACGCGGGAGACCAGCCCGTCCCGGCCGAAGACCTCGACCCCGAAGCAGCGCGGGTAGCGTCCGAGGAGGATACCGCGCTGGATGCTCGGGACGTCGACGCCGAAGAGCGCGTCGCCGATGACGAGCGCCCCGGCGAGATCGGGGTCGGTGTCGACGCGGCCCTCGTAGACCGGGCCCGCGAGGCGCAGCACGCGCGAGCCCTCCCGGATGACGCGTGGACCGGGCGCCGGCGCCTCGGCGACGCGGAGCGGGTGGTAGACCCGCGGGGGGATGGCCTCCCACGCCGAGGCGTCCTCGGGCAGGTCGGCGAACCCGTCGCCGCGGGTCGGGAAGATGATGACCCGGTAGCTCGCCGAGGTCAGGAAGGCCGGGCCGTCGGTCTCGATGCCGTCGAGATCCTCGCCCTCCTCGTCGGCGAAGGCGCGGCCGCTGTCGAGGTCGAGGACGCGATAGCGCGTGTCGCCGTACTCGCCGACCGGGTCGAGGAGGACGACGAGGTGGCGGAGCGAGAGCGTCGGGTCGTCCGGCAGATGAAGGTCGGCCTCGGAGTGGCGGCCGATCACCGCCGTCGCGAGGGAGTCGGTGGCCGCGACCGCGCCGACCGCCGCGACGCCGCGGACGTCCATCGCCGCCATGACCAGCCCGGGGCGACCGAGGGCGGCGCTGCGCTCGCGGAGCGATGGCCAGGCGGCCGCGAAGGCGTCCCTGTTCGACAGGCGGAAGTAGGCGAAGACCTTCGGGTCGACCGCGGCCGTGCAGCTGTTGACGTGAGGCCGTTGGGCGCCTCGCACGGTCTCGAACAGTCGGGAGTGCTCGTCGGACACCACCCCTCCGGCGCGCGGACAGTCCCATCGATGTTCCGCCGGTCCGCCCGCCACGGCAACAAAGGGCGCACGCGGCGGACCGGTGTCCAGTCACGACGTGCCGAAGGAGCGTTTTACGCGACCTTTGCCAATCCGGGCGGCGAGACCGCGTTCAATACGGGGCGGGCGCCGTGGTGGTGCCCCTCGGAACGCACGCCCCCCTGGAGCCCCCATGCGCACCCTCACGCTGTCCATCGCCGCCGCCACCGCCGCGGTCGCCCTCGCCTGCGGCGTCAACGCCCTCGACCACGCCACGCCCGCCGCCCGCGCCGCCGACGCGACCGACCTCCCGCGCGAGGCGCCGCGCCCCTTCCCGACGCTCTCGGTCTCCGGGGTGGCCGAGGTGTCCATCGCCCCCGACGAGGCCTGGCTCCACCTCGGGGTGGACTCGTTCTTCAGCGACCTCGACGCCGCCGTGGAGGACAACGACGAGCGCATCAAGTCGGTCATGAAGGTGCTCCACGACGCGGGCCTCTCCGGCAAGAACCTCCAGACCGACATCATGTCCCTCGACGAGACGACCCGCTACGTCGCGAAGGTGGAGCTGCGCGGCTACCAGGTGCGCCGCAACATCACCGCGCGGGTCACCGATCTGGGCAAGGTCGAGTCGCTGCTGCAGGCCCTCGTCCGCTCGGGCGTCACGCGCATCGACTCGGTGCGCTTCTCCCACACCCAGCTCGCCGCCAAGAAGGCCGAGGCCCGGGTCGAGGCGCTCAAGGCCGCCCGGCAGAAGGCCGAGGCGATGGCGACGGCGCTCGGCCAGCGGGTCGACAAGGCGGTGACCGTGACCGAGGGCTACCCCGGCGTGAGCACCATCAGCCAGCCGACCTACACCAACTTCGTGGTCAACGCCGGCGGTGCCTCGGTCGACGGCGACACCTTCGCGAGCGGGCGCATCCAGATCGCGGTCCAGGTCAGCGCCGTCTTCGAGCTGCGCTGAGCTTGCGCGGGCGTGCGGGCCGGCGGAGACTCGACCGACCATGTCGAAGGTCCTCCGCCTGCCCGCGCACGGTCGCCTGCTCGTCTGCACCGACCTCCAGGGAAACCTGGGGGACTTCGAGGCGATGGCCGCGCACTTCCGGCGCGCCGTCGCCGAGGACCCCGACACCCACGTCGTGTTCTCCGGGGACCTCGTGCACGGCCCGCAACGCGCCCCCGAAGACTGGGACCCGTGGCTCGGCGACTGGTACGAGGACGACTCGATCGGCGTCTTCGAGGCCTTCCTCCGGCTGGCCGAGGAGCACCCGGGCCGCGTGCACGCGCTCCTCGGCAACCACGAGCACGGCCACGTCGGCGGCGTCCACACCGCGAAGTTCCACGACGACGAGGTCGCCGCGCTCGAGCGGCGCATGTCGGGCGCGCTGCTCCGGCGCTTTTGGGCCTTCTGCGCGGGGCTCCCGCTGGTCGCGGTGTCCCCGAGCGGCGTCGTCGTCACCCACGCCGCGCCCGCGACCCCGCTCACCGGGCCCGAGGAGCTCGAGGCGGTGGACTACAAGGTGCCCTGGCCGCTCCCGCGGACCCTCCCCGAGGTGCTCGCCCTCCCGATCCTCGGCCCGCTGCTGTGGGCGCGCACGTGCCCCCCGTCCCTCGCGCGCGGCTTCCTCGCGGCGCTCCTCGGCCGCCCCGACGGCTTCGTCGTCCACGGCCACGACATCGTCCACGAGGGCTACGAGGTCTCCGCCGAAGGCGCGCTCGTCCGCCTCTCCACGAGCTTCGGCTGCTTCGACGCGCACAAGCGCTACCTCGACGTCAGCCTGTCCCACCGCTGGACCAGCGCCACCGAGCTCCGCGAGGACCACGAGCTCCGTGCGCTGTACCCCGACGCCCCGCCCCACCCGGTCTGGGGGCGCGACTACGTCTAGCGCGAGGCCGGCGCGCCGCGCTGCGGCGCCCGCCCGGGCGATGGCTCAGCGCGCGCCGTCGATGATGCCGACGAAGTCGCCGACCATGAGGCTCGCGCCGCCGACCAGCGCGCCGTCGATGTCGGGCTGCCCGAGGAGCGACGCGGCGTTCGAGGGCTTGACGCTGCCTCCGTAGAGGACGCGGACGGTGTCGGCGATCGCCGGGTAGTGGGCGTGGAGCCAGCCGCGGAGCGCCGCGTGGACCTCCTGCGCCTGCTCGGGGGTGGCGGTCTCGCCGGTGCCGATGGCCCAGACCGGCTCGTAGGCGATGGTGACGAGGGCGAGCTCGGCGGGCGACAGCGGCGCGAGGGCCGCGGCGAGCTGGCGCTGGGTCACCTCGTCGACCCGGCCGGCCCGGCGCTCCTCGAGCGTCTCGCCGATGCAGACGATCGGATAGAGCCCGGCCGCGAGCCCGGCCTTGGCCTTCGCGCCGACGCCGGCGTCGGTCTCGGCGAAGTACTGGCGGCGCTCGGAGTGGCCGGCGAGCATCCAGGTGCAGCCGGCCTCCCGCGCCATCACCGCGGAGTTGGCGCCCGTCATGGCGCCGCTCGCGACGGCGGCGATCTCCTGCACGCCCACGCCGAGGCCCGAGCCGTCGAGCACCGCGGCCACCGCGGGGATCGACAGCGCCGTGGGGAAGACCACCACGTCGGCGTCGTCCCGCCCGGCGAGCGCGTCCCGCAGGAAGACCGCGAGCGCCGCGGCCGCCCCCGGTCCGAGGTTCAGCTTCCAGTTCCCGGCGATGAGCGGCCTGCGCATGGCGGGCGCCGCTAGTCCTTCAGGCCGAGCGCGGCGCGGGCCGCCGAGCGCTCCTCGTTGAGCGCGTTGAGGCTGTCGAGGGCCGCCGCCGCGGCGACGTCGATCTCGGCCTCGGGGCCGCTCATGACGAGGCGCCCGGTCGCGCCGAACGGCCGCACCGTGATGAGCTTGACGCGCCCGGCCTTCAGCGCCTCGTTGGCGGCGAGGGTCAGGTAGGCGGCGGGGCTGCACTCGAGGATGAAGACCGACTCCTCCGCCAGCACCATGTAGCCCTTCGAGGTGCCGGTGAAGTAGATGGCGTGGTCCTGCTCGATGCCGCGGATGATCATGTTGGTGACCACGTCGACGTGGGCACGGTCGGCGATGGTCAGCCCGGTCTGGCGGAGCACGGCCTCGCCGGCCTCGATGACCTCGCCCTGATCGGCATGCTGCACCTGCATCATGCCGTAGATGCGCTCGGTCACCACCGACCCGAGGCGGGCCTTGGTCCCCTTGAGCGCCAGGTCGATCATGCGATGGATCTCCATCGCCGGCGCGAGCTCGAGCAGCAGCGCGGCGTCGTACTCGCTCGGGTCATAGACGCGGTTGTCCTTGGCGATGAACTGCGCCAGCTGCGGCTGGAGCTGATCGACGAAGACGTAGGCGCGAAGCGAAAACGAGCTGCTCGACATGGCTACCTCCGGGGGAGGGAGATATCACATCGGCGCGGAAACGCCACACCGACCCCGCACAAAAGGTGCGCGTAGACGCCGTCCCGAGCGCGTTGTCGGCACCCCGAGCCCGTGCTAGGGTCCGCGCCCGAAGTCGCTGCACGTCGGTCGGCCCTCCGACCCGCTCGCTGCAGCGCACACATCGCTGGCAGGAGAGCGAGATGACGCAGCAGATCGTGGACCAGGTCCGCGAGGCCGGGGTCATCGGCGCCGGGGGCGCCGGCTTCCCGACCTACGTCAAGCTCCAGGCGAAGGTCGACACGTACATCGCCAACGCCGCCGAGTGCGAGCCCCTCCTCGAGAAGGACCAGGGCCTCATGCGCGCGTACGCCGAGGAGATGATCCACGGCCTGCGCGTCGGCATGCAGGCCACCGGGGCCAAGCGCGGCGTCGTCGCCATCAAGAAGAAGTACACCGAGGCCATCGCGGAGCTGCAGCAGCACGTCGGCCCCGACATCCACTTCTACTACTACGACAACTTCTACCCGGCCGGTGACGAGGTCATCATCGTCTACGACGTGATGGGCCGCCTCATCCCGCCGGGCGGCATCCCGCTCGACGTCGGCTGCGTCGTCAACAACGTCGAGACGCTCATCAACATCTCGCGGGCGACCCGCGGCATCCCGGTCACGCACACCGCGCTGACCGTCGCCGGCTGCGTGCGCGAGCCGGTGAGCGCGGTCGTCCCGATCGGCGTGACGGCCCGCGAGGTGCTCGCGCTCGCCGGAGGCGTGACCGTCGACGACCCGGTGCTCCTCGACGGCGGCGCCATGATGGGCAAGGTCGTCGACGACCTCGACACGCCGCTCGTCAAGAACTCCGGCGGCTACATCGTCCTGGACCGGAGCCACAAGCTCATCCAGCGCAAGACCGCGCCGATGGAGACCAAGGTCCAGATCGCCAAGTCCTCGTGCGACCAGTGCATGTACTGCACCGAGCTGTGCCCGCGCTTCCTGCTCGGCTACGCCATCGAGCCGCACAAGGTCATGCGCTCGGTCGGCTTCGAGGGCGAGGCCGAGCTCGGCTGGGCGCAGCTCGGGATCCAGTGCTGCGAGTGCAGCATCTGCGACCTCTACGCCTGCCCCGAGGACCTGCCGCCGAAGGACATGTGCATCCGCTCGAAGGGCATCTTCCGCCTCCTCGAGGAGAAGCCGGCGCTGCTCCCGGGCGTCGGCGAGCCGCACCCGATGCGCGACGCGCGACGCGTCCCCATCCCGGCGCTGGTGCGCCGCCTCGGGCTCGAGGAGTGGGACGTCCACGCCCCGATGACCGACCGCACCGTCACGCCGAGCCGCGTGCAGATTCGCCTGCAGCAGCACATCGGGGCGCCCTGCGTCCCCATCGTGTCGGTCGGCGACCAGGTCGCCTTCGGCCAGAAGCTGGCCGAGCCGCCCGCCGGCAAGCTCGGCGTGCCGGTGCACTGCTCGATCGACGGCCGCGTCACGCACATCGACCAGAACGCCATCTGGGTGGAGAGGTAGTCATGAGCTGGAGGAGCTTCGGGGATCCGCCCCCGCCGTCGCTGGCGCTCATCGAGCTGTCGAGCATCGCCCGCGGGATCGACACCACCGACCGCATGCTCAAGGCGGCCGACGTCAAGCTCGTCATGGCCCGCACGATCTGCTCGGGCAAGTACATGGTGATGGTCGCCGGCGAGCTCTACGAGGTCGAGGCCTCGGTCGAGGCCGGCCTCGCCTGCTCGCGCGAGGCGACCATCGACCACTTCATCATCCCGGACGTCCACCCCGCGGTCTTCCCGGCCGTGTCGGCGACGTCGGTGACGATGATGCGCGGCGCGCTCGGCGTCATCGAGTCCTTCTCGGTCGCGGCGCTCGTCGAGGCCATCGACAAGGTCGCCAAGGCGGCGCTCGTCGAGATGGTCGGCTGCCGCCTCGCCATGGCGCTCGGCGGCAAGGCCTACCTGACCTTCACCGGCGACGTGGACGCGGTCCGCTACGCCATGGAGGCCGGGGTCGAGGTCGTCGCCCGCCGGGGGCTCCTGGTGAACCAGGTCGTCATCCCCGACCCGCGCCCCGAGCTCTTCCACACCCTGATGTGAGCCGCCGCCGCCTTTTGCATCGCACCATCCCATACCGGTCACCGCGCCGTGACGTGCTTGACGAGCGCGTCGTTCGGGGGCTAGCGTCCCCTCGGCGTGTCCCCGAGGTGAGGAGCTAGATGGGTACTGCGTCCGCCCCAGTCGTGGTCGCGAGCGACCACGGAGGCTTCGAGCTGAAGGAGGCCGTGAAGCGGCACCTCGCCGGCCGCGGCGTCCCGGTCCTCGACGTCGGGACCCACGACAAGGGGGCCTGCGACTATCCGGTCTTCGCCCGCGCGGCGGCCGAGGCGGTCGCCACCGGCAAGGCCTGGCGCGGGGTCGTCATCGACGGCGCCGGCATCGGCTCGGCGATGGTCGCCAACAAGGTCCAGGGCGTGCGCGCCGGGATGGCCTTCGACCCCAAGACCGCCGTGAACGCCGCCGAGCACAATGGCGCCCACATCCTCACCCTCGGCGCCGGCTACCTCGACGAGGCCGCCGCGCTCGCCATCGTCGACGCCTTCCTCGGCACGAGCTGTACCGTCGACCGCCACCTGCGCCGCGTCGCGATGATCGACGCCCTCGACGGGCTGCGCGGGCCCACCCCCGCCCTGCCCGGCGCCGCAGGCCCCACGACCTCCACACATGGTGAAGGGATGACCCCGGCAGCCCACGACTACGACGCGCTGGTCGCGACGATCACCCGCGTGCTCAGCGACAACCCCGGCCTGCTGGCCTCCATCGCGCCCCACGCCGCGGGCGCGCACTGCCCGACCTGCCACCCCGACTGGGGCGCGTCGGTCAGCCAGCAGCAGGACGTCATCCGGCGCATCAACGCCGCCGGCCGCGGCCTGCGCGTGTCGGCGCGGCTCGGCGCCAAGGACGTCCCGCGCGACCTCGCCGGGCTCATCGACCACACGCTGCTGAAGCCCGACGCCACCTACGCGGACATCGACCAGCTCTGCGACGAGGCGCGCCAGTACGGCTTCGCCTCGGTGTGCGTGAACCCGTACTACGTCGCGCGCTGCGCCCAGCGGCTCCGCGGCGCGGCGCCCAAGGTGTGCACCGTCATCGGCTTCCCCCTCGGCGCCACGCCGAAGGAGATCAAGGCCATGGAGGCGCGCAAGGCGCTCCGGGACGGGGCCCAAGAGCTCGACATGGTCATCAACATCGGGGCGCTCAAGTCCGGCGACCACAAGACGGTCTACGAGGACATCCGGATCCTCGCCGAGGTGGCGCGCGAGGGGCGCGCCCTCCTCAAGGTCATCATCGAGACGGCCCTCCTCACCGACGAGGAGAAGGTCGCCGCGTGCGTGCTGTCGCGGAAGGCGGGCGCGCACTTCGTCAAGACGTCGACCGGCTTCGCCAAGGGCGGAGCGACCGCGGCCGACGTCGCGCTGATGGCGCAGGCGGTCGAGCACAAGCTCGAGGTCAAGGCGTCGGGTGGGGTCAAGTCCGCCGACGACGCCAAGCGCATGGTCGAGGCCGGGGCGACGCGCATCGGCGCGTCGGTCGGCGTCAAGATCGCCCAGGAAGAGCGCGGAGAGCGGCCGGCTGGCGGCGCCAGCGCGTCGGGCGGCGGTTACTAGCAATAGCGCGGGTTCATCCCCACAACACGGAGAACGTGAGAAATGGCCGAAGCTCTCGGAATGATCGAGTGCCGCTCCTTCGCGGCGATGGTTGAGGCGTCGGACGCGATGGTGAAGGCCGCGCGGGTCGAGCTGGTCGGGTACGAGAAGACCGGCGGCGGCTACGTGACCGCCATCGTCCGCGGCGACGTCGCGGCCGTGAAGGCGGCCGTCGAGGCCGGCACCAACGGCGCGTCGCGCGTCGGCGAGATCGTGGCGACCCACATCATCGCCCGCCCGCACGTCAATGTGGACCTCACGCTGCCCCTCGGCCGCACCGAAGAGGTCCAGAAGCTCACGAAGAAGTAGCAGCCGCTCGAGGCACACGGCTCGGCTACCCGGGGCGCACGTGCGGCGCCCCGGGCGGCCGGCGTTTTCGTCCGCGCTCCGCGCGACGCGCTGCGCCGTGTCGCGCGCCGTCGCGCGTCGCCCGCGGGCCGTCGCCCCGGGTCGCAGGGAGGGAGTTCCCATGAAGCTCGCCAAGGTGATCGGGACCGTCGTGTCCACCCGCAAGGACCCGAACATCGAGGGGTTCAAGTTCCTGATGGTGCAGGACGTGAACCCCGAGACGATGAGCGAGGGCGGCTACGTCGTGGCCGTCGACGCGGTCGGGGCGGGCGTCGGGGAGTACGTCCTCTACGCCAGCGGCTCGTCGGCGCGCCAGACGGTGATGACCAAGGATCGCCCGTGCGACGCGGTCATCATGGCCATCGTCGACAACTGGGACGTGGACGGCGCGCGTCAGTACGACAAGCACGGCTACGACCACGGCTACGACGACGAGCCCTCGGGCTTCTGAGGCGCACGCGGTCGCGCGCCGCGGGAGGTGAAGCATGGCCCAGTCCAGTCTCAGCCCGGACCAGATCCGCAGCATCGCCGAGGCGATCGCCCGTGAGCTGACGCCCGGCGGCGGGCTCGCCCGCGACCCCGGGGTCGTCGCGGCGCCCCGCAAGGCGCCGCCGGTGCCGCCGACGGTGTCGCGCGGACCGTTCCAGCGCGCCC
>SBGO01000261.1 GCA_006226565.1 Deltaproteobacteria bacterium | reverse complement strand
ACGTTGGCCGACCTCGAGGCGGTCTGGATCGAGACCGTCGGCGTCGGGCGGGCGCAGACCTGCGCCCTCACGGCCGGCGCGACGATCTGGTGCTGGGGCCGCAACGACCGCGGCCAAGCGGGCCAGTCGCACCCCGAGGTCCAGGTCGGGCGCGAGCGCTACGGCGCCGAGCGGGCCGTCGACCGGCCGCGCCGCGTCCTCCTCGGCGGCGAGGACCGCCCGGCCATCGCCCTGTCCGTCGGCGACGACCACGCCTGCGCCCTCGACCACCGCGGCGAGGCGTGGTGCTGGGGCAACGGCGAGCGCTACGGGCAGATCGGGCTCGCGGCCCCCTTCAGCGCGGCGCCCGTCCAGATCGTCACCCAGCCCGAGATGACCTTCCAGGGCGCCCACTACGGCTGGATCGGAAAGCCCCTCACCAACGCCCGCGACGTCGCCGCCGGCGGCTGCTTCTCGTGCGCGCTGATGCGCGACCGGACCATCTCGTGCTGGGGCTGCAGCAGCGGCTACTGGGACGACGCCGCCCACGTCCGCCAGGTGCCCGAGGTCAAGGACGCCCGGGTCCTCGTCGCCGGCGCGCGTGAGGCGTGCGTCCTGACCAGCGACGGCCAGATCACCTGCGGCCTGCCCGATCACCCGCGCGTCCTCGAGGGCGTGCCGGCCCTCGTCGTCGCCGTCGCGGTCGGCACCTTCCCGCTGGCCGTCACCGCCGACGGCGCGGTGTGGATGTGGCCCTCGGTCGGTGAGCTGCCGACGCGGCTCGACGTCCCGCCGGCGGTCGCGGCGCGCGCCTGGAGCGACCACGCCTGCCTCCGCAACGCCGAGGGCGAGGTGCGCTGCGGCCACCTCCGCGCGGACGGCCTCTTCGGGCTCGAGCCGGTCGCCGGCCTCGGCGCCGTCGTGGACTTCGACGTCGCCCGGGCCCCCGCCGACGGGCACCTCTGCGGGGTCACCGGAGACGGGCTGGCGGTCTGCCTCGGATCCAACGCCTGGGGTCAGCTCGGCGCAGGGGATCAGGATCCGCACCGCTCCGCGGTCAAGGTGACGCTGCCGTCCGCCCCGAGCCCCGACTGATCGCGCGTCGGCGGCGCCCCCTGTGCTAGACAGGCGTCTCCGCAGCCGGAGCGCGCCCGTGACCTCGACCCACGACACCCCGACCGACCTCTTCGTCGGCCTGACCCCCGACCGGGTCCTCGACGCCGTCGAGGCGAGCGGCCTCGAGACGACCGCCGGGTGCTTCCCGCTTAACTCCTACGAGAACCGGGTCTACCTGGTCGGCCTCGCCGACGGCGGCCGCGTCATCGCCAAGTTCTACCGGCCGGGGCGCTGGACGCGGGCGCAGATCGCCGAGGAGCACGGCTTCCTCGACGACCTGGCGGCCGCCGAGATCCCGGTCTGCGGCGTGGTCCGCTTCCCCGACGGGGAGACGCTGAAGGCGGCCGAGGGCGTGCCCTACGCCCTGTTCGAGTACCGCCCCGGCCGCGCCGTGGGCGACCCCGACGACGTGCTGCTCGAGCGGGTCGCCATGATGGCCGCGCGCATCCACGCGGTGGGCGAGCGGCGCCCCTTCAGCGCCCGCCGCACCCTCGGCGCGGACGACTGGATCCGCCGCCCCGCCGACACGCTCCTCGCGAGCGCGCTGCTCCCCGCCCACCTCCGCGGGCGCTATCGGGACGCGGCGGCGCGCATCGCCGACGCCGCCGACGCGCGCCTCGACGGGCTGACGCCGCTGCGCGTCCACGGCGACCTCCACCGCGGCAACCTCCTCCTGAACGACGGCGTCCTGCAGGTCCTCGACCTCGACGACGCCTGCACGGGGCCGGCGGTGCAGGACCTCTGGCTGATGCTCTCGGGCACGCCCGCCGAGCGGTCGCGGCAGCTCGCCGTCCTCCTCGAGGGCTACGAGCGCTTCCGCCCCTTCGACCGCCGCGAGCTGGCGGCGCTCGACGTCCTCCCGGCGATGCGCCGCATCCACTACGCCGGCTGGATCGCCCGCCGCTGGCACGACCCGCTCTTCCCGCGCACCTGGCCGACCTACGCCGAGCCCGACTTCTGGGCGCAGGAGGTCGGCGAGCTCGAGGCCATCGCCGCCGGGCTCCCGCCGCGCCCGCGCGCGCCCGGCGACCTCCTCGCCGACGCCGACGCCGACAGCGGCGCCGTCCGCGCCGGCCGGGACGAGGACGCCTGGAGCGAGGAGCTCACCGACAAGGACTACTTCTGGGACCTCGACTGACCTAGGGCGCGCGCCGCCGCGCCGCGCCTGCTATGCTCCCGCCCGCATGAGCCGGCGGCACGAGAACGACGACGTCCACGCGCTGATGGAGGCGCCCCTCGCCACCCAGCGTGAGCTGCTGGCGCGCTGGGGGCTCCCCGAGGCGGGGCTCCTCATCCTGATGAGCAAGTGCCTGGGGCGCTGCTTCTTCTGCGCCCAGCGGGTCGTCACGAACCCACCGCCGGCGATGATCACCCGCTGGGATCCGGTCGACGCCTGGCTCGAGGGCAACCGCACGCAGGGCGTCGCGCGCCTGTGCCTGGGCGGGACCGAGCCGCCGACCCACCCCGACTTCTACCGGACCCTCGACCGCGCCCGCGAGGTCGGCTTCACCGAGGTGGAGCTGATGACCTCGGCCGTCCAGCTCGCCCACCCGGTCATCGTGCAGCGCTGGTGGGACCACGGCGTGCGCACCATCTGCGCGCCGATCTACGGCGCCACCGCCGCCGAGCACGACCGCGTCGTCCAGGTCGAGGGCCACTGGGAGCGCCTCGTCCGCGGCGTCGACCTGGCGCGCCGCCGCGGCATGTCCGTCCATCTCCACACCCTGGCGCTGCGCAGAACGCTCGACGCCCTGCCCGGCCTCGCCGCCTTCGTCCGCGACCGCTGGGAGACCCGCCTCACCGTCGCGCCGCTCCGGCCCAAGGACATGTTCGACTACCGCGCCGAGGCGGTCGGCTTCGACGCGCTCACCGCGACCCTGGCCGACGCCGACGTGAGCCTCGTGGGCTTTCCGACCTGCGTCCTGCCCGACAAGCCCCGCCAGGCCCCGCTCCTCATCGAGGTCTACTTCAAGGGGCAGCGCACGACCTACGCCGAGGAGGTCTGCGCCGGCTGCGCCGCCCGCGAGCGCTGCCCCGGCCTCGTGGCGATGCACGCCGAGGTCCACGGCGCCGAGGGCCTCACCCCGCGCTGAGGCGAGGCCCCCTGCTCAGCCGCGCTGGAGGGTGCCGACCTGCCAGGCGCCGCGGGCCGCGACGAGCGCGTTCGTCGCGGTTCCGCTCCCGCCGACGTCAGCGGCGTCAGAGCGACGCCTGGAGCTGGACGCGCAGCTGCGTCTCGGCGCCAGCACCGGTGAAGCCGTCGCGCCAGTACTGGAAGACGTCCGCCTGCAGCTTCAGGGGGTGGCGGCCGGGGTAGTAGCTGAAGCCGACGCCGAGCTCGTTGTTGTCGCTCAGGCTGGAGGTCTCGGCAGCGCGGAGGAAGCCGTAGCGCCCCGAGATCTCGAAGGGGGTGTTCGGCAGCAGGTAGCCCGCCTGGAACATCGCGCCGAGGCCGTCGCGCGGGGCGGTCACGGGGATCGGCGCCCCCGCTTCGTCGAGCGCGCCCCCGGGGTTGCGTGTGCCGCTGCGGAACGCGAACTCGATCTGCGCGCTGAAGCCAGCGAGCATGAACATCGCGTCGGCGTAGACGATGTGGTTGTCGACGGTCCCCCCGTCGGCCGGCTGGCGGCTGCGCACGCGCCGAAGCCCGGGCGCGTTGTCCTGATAGACGTAGCCCGCGCCGAGGCTCAGGCGGGGTCGGCGCGAGCGCTCGAAGTCCACCTCGGAGTAGTCGTCGAACAGGCCGAAGGGGAGGTATTCGATACGCGCGAGGTACATCAGGTCGAAGGGATCCGCATCGGCCGCGGCGTCCCGGCCGAGCAGGCTATAGACGCCGACGTAGTAGCGCAGCCGGTCGAGCCCCAGGAAGTCGCGGGAGCGGAGGTCGAGCCCGACGTCGCGGTCGACGTTGAACTCGCTGTTCACCAGGGAGCGGTCGACCAGCTGGAGGTCGCCCGAGGAGATGACGCGCTGGCGGTTGCCCGGGATCTTGTACTGGCCGATGCGCAGCTGCAGGTCACGCAGCTGACGGAAGTCGAAGTAGTAGTCGAGCAACGGCGTGTTCACCGGACCGGACTCGGACACGCTGTCCGTGACGCCCGAGTCGTTGGGAGACAGCGCGATCTCCAGCTTGTAGCGGGTGTCCTTGCCGAAGGCGTTGCCGGTAAAGGCGATCCGGGCCCGACGGAGGCGGAAGTCGTTGACGAGATCGTGGTCGTCGTAGAGGTCTTCGCCGTAGGTGACCGTGTTGCGGAACTGCACGCGCACGCGGCTGGTCAGGCTGAACTTGCCGTCGACGCTCTTCACCTCGAGGCCCTTGCCGGGCCGGAAGCGGACGCCCGCCGGGTCCACCGGGTGGTTGCCCATCAGCGCCGCCTCGCCCGGCGGCAGCAGGTCGTCCGCCGGCGGCCCGGCCGCCAGCGCGCTCGGGCGTGGCGCCGCCGGGGACGCCTCGGTCCCCGCGGGCTCTGGCTTCGCCGACGTGACGATGCCCTCGGCGGCGTCACCGTCGGCGGCCGCGTCCGTCCCCTTCACCGAGTCCACCGGCGCGGGGGCGGGGGCCTGTGTCGGCATCGGGGACCGCGCGGCGCCAGGGGACACCAGACCCGCGACAAAGAGCGACGAGAGGAACGCGAGCAGCGTGGCTTTCGGCATGGCGCAGAGACTCCTGGCTGGTCCCCCCCCCGGGCGACGCTCCCTCTCATTACACCGCAGGGCCACGCAAGCAACGGCTGCAACCCGTCTGTTGGACACCGTTTTCGTGGCTGTCACTTCAGCGTTGCAGAGGGTGTCTGCGCCGTCTCCTGCTCGGCGTCCGAAGCCGAACCGTGAGCGCCCCTCTCGACCGCGGGGCGCTCGCGCCGGGACCTACGAGGTCGTCGCCCGCCGGTCGAGCCACGCGCGCGCCGGCGCCGTGATCGTCGCGACGGCCACGAGCCAGGCGAGCGCCGCGCCCCAGCCGGGGCC
>SBGO01000368.1 GCA_006226565.1 Deltaproteobacteria bacterium | reverse complement strand
CCATCCAGAGGCCGCGCGGGCGCGCCTCGAGGGCGGCGACGAGGGCGTCGGCGCGAGCGTCGTCGGGGCCGGCGAGGAAGCGCGTGTGGCGCTGGAGATCCTCGCCCCAGATGGCCGGGACGTCGAGGTCACGGAGCGCGGCGAGGCCCGCCTCGAGCCGGTTCGGCGGGATGGGCCCGGCGGGCGCGATCAACCGGAAGGCCGTCATCGCCTCCCGCCCGCGACGAGGCGCAGCCGGGGCTTGCTGCGCGGAGCGTCTTCGGCGCCGGCGTCGCGCTCGACGGGCTCCTCGTCCGGCTCGCGGAGGTTGTCGCCGATGGCGTTGATGTCCACCACGATCCCGTAGGAGGCGAGGATCTTCTTGAGCGTGTGGTCGTGCTTGGCGAGGGACTGCTTGACCGACTGGAAGCCGTGCTCGGCGGCGGCGCTGCGCTCCCAGAAGGCGACCGGGTTCATGTTGAAGAAGCGGGCGTCGGTCTCGGTCGGCTCGATGAGGATCACGTCGCCGCGGAAGGACTCGTCCATCTTGAGCTTCTCGATGCCGAGCCGGAGGCGGCTGTGGAGCAGCGTCCGGAACGCCTGGTTGATGATCATCGGCATCCCGTGATCCGCGATGGAGCGGCGGTCGCCGGTCGTCAGCCGGTGCCGGTAGTTCACGAACGGGCGGAAGGGGTTGTAGCAGATGACCAGCTCGGCGCCGTGGTGGACGGCGGTCGAGATGTTGGCGGTCTTGCGCACGCCGGCGTCGACGTAGTCCTGCTCGCGGCCCGGCGGGCCGACGCGCGCCGGGCGGAAGAAGCCGGGGATGGCGCTCGAGGCCTGGACCGCCTCGCTGATGGTGACGGAGTTGTCCTCGTCGTGGCCGAAGACGACGCCCTGGGCGGTGTCGATGTTGGTCGCGCCGATGTAGAGGCTCTTGCCGCGCGCGAGCTTGAGCTGGCGGAAGCTGTTGGGGAGGCCGTTCCGCTCGAGGTTGTGGCGGATGTAGGCCTCGATGCGCGAGTTGTCGAAGATGCCCGAGGGCAGGTAGCCGTGGCGGTGGGCGGGCCGCAGCTTGGCGAGCTCGGTGAGGTACGGGACGAGGACGGCCTCGGCGGTCTCGAGGCCCGGGTCGGCCATGAAGTCGAGGGCGCGGCGGCGCATCGTCGGGAGGCTCCGCGGGATGGCCCGCAGGAGGCGCGCCCAGAGCGACGGCGCGAAGGTCACGGCGTCGTGGAGGAGGTAGGCCGGGCGCTCGAAGAGCTCGCGCCAGTTCGGGTGGTAGAAGTCGAGCAGCTTGAAGCGGCTGATCTTGCCGGGCTCGCCGACGATGGCCTTGACGAGCTCCTCGGGCTCGACGCCGGCGGCGATGGGGGCGGCGAGGAAGGCGCCGGCCGAGATCCCCATGTAGATGTCGAAGTCCGTGACCTTGTGGTTGGTCAGGTAGCGGTTGAGCGCCGCGAGCCCGCCGAGCTTGAAGGAGCCGCCGCTGATCGCGCCGCCGGCGAGCACCAGGGCGCGGCGGGCGTCCGGGCGCGAGCGCGAAAGATCGGACTTCTGGACGAAGGTGATTCCCAAGGCGTGCTCCGGGGGGCCGGGGGGGCGCTGCGCGCGGTGCGGACCCTCAGCATAGCAGGAGCGCACGGGGTGTCGGAATTCTTGATCCGGTGATCCTGTCACCGGCCCACCGCGACCTCGCGCGCCGGCTCGGGGCGCAGGCGCGCCGGCCATGGCCCCCCGGCCGCCTCGCTATTTCGATCCTCCCCCGCCCAAATAGGGAGGGGGTGGATTTTTCAAGCGGCGTGCCAGAGGCACTTGGGACACCTCGGGGTGTGCTCGACCCAGTGGTTCCAAGGGGTTACGCGGGCTGGTCGCGGGCGGGGCGCGACGGGAGGCGGGGTCGCGGCGCCCCGGCGGGGCGGTCGCTCGACCCCGGCTACCTCGCGTTCACGCCGCGAGCGTCGGTGGAGATGCCCATCAGGTTGGCGCCGACCCGGGCCATCACGTCGACGATGCGCACGCGGGCCTCCTCCGAGGTCTGCACGCCGAAGGCGACGCAGTTGTCCTCGGGGCGGTTGGTCACGAAGCGCATCACGAGGTGGGTCATCGTGACGATCATCTCGCGCGCGTTGGCGACCGGGACGCCGTAGTGGCCGGCGACGAGCTGGCTCATCCCGGTCAGCACCGGGCCCATGCGGAGCTCGCGGACCTTGGTGTCGAGGCCGCCGGCCTCGATGATCGAGCGCAGCATCACGCGGATGCCGTCGCGCCGCTCCTCGGCCCAGCCGTAGATGGCGTCGACCACGTCGTAGAAGCCGCGGGTGCCCTCGAGGGTCGGGCCGAAGGCGACCAGATCCTTGTAGATCGCGTCCACGACGGCGTCGTAGAGGCCCTGCTTGTCGCCGAAGTGGTACGGGAGCGTGGCCGCGGTCACGCCGGCGCGCGCCGCGATCATCCCCAACGTCGCGTTGGCGAAGCCTCGCTCGGCGAAGGTGACGGTCGCGGCGGCGAGCACGGCCTCACGGGTGTCTTCGGGCTTGCGTCCCTTGATCCGTCCCATGGCGCCTCAATGGTGTCGATGACGGGACGAGCGGCCAGGACGGTGGCTGAGACCGGTCGCTCGGTGACGGCCATGCCGTCGGCGCGCGGGGTGGACGCACACCACCCTCAGCGCTGCTCTGCGGACGCGGCCTCCAGGGCGAAGGCCGCGCGCACGTCCGCGATGGTTCGGAGGCCGGCGATGCGCTCGTCGCTGAGCGACACGCCGAGCCGCTCCTCGAGGCGGCCCAGGATCTCCATCAGCGTGAACGAGTCGAGCCCGAGCGTCCCGAGCTCGCTCGTCGGCGCGAGCCCGTCGAGGGCGCGGTGCTTCCGGTCGGCCGCCTGGGCGACCTCCCGGAAGAGCGCGACGAACTCGTCCTCGGCGGGGAGCGCGATCACTGCCGCAGGATCTTGAACTCGATACGGCGGTTCTGCTCGCGCCCCTCTTCGGTGTCGTTGCTGGCGACCGGCCGATCGGGGCCGAAGCCCTCGGTCTCGAGGCGGTCGTCGGCGACGCCGTGCGCGACGAGGTACGCCTTGACCGACGCGGCGCGGCGCGCCGAGAGGTCGAGGTTGTGCTCGCGCGTGCCCTCGGAGGAGGTGTGGCCCTCGATGAGGACGCGCAGCTGCTTGTACTCGACCATGACCTTGACCGCCTCGTCGAGCACCGCGAAGGAGGTGTCGCGGATGACGTCGCTGTCGAGGTCGAAGGTGATGCCCTTGATGGTGCCCGAGAACTTCTTGACGACCTCTTCCGGCGGCGGCGGCGGGCAGCCCTGGTAGGCCGGCTCGCCCGGGATCTTCGGGCAGCGGTCGTCGATGTCGGCGATCTTGTCGTCGTCGCCGTCGGGGCAGCCCTTGAACTCGGGCGTGCCGGGCTCGTTCGGGCAGCGGTCGTCCTTGTCGACGATGGTGTCGTCGTCCTTGTCGGGGCAGCCCTCGTACTTCGGCAGGCCGGCGTCGTCGGGGCAGACGTCGCTCGCGTCCGCGACGGTGTCGCCGTCCTTGTCGGGGCAGCCCTTGGCGCTCTCGACGCCGGGGACCGTCGGGCAGGCGTCGACGGTGTCGAGGAAGCCGTCGCCGTCGGTGTCGAGGAGCAGCGGCTTGACCTCGCCCTCGCCGCCGAAGTTGACGAGCAGGCCGAAGCTGGCGAGCAGATCGTGGCCCATCACCTCGGAGCGCCCGTCGGGGCTGTCGCTCGCGGTCGCGAAGCGCGCGAGGTAGCGGACGTCGACGCGGAAGCCGATGTCGTCCCAGGGGAAGAGCTTGAGCCCCGCCATCACGTTGAGGCCGGGGTCGGCGTCGGAGGCGAAGTCCGAGTCCTGCGGGAGGAGGGTCGAGAAGCTCGGGCCGATCCCGAAGAAGGGGACGAACCAGTCGTGGGTCAGCGGGTGCACCACGAAGTCGACGTGGGCGCTGAAGATGCTGAGGCGGTTGACCTCGGCCGGGGACAGCTGCAGCGCGAGCTCGACCCCGAACATCCGCGTGATGTTGTAGGTGCCCGAGAGCGTGTAGGCGAAGGTGTCCGACAGCTCCTCGGGGAAGGCCGGGCCCGCCGCGTCGAAGGGCACCGCGCCGTGGTCGAGGAAGAAGAGGCCTCCGAGCTGGAGCGCGACCTCCACCGAGCCAGGCTTCTCGAAGGGGCGAGCGCTGGCGACCTGGGTCATCAACGCGAGGGTCAGCAGGGTGACGCTCAGGCGCAGGAGGCGTCGACGCATGGAGGGCTCCAGGGCGCGGTCGAGGCGCGACGGGCTGTGAACGAGGGCGGAATATGCCGCAGAGGGGCCGTATAGGCGGTCTAGCGCGGTGTGTCAATCGACCCCTGCGGGCCGCCGGGGCGCCGAGGACCGTGTCCCGGAGCGGGTCTTGGCGACGCAGCTCGGAGTGCCGCGGCCCGTTTCTTTGATCGGAACGCCGGCGCGCGCCCGCGCGCGCTACTCGACGTCGATGACCGGCGGCGGGCGGCGGTCCCGCGGGGAGGTCGCGTCGGCCGCGTGGCCGAGCACCCGGCGGCGCGTCTCCTCGAGGCTCAGCTTCACGAGCTGCCCGAGGTCGTCGACGATGGGCACCAGCCGCTCGACGAGCGCGAGCTCGACGCGGGCCACGCGCTCGAGCACCTGGGTCGTCTCGTCGAGGCGGTCGAGGATGCGCTCGGCCTGGTCGGCGAGCCGGGCGGTGCGGCCCCCCTCGCTGCGGTCGAGCTGGGCGAGGCGCGAGCGCACGCGGCCGAGCAGCATGCGGGGGAGGGCGGGGAGGTTCTTGCGGTCGGCCATCGGTGTCAGGCGGTCAGGAGCGTGATCTGCGACAGCAGCGACTGGGTCGTGAAGGGCTTCGGGAGCACCGGCGTGCGCCCGCGCTGCAGCCACTCGCGGACCTGGGCGTGGGAGCGGTCGCCGGTGATGAGGACGACGCGGTCGGTCAGCTCGGGGTGCTGGTCGGCGGCCTCGGCCCACAGCTCGGAGAAGGTCCCGTCGGACAGGAAGAAGTCGGCGATGACGGCGTCGAAGCGCTGCGTGCGCAGGGCCTCGCGGGCCGCGAGGAGGGTCCGGCACGAGGTCACGGTGTGGCCCGAGACGCCGAGGAGCTCCTGGTAGAGCTCGCCCATCATCGCGTCGTCGTCGATGGCGAGGATGTCGAGGGGGACCGGCGTCCGCGTCTGGTCGACGGTCCGCGGGGCGCTCCCCGCGCGCGGGAGCTCGACGACGACGCGGACCATCTCGCCGTCGTCGCTCGCCGCGATGCGCAGCGTGCAGCCCTGCTCGCGGAGCGTGTCGCAGGCGGCGAGGAACTCGACGTCGGAGAGGGAGCTGACGCTCGCGGTCGGCTCGAGGCTGAAGCGCTCGCGCAGCGCGTTGTTGGGGCTGTCGCAGCCGGAGAGCTCGAGGGTGAGGCGCGGCGCGCCGCCTGGCGGGTCGAGCACCTGCACCAGCACGTCGCGCGCGGTGTATTCTTTACGGAGCCCCAACGTGCCTCGATGGATGAAACAGACGAGGGCGTCCCCGAGGAGCTTTGGGTCGGTCTCGACCCACACCGGGCCCTTCGGCAGCGACAGCTCGACCGAGATGCCGTGCCCCTCGAGCTGGAGGCGCGCCGTGCTGACGGTGAGGCTGGCCTGCTCGGCCAGGTCGGTCGTCGACGGGTAGGGCGTCACCGCGCGCACGCTGGCGTCGAGCGACTGCAGGAGGCGGCGACAGCGCTGGGCCTGGGTGGCGACCTGATCGAGGTAGTAGCGGCGGCGGTGCGGCGTGGGGGCGAGCTGGGCGAGGGCGGAGAAGCCCATGATCCCGGTGAGCGGGTTCTGGACGTCGCGCACGACCTCGTCGACGAGGCGCTCGATGGTGCGGAGGCGCGGAGCCGCGGGGGCCGCCACGGCGGTGCTCGAGGTGGGGAGGAGGGTGATGTGGATGCGCTCGTCCTCGAGCGCACGGAGGGCCGTTCCCTGCGTGTTTCCGCGGCCGTGGGCCTTGATGGTGACGGCGGCCGCGGTGCCGTAGGAGGCCGTCATCGCGGGCCCCCGGAGGAAGCGCGTCACCGGCCGTCCGACGATCTGGTCGGGCGGGAGGCGGAACAGCGCTGCGGCGCCGCTCCCCACGCCGATGATCTCCCCTCGGAGATCGACCACCAACTCGTACATTCCGCAGCGCATCATCGGCACCCCTGGAGCCACCCGACGGGGCCACGCCGCCGACGCGCGGGGGTCCTCCGAACGGTCTCGCGGCGCCTCGGGATGCGCCGCGATGGTCCGAGCGTAGCCGCATCCAGGCCCGGAAACCAGCGCACCGCCGCAGAACTTGGCGCGAAACCCCGCCCGGCCGTATTCCAGAATCGGTTTCGAGGTGGGGGTGTCGCCTGTGTCCGTAAAGTCCTTGACGGTCGCCGCGCCGGGGAATTACGGTCCGCGCTCCTGGAGAGGGCCTGGAGGAGCGCGTTGAAGGTCAAGAAGAACTGCCTTGTCCGAGTCCAGTACCGAGTGACCGACGACGAGGGGAACGAGATCGACGCCTCGGATCCCGACTTCCCGCTGGAGTTCGTGTGTGGTCGCGGGGACGTGATCGCCGGCCTCGAGCGCGCGCTCATCGGCCTCGAGCCGGGCAGCGTGAAGCAGTTCACCGTGCCCCCCGAGGAGGCCTACGGCGTCCACCAGGGCGACCTCGTCAAGAGCCTGCCGCGCGCCGGCTTCCCGGCGCACCTCGAGCTCGTCGAGGGGCAGCGCTTCAGCTACCGCGGCGAGAAGGGCGCGGAGCTGATGTACCAGGTGAAGGAGATTCGGCCGGACAGCATCCTGGCCGACTTCAACCACCCGCTCGCCGGCAAGACGCTGCGCTACGAGGTGACCGTCCTCGAGGTCACCGACGACTACGTCGACGGCAAGGTCTGAGCCGCGCGACGCGGGAGTCGTTCCCGCGCGCACGCCCATCCCCGCGGAATCTGCTACGATGCCGTCGTGGCGCGCATGGGGTGCGCCGCGTGAGCGCGACAGGTGAGGTCCTCAGGCCGTGAAGCTGTCCACCCGTGGTGAGTACGGATTGCGGGCGATGCTGTACCTCGCCATGCACGCGAAGGGGGACGAGGATCTGCTCCAGGCCTCGGAGATCTCCGAGGCGCAGGACATCCCCCCGCACTACCTCAAGCAGATCCTCTCGCGCCTCCGGGCCGCCGGGCTCATCCGCAGCATCCGCGGGCCGGCCGGCGGACACGGGCTGGCGCGGGACGCGCGCGACATCTCGGTCGGCGAGATCATCCAGTGCCTCGAGGGGCAGCTGACCAACATCAACGCCATCCTCGACCTCCCGTGCGGCATCGCCGTCGGCCCGCAGCACTGCGTGATCAAGGAGTTCCTCGTCGAGGTGAAGGAGTCCATCGAGGGCCTCCTCAACGCGCGCACCCTCGCCGACCTCGCCGGGCGCCAGTCGGAGCTCTCGGAGCGCAAGATCCTCGTGCAGCCGCGGATCATGCGGCGCGGGTCGCGCTCGTAGCGCGCGGCGCGCGCGGCGGTCGGACGCCGCGCGCCCGGGCGGTCAGTCGAGGAAGTCGTCGTCGTCGGGCACGCCGCGCCCGGCCCGGAGCCGCTCGTCGCGGTACCGGAGCACGATGGCGGCGGTCTCCTCGATCGCCTTCTCCGACACGTCGATGACGGGCCAGCTCGGGTGGGCCGCGAAGATGTCGCGCGCGTAGGAGAGCTCGCGGACGATGTGGTCGCGGCGCGCGTAGTCGGTGTCGACCGGCATGTTGAGCGCCTTGAGGCGCGCGCGGCGGATGCGGATGAGGGCGCCGACGTTGATCGTCAGCCCGAAGATGCGGGTGTCGTCGATCTGCTCGATCTCGCGCGGCAGCGGGAGGCCGAGCACGACCGGGACGTTGGCGACCTTCAGCCCCTTCTGGGCCAGGTAGGTCGACAGCGGCGTCTTGCTGGTGCGCGACAGGCCCACCAGCACGATGTCCGCGAGGTGGAGCCCCTGGACCGCCTGGCCGTCGTCGTGCTTGACGGCGAACTCGACCGCCTCGATGCGGTCGAAGTACGCCTGGTTCAGCTTCGGCAGCCCCGGTGTCCCGGTCGGCGTCGCCCCGAGGAAGGTCGACAGCCGCCCCATCAGCGAGCCGATGAGGTCGACCGTCTCGAGCTGGTAGACGCGCGCCCGGGACTCGAGGAGGGACCGCTGCTCGGGGTGGACGAAGGTGTAGATCACCAGCGCCGCCGCGTCGGCCGCCTCCTTCAGCACCGCCTCGATCTGCTCGTCGCTGCGGAGCAGGCTGAAGATGCGGACCTCGGGGGAGACGTCCTGGAACTGAGCGAGCCCCGCGCGCAGCACGCGCTCGGCGGTCTCGGCCGTGGCGTCGCTGAGGACGTAGATGGCGCGCGGGGTCTGGCTCATGCGTTGATCCGGGAGCTGATCCACTCGATGAGGTCGATCTGGGTCACGACGCCCATGACGCGCCCGCCGTCCTCGACGACCACGATCTTGTTCTGGTTGAAGAGGTGCGACAACAGGCTGACGCTGTTGTGCGCTTCGACCATCGCGAAGGCGTTGCTCAGGAAGTCGGCGATCGGCGTCGTCGGCTGCGCGCGCCCTTCGAGGAGCGCCTCGAGCGTCCCGACCTCGGTGATGATGCCGAGCATGCGCCCGCCGTCGAGGACCGGCAGCTGCGAGATGCCGTAGCGCTTCATGCGCCCGGTCACCGTCGCGAAGGTGTCCGTCGGCGCCGCGCTGATGAGCTCGCGCGGGGTCGCCGAGAGGATGTCGCCGACCGTGTCCGCGCCGAGCTCGGGCTCGAGGTAGCCGCCCTCGCGCATCCACGTGTCGTTGAAGATCTTCGACAGGTAGCGGACGGCGCTGTCCGGCAGGATGCAGAGGATGTTCTCCTTCTTCTTCGCCCGCTCGGCGTAGCGCACCGCCGCTGCCACCGTGCCGCCGGCGGAGCCGCCGACGTAGAGCCCCTCCTCACGGACGACCCGGCGCGTCCACTGGAAGCAGTCCTTGTCGGAGACGCGGATGACCTCGTCGACCCACTGGAAGTCCATGGTCCCGGGGATGAAGTCCTCGCCGAAGCCCTCGACGCGGTAGGTGTGGGCCTGGGTGATCTTCCCGGTGCGGAAGTAGTCGTAGTAGATGCTGCCGATGGGGTCGACGCCGATGACCCGCAGCGACGGCTTCTTCTCCTTGAGGTACTGCGCGACGCCGCTGATGGTGCCGCCGGTGCCCATGCTCGTCACGAGCACGTCGATCTCGCCGCCCGTCTGCTCCCAGATCTCCGGCCCGGTGCTGAGGTAGTGGGCCTTGGGGTTGGAGGGGTTGTGGTACTGGTTGGCGAGCACCGCGTTGGGCGTCTCCTCGGCCAGACGCCGGGCGACGACGTAGTAGCTGCGCGGATCGTCGGGCTCGACGTCGGTCGGGCAGACCACGACCTTGGAGCCGAAGGCGCGGAGCGCCGCGATCTTCTCCTCGCTCATCTTGTCCGGCATCACGAAGATGGTCTTGTAGCCGCGCACCGCCGAGACCATCGCCAGGCCCATGCCCGTGTTCCCGCTGGTCGCCTCGACGATGGTGCCGCCGGGACGGAGGCGCCCCTCGGCCTCGAAGTCGTCGACCATCTGGATCGCCGGGCGGTCTTTCACGCTGCCGCCGGGGTTGAGGTACTCGAGCTTGCAGTAGACGTCGGCGGCGACGTGGCTGGCGAGCTTGTTGAGGCGGACGATGGGCGTGTTGCCGACGGCCTCGACGACGTTCGCGTGGGCGCCTTTCATCATGGCGGAAGAACCTTGGGCGGCAGGGGTGGCGGCTGTCGCGTCGGCGGCGTGCACCTGGGGGGTGGACGTGCTGGGCCGTCGCGGGGCGGAACCCTAGCGTTCCGCCCCGCCACATGCAATGACGGAGGTTCCCCGAAGCGCGCGTGGCGCGGGGCGCTAGCCGTTGGCGCCGCTGGCGATCGCGGCGGCCCCTACGATGCCGGCGTCGGCGCCGAGGGTGCCGACGAGGATCTGGACCCCGGCGCTCATGCTGCGGAAGGTCCGGGCCCGGAGCTCGGCCTCCATCGCGGGCACGAAGAGCGGCGCCGCCGCCGCGATGCCGCCGCAGAGCAGGATCGTGGTCACGTCGAGGGTGTGGATCAGGGCGGCCACGGCCATCCCGAGGTACCCCCCGACGCTCTGGAAGATCGCCTGCGCGTCGGCGTCGCCGCCGCGGGCGAGCTCCGCCAGGCGCGCCGGCGCCGAGGCGTGCTCCGCCAGCGTCGCCATCGCGCCGCCGCGCTCGCGCATCGTGCGGCGGATCCCCACCTGGCCGGCGTACTGCTCCAGGCAGCCGCGGTTGCCGCAGCCGCACGTGCGCCCGTCGGGCTCGACCGTGACGTGGCCGAGCTCGCCGGCCATGCCGCGCTCGCCGCGCCAGATGTGCCCGCCGAGCACCAGCCCGCCGCCGACCCCGGTGCCCAGGGTGTAGCCGAGGACGTTGGCCGCGCCGCGCCCGGCGCCGGCGATCGCCTCGCCGAAGACGACCGCGTTGGCGTCGTTCTCGAGGGAGACCGGGCGGCCCGTCGCCGCGCCGACCCGGTCGGCCAGGGCGAAGTGGCCCCAGGACGGGAAGTTCGGGCTCTCCAGGACGCAGCCCGCGATGGGGTCGATGACCCCGGCCGCCGCCAGGCCGATCGGCAGCGCGCCGCCGGCGTCGAGGTTGCCCACCACCGCGGCGATGCGCGCGACGATGTCCTCCTCGGTCCGGGCGTCACCGACCTCGATGACGCTGCGCGCCTCGACGCGCCCCGTCTCGTCCACGCGGCCGGCCTTGATGCGCGTGCCGCCGACATCGACCCCGATGGCCGGCCCCACCGCACGCTTGCCGCTCACATCCGCCATTCCAACCCCGCCGTGAAGGTACCGCGCACTGCGGTGTAGCTGACGTCTTGGTCGCGCGCCTTGATGCTCGTCGTGTTGGTGAGGATTGCGAGCTTGAACGACAGCGCGAGCCGTTCGGAGAGGTAGACGAGGCCCCCGAAGTCCAGGCCCAGGGTGAACCCGAGGCTGAACTCGTCCGCCTCCTCGAAGCCGAGCACGTCGCCGCCCGTGAGCTGCACGACCTGCCCGCGGAGGGCGTCGGAGTGACCGAAGATCATCATGCCGGGCGCCAGGCTCACAAAGAGCGCGCCCCAGGCCTCGTCGACGAAGCGCCACCGCAGGTTCGCGGCGACGCGGAACTGGCTGCCGATCCGGTGGGTCAGCTCGAGGCCGTCGAACCGGCCGCTGCCGAGCCCCTCGAGGATCACGCCGAGGTCGAGCCGCGTGGTGCGGTAGTGGGCGTCGATCCCGAAGAGCGGCGCCTCACCGCCGCCATTGAGGGTGACGGCGTCGGTGGCGTCGGCGTTTCCGAGCACGATCGTGTCGCCGAAGCTCAGCCCGCTCCAGGCCGAGAGCCAGCCGTCGCCGTCCGCCGGAGCGCGCGCCGCGTGTGCGGTCCCGCTCCCGCCGAGCCCGAGGGACGCCACGAGGAGCGCCAGCGCCAGCCTGGCCACGCGTCGCGACGCGCCGGCCTCGGGGTGCTCGGAGAGACGCTCCATCGCCCCTCAGCTCGCGGAGGAGGGCTCGGCGCCGCCGCCGTCGTTCGGGCGCTTCTTCCGCGAGCGCCGCCGCCGCTTCTTCTTGTCCGGCCGCTGCTGCGCGCGGGGCGGCTCGTCGGGGCGCACGCCGAGCTCCACGCCGACGCCGTGGCCGTGGGTGAGGGCGTCGATGATGCCGCCGAGGTCGTCGGCCGCGGCCGGCAGCAGAGTCGCGTAGAGGCCGACGTCCTCCATCCGCCCGAAGGGCCCGGTGGCGCCGAGGATGCGCCGGCCATCGGCGCCGGCGTCCTCGATGTCGAGGTCGCGGCCGAGGCGGTTGCTGGCGGCCACCAGCGCGACGACGCCGACCGGCGTCCGCGGCGGCAGCGGGACGACCTGGCGGTGCACGACGCCCTCGGCGCCCTGGCGGGGGCAGATCGGCAGCGCACAGCCGTCGAGCTCGTCGAGGGCGGCCTGGATGAGCGCGAAGTCGCCGGAGGCCTCGATGGCGTCGAGGTTGACGTCCTCGAGGCGGCCGTCCACGAAGAGCGCGGCACGGTAGCCGGGGCCGGCGATGACGGCGGCGGTGTGCACGTGCACGCGGCTCTCGGCGTTGAACTCCGCCAGCTCGTCGGCGTCCGGCAGCTCCTCGGGGTCCTCGCCGACCAGCACCACGGCGTCGAGGCCCTGGGCCTCGGCGGCCCGCCCGATCTCCTCGAGGGAGCCGAGGTGGGCGGGGATGTAGAGGTCGATGAGGATATTCGGCTTCATGACCCGCCGGACGTTACACGTCGGCCTCGAAACCGACAAGGGCGTTGGTCGGGCTCAGATCTGGCGGATCGCGGTGTCCTCGACCCACCCCTGCCGGCCGCTGTTCAGCTCGATTCGGGTCCAGCCGTCGTCCTGCTCGACGATGCGCGCCTCCATCCCCTCGGGGATGTCCTTGCCCTGCGCCCGCAGATCCTTGCCGTCGCGCAGCTTCGCGCCGTCGACGACGACGACCCCGACCCGATAGGTCGAGTCGGTGTAGACCTGACCCCAGAACATCAGGCCGATGAGCACCGTCGCCAGCGCCACCGGGACCGCCGCCCGCCCGTAGGCGCGCGCCGACGGCCGGAGCCGGCGCAGCATCAGGAGCGCCATCAGCACCGTCCACAGCGTCGCGAAGAGGAGCGCGAGCGGCGTCCGGCCGAGCACGTGGGTCGCCCGGTACACGAGCCCGCCGGCCTCGGCGTAGACGAACTGGCTCTTGTCGCCGGTCGCGTGGTAGCGCGTCTGGAGCGTGCGCCGGGCGGCGTCGAGGTTCGCCTCGAGGGCGTCGGCGATGTCCGCCGGCGGATCGAGCCGGAGCCCGCGCTTGTAGTACAGGATGGCCGACCCGTACGCCTCGCTCCGGAAGCAGGCGTCGCCGAGGTTGTGGTACAGCACCGGGTCCTCGATGCGCTGCTCCTCGTGGAGCGCCGCGTAGACCCGGACCGCGTCGGCATAGTGCCCCTGGAGGTAGAGGCGGTTTCCGGCCTCGAAGCGCTCCAGGGCGCCGCCCGACGAGGTGGCGTCGGTCGCCGTCGTGCGCGGCGGCGCCTGCCCCGTGTCTCCGTCGGCCGCGAGCGCGGCGCCAGCCCACGCCAGGGTCGTCGTCACGAGCGCCACGGCCCACAGCCGGCGCCCCCGCATCACCGGGCTCATGGCCGCCTCCGGGGGTTCACGCGGTCGAGCTCGGCGAGCAGCGCCGCCGCCCGATCGAGGGTCTCGCGCATCCGCTCCGACGCCGAGCCGTGGGGCGCGAAGCGGGCGAAGTCGCAGTTCTCCATCTCGACGATGACGCGGTCGACGAGTTCGGCCGAGTAGCCGGCGTCGCGCGCGGCCGCGCGGACCTCGTCGTGGGTCATGCCGGTGGCCGGGATGTTCGCGCGCTCCTCGAGGTAGCCGACCAGGGTCCGCGTGATCTGCCCGTAGAAGTCCTTCACGAGCTGGTCGCGCATCGCCTGCTCGGCGGCCCGCAGGCGCTTCTTCGAGTTCGCGTGGGCCGAGCGCGACGCGCGCTGGCCGGGGTGCCGGCGGTCGCGCTCGCCGAGGCGCCAGCGCGTCTCCACCAGCAGGAAGCCGAGCAGCGGCAGCGCCAAGAGCCCCCAGTAGAGCGGGCTCGACGAGATCGGCTCGCGCGCGCCGGGCTCGAGCTTCGCGCGGTCGACGCCGAAGATGGGGCGGACGTCCTCGCCGGACAGCGCCGCGGCGTTCTGGTCGCCGCTGACCCGGTCGCCCGTGACCTCGAGGGGGCCGCCGAGGGCCTCGCGCGTCACGTACTTGCCGGTCGTCGGGTCGAAGAAGGAGAAGGTCACCTTCGGCGCCCGCTGCGCGCCGGGGGCGAGCGGGGTCACGATGTACTGGAAGGTGCGCTTGCCGCGGATGCCGTCCTTGTCCTTGATGATCTCGTCCTCGACGCCGCCTGGCAGGGGCTGCACGTCGAAGGCCGCCGAGGCGTCGATGCGCGGCGACTTCACGGTGACGAGGTTGCCGACGCCGCTCACCTCCACCCGCATCACCATCCGCTGCCCGGTGGTCACGCGCTTCGGCGTCTGGCCGCGGTCGTCGGTCAGCGCGCCGGTGAGCTGGAAGCGCCCGAGGTTGCCCTCGTCGTAGGTGTCGGGGCGCCCGGCCTTCGGCACCTCGCGGATGTCGATGTAGTACGGCTCGGTCGAGCGCGTGTAGCGGCGCGAGGAGCCGAGGAGCCCGGTCGACAGGCCGAGGCGCAGGGTCGCGCCGTCGATGAGGAGCCGCCCCGCGTGGAGCGGCGTCGCGAGCTGCCGCACGAGCGGGTAGTGGTTGAGCGTCGTCGCGCCGACGCGCGTCCGCTGGACCTGCGGGTCGCGCTCGTTGTCGTGGAGGTCCTCGACGAGGAGCCCGTCGAGCTTGGGCTGGGTCACCAGGTCCGCCCCCGTCACCTGCCAGCCGACCTGGTAGAAGACCTCGAGGCCGAGGGGGAAGGGCTCGCCCACGTAGTACGAGGCCTTGGGCGTGACCATCCGCAGGAAGAGGCCGTCGCTCGCGCGGCGCGACAGGTCGGCGGCCTCGGACCAGCTGATGGGGCGCTGCGCCTCGGGCTCCGCGACCGTCACGGTCAGCGGCTGGGACTGCGCCACCACCTTGCCCGCGCGCAGGAGCCGCGCCGGGCCGATGGTGAGCTTGCCGGCCTTCTTCGGTCGCAGCGTGTAGTTGCGCGTCACCGAGCTGCGCCGGCCGGTGAGCACCTGGGTCATCCCCTCCTGGACCACCTGGAAGTCGTCCATCTTGGGGACCTGATAGTCGTCGTAGGTCCCCTCGAGGTTGACCGAGAGCTGCAGCTCCTCGTAGAGCGCGATGCGCCCCTGGTCGACCGTCGCCGTCACCTGCGGCGGCCGCTGCGCACGGGCAGCCGGCGCCAGCGTCGCCACCACGACCAGCGCGGTCAGGGCCGCGAGCGCGGACAGACCCCTGCCGGCTCGCTCCATCGGCGCGCCTCCGCGCGTTGTCCCTCGTCGGCCCGTCATCACCAGTCCTTCCCCGGGCGGCGGTTGGCCAAGGGCGACTTCCGCGCGCTCTCTGTCGCCTCGAGATTCTCCGGATTCCGATCGAGCTTGTCGAGGGCATCCTGGAGGGGCGCGTTCTTGGCCTCCTCCTGCGGCTTCTGCTCGTCCTTCTGCTCGTCGTCCTGCTTGCCCTGGTCCTTGTCCTGCTGCTGGTCGTCCTTGTTCTGGTCCTGCTCCTTGTCGTCCTCGTCCTTGGAGTCGGACGGGTCCTGGCTGTCTCCGCCGGAGCTCGGCGAGGGCTGCTGGACCTGGAGGAGGTAGAAGTTCTCGGCGTCCGGCGCGGCCGAGACCTTGATCTTGAAGGTCCGCGGCGGCGGCTCGGCGTCATCCTCCGGCGCGGGCGCCGTGGACCCGGGCGGCGCCTGGGCCGCGTCGTCCTCCTGCTTCTCGCGCGGCGGGAGCGCGACGGCCTCGCCGTTCTGCTCGGGCGTCGAGGCGTCGGCGCGCGCGACCAGGGTGACCCCGGTCTCGTCGTAGAGCTCGAGCGCGAGGTCCCCCTTGGCGTGCTCGAAGACCGCCGACACCACCGAGGGCTTGTCCCCCTGCTCGGTGTAGGAGAACCAGTCGACGTCCCCGGGGCAGATGCGCGCGAAGACGGTCGGCGGGCCGCTCGCCTGGGCGGGCTGGGGCGGCGCCTGACCGCCGTTGGCCTGGGCCGCGGCGGCCTGCTGCTCGGCCTGCGCCGCCTGCGCGATGTCCACCGCGTCGGGCGCCACGTCGTTGTCCTCGAAGCGGTCGTCGCCCTCGGGGCAGGGCGGCACGACCTGGACGTTCAGGTCGTAGCGCCCCTCGTAGTCCGCGTCCCCGACGAGGCGCACGAGGTAGCGCCCGGGCCCGGGGGTGAGCAGCGTCGTCACGCGCCCCTTGCCGGTCGGCGCGCCCTTCGCCAGGAGCGCCCCGTCGGCGCCGTGGATCTCGGTCGAGAACGGCGGCACGGTCGGCCCCTCCTCGGGCTTCTTCGCCGCCTCGTCCTCGTCACCGGCCCCCTGCGACTCCTGGGCGTACAGGAAGAGGCTCTCGCCCTCGGCCAGGTCCACCGCGTACCAGTCGCTGTCGTTCGGGCAGAGCTTGAGCGCGTCGAGCGGGCCCGGGGTGAGCAGCACCGCGTCGGCCGGGGTGTCGTTGTCCTCGAAGCGGTCCTCGACCGCCCAGCAGGCCGGCCGCACCTTGACCTCGAGGCCATAGGAGGTCTCGTCGAGCTTCACGTTGTCGACGCGCAGGTAGTAGGTCCCCGCCTTGGCCGGCGTGCCGCTCAGGTCGAAGCGCGTCGACGCCGTCCCGTCCTCGGCGAGCCCTGGGTGGAGCACCTCGCCGTCGGGGCCCACCACCTCGAGCGCCAGGGTCGCGCCGGGCTCGGCGGGCACCGTGAGCTCGCCCGAGAGCCGGTCGCCCTCCTGGAGCTCGATCTTGTACCAGTCGGGGTCGTCGGGGCAGGAGTGGAGCTGCTCGGTCCACTTCAGCACGTCGCGCGCCATCTCCGGCGCCCGCGGGGTGCCGCCGGACTGCGCCTGGGCCGGGTCCTCCTCGGCCTTCGGCTCGATGAGCGCCGCCGCGCCGCGGGTGTCGTTGTCCTCGTGGCTGTCGTCGCGGCTCGAGCACGGCGGGTCCACGCGGAGCAGCGCCACCTCGAGGTTGTGGAGCGAGGCCGCGTCGCTCGGGTCGAGCCGCAGCGCCTCCTCGAGGTGCTTCACCGCGACCGTCCACTTGTCGAGGGCCTCGGCCTGCGGGGACCTCTCGTCGGGCGGCGCGGCCGCGGGGTCGGTCCCCGGCATCACGGCCGGCGGCGCCGGCGCCGTCCGCTCGAGCGCGACCCCCCAGCGCGAGTACGCCACGCCCAGGGCGGCGCGCACCTTCTGCATGAGGGGCTTCTCGCGCGTGTCGAGCGCCTTGAGGAGGAGCTGCGTCGCCTCCTCGTGGTGGCCGGCCAGGCTCTCGGCGAGCCCGCGGTCGTAGTTGAGCTGCGGGGACTCGGGGATGGCCGCGACCGCCTCGGCGTAGCTCTTCAGGGCGTCGTCGACCTTGCCCGCGAGCAGCGCCTCGTTGCCGTCGTCGACCGAGCCCTCGCTGGTGTCGAAGAGGTCCCCCTCGCACGACGCCAGCGCGCTCACCCAGACGAGCGCCGTCACCGCGATGATTCCATGGCGCGCCAGCTTCATGCCCGCACCCTCCGCCGCCGCCGGCCGCTCAGCCACGCCTCGACGGCGAGCAGCAGGAACGCCGGCACGACCGGCCAGTGGTAGCGCTGCTCGCCCAGGTCCTCGAAGGTCGACTCGTACTCCGCGCGCTCGAGCTTGCCGAGCGCGGTCAGGAGGCCGGGGCCGAGGCCGTTGGCGCCGAGGTGGAAGTACTCGCCGTCGGTGGTCTTGGCGATGTCCTTGAGGAGCTGCGCGTTGAGCGTCGAGAAGAGCGGCATCTTGCCGTCGGGCCCCTTGACGGTCCCGACGGAGAGCCCCTCGTCGTTGATGTCGAGCACCGGCCGCCCCTGCGGGGTGCCGACGCCGACGGTGTAGATGTGGATGCCGCGCCGCGCGGCCTCGGCGGCCGCCTCGAGGGGCTCGCCCTCGTGGTCCTCGCCGTCGGTGAAGAGGACGATCGCCTTGTGCTTGGCGCCCTCGAAGGGCTTGATCTGCTCCTCGTAGGCGTCCTCCTCCTCGTCGGCCCGGCGCGCCTGGTCGGCCGGCGCCAGCGCGTCGAGCGCCTCCTTGATGGCGCGCCCGATGGCCGTGCCGCCGCGCGGCATGTCCTCGACGCGCAGGGCGTCGAGGTAGCTCTTCACCACCTCGGTGTCGGTCGTGAGCGGCGTCTGGACGAAGGCGAGCCCGGCGAAGGGGACGAGCGCCGCGCGGCCGCCCTTGAGGTGGTCGAGGACCTTGTGGATCTCGAGGCGCGCCGCATCGAGGCGGGTCGGGACGACGTCGCCGACCATCATCGACTTCGAGGCGTCGACCACGAAGACCACGTCCACGCCGAGGCTCTTGACCTCGGTGGTGTGGCTGCCCCAGCGCGGCTGCGCGAGCCCGACCACGAGCAGCACGGCGGCGCTGACGACGAGGGCGGCGCGCACCCACAGCGCCCCGAGCCCGCGGTGGTCGAGGAGGCCGGGGAGCGGTCCGCGCCTGGCGAGGGCCTCGAGGCGCGCCGAGCGCCACTGGGAGAGCCAGATGAAGCCGAAGACCAGGCCCAGCGCCAGGAGCGCCCAGAGCCAGGCGGACTCGTCGCCCCACGTCAGATCGTCGATGCCGGTCATACGACGCTCCTGAAGACGGTGAAGCGGAGGAGCCACTCGCCGGCGAGCAGGAGCAGGCCGATGAGCAGCGGGAAGATGAAGCGGTCGTGGCGCGGGCGCTCGACGGTGGACTTGAAGACCGTCCGCTCGAGGTCGGCGATGTCCTCTTTGAACTTCTCCGGGTTGTAGCTCTCGTAGAACTTGCCGCCGGTGAGCGAGGCGACCTCGCGGAGGAGGTCGGGGTCGGTCTCGAAGGGCTGGCGCGGGCGGTTGTAGAGCGGGATGCCGCCGGCGTTGACGAGCGGCCGGCCGTAGCGGTCGGTCTCGGGGAGCCAGACCTGGTCCTGGCCGCCGACGAGGAAGGTGTAGACGCGCACGCGCTCGTCGGCCGGCAGGTCGTGGATGTGCTTGGCGATGGCGCGGGCGTCGAGGGTGCCGCCCATCTGCTTGCCGTCGGTGATGAGGATGACCACGCGGGACTCGGCGCGCGAGCGGCGGAGCTGGTTGTAGGCGCGGCCGAGGGCGTCGCCGATGGCGGTGCCGCCGCCGCCGATGGTGCAGCCGTTGGGGCAGCGGCCGTCGCGGCCGGGGATGCCGACGTCGAGCACGAGCTCGTTGAGCGACTGGATGAGGCGCTCGTGGTCGTGGGTCAGCGGGTACTTGAGCCAGGCCTTCTCGCCGAAGACGACGAGGCCGATGCGGTCGTGGCTGGCCTTGTTCCGGTGGACGATGAACTGCTTGAGGGTGTCGCGCGCGGCCTGGAAGCGGTTGTTCGGCGTCTTTTCGTCGCTGAGGAGCCGGCGCAGGTCGTTCTCGGAGATGTCGATGGCGTTCATCGAGGCCGACATGTCGAGGTCGAGCATGATGTCGACGCCCTGGCCGACGAGGGTCTCCTCGCCCTCGACCTGCGGCCGGGCGAGCGCGAGCACGATGGCGACGAGGCTCAGCATCCTGAGGCCGTCGGGGACCCACCACAGGGTCGCGCGCAGGCTCGGCAGGGCGCTGACCGTGGCGCTCCGCGGGATGGGCACGCGGGCGCGGCCGGAGAGGCTCCATGTGCGCCAGAGGAGGAAGGGCAGGGCGAGCAGCGCGAGGAGCCACAGCGGCTCCTGCCACATGTCGAGGAGGCTCACTTCGCACCTCCCTGCACGACCTCGGTGTTCGCCATGAGGTCCCCCAGCCGCAGGCGCAGGGGCTGGCGGCGCAGCACGAGGAGCTCGAGCGTGAGCGTGAGCGGCCAGACGAGGAGGAGGAGGTCGCGCAGCACGAGCTGTCGGACGCCGGCTCGCGGCTGGCGCTCGACCCGCGAGACGACCGAGAGGCCGAGCATGCGCTTGCCGGCGGAGCGGCCGAGGGCGTCGCGGAAGGTGAGCAGCACGCCGATGGCGACGATGGCGGTCCAGCCCCAGGCCGCCTCGCCGCCGATGATGAGCCCGGCGAGGAGCAGGATCCCGGCGGCGCCGGCGATGATCCCGTCGATGGCCCCGGCGTAGAGGCGCTGGCGCAGGGTCGCCGGCTCGAGCCGCGGGAGGGCCTCGGCCTCCTCCTCCGGCTCGGGCGCCTCCCAGGTCGCGTCGACGATGGTCCCGACGATCGGCCCCTTGGCGCGCGCCTCGGCCGGCGGCGGGGTGATGCGGGCGAACTTCACCAGGTCGGCGTAGTCGAGGAGCCCCTCGATCTCGGTCTGGGCGACGGACTTGAGGTCGCACGGCGCGAGCGCGGTGAGGAGCTCCTTGCTCGTCATCTCGAGGGCGTCGAAGCGGTAGCGCGCGCCGAGGTACTCGCGGAGGACGTCGATGGTGCGGGCGAAGCGCTCGCCGCCGTCGAGCTCCTCGTCGGAGAGCGCGGCGAGGGTCGCGAGCCGCTCGTGGGCGAGCTCGTTGGCCGGGCGCGGCGGCGGCGGCGGGTCGAGGACCCGGAAGCGCTGCTCGAGGGCGCGGAGCACGAGCCAGGTGAGGAGCGCGGCGAGGACCAGGGCGGCCCCGACCGAGAGCGACCAGACGAGCACCCAGTTGGTCGTGATGACGGCGACCGGCGCGGGCGCGGCCGCGATCTCCGGGTTCTGCTCGTTCTCGAGGAGCCCGCGGACGCGGACGGGCAGCGGCGGGGTCGCCGTGCTGCCGCCCTCGGTCGAGGCGGCCGGGCGCCAGGGGACCTCGATGGCGGGCACCTTCTCGACCCCGAGGCGGAGCGGGACGAGGGTGTAGCGGTAGGTCTCGGTGCGCGTGTCGCCTTCGACCTGGCGCGTCCCCGGCGGGGTGTCGGCGAGGCGGAAGGTGCCGGTGGCCGGGCGCACCGGGGCGAAGAGCTCGACCTCGCGGGGCGCCGACGCCGTGATGACCAGGGTCACGGGCTGGCCGAGGCGCGCCGGGCCCTCGCCGTCGATCGCCGGGGTCGTCGGGTCGTAGTCGATGGCGGCGTCGACGTGGACCTGGGCCGCGAGCGCGCTCAGGTCGACCGGCGGGAGGCTCGGCGCGGGCGTCGTCGCCGGGGCGGGCGGAGGCGAGGCGGGAGGCTCGGGCTCGGCCGCGCGGGCGCCCGTCGCGACTCCCAGCGCCACCAGCAGCGCCGCGGTGCGCGACCAGCCGAGCAGCGGGTGGGATTTCGGGGTTGGGTTCATCGGCTCTTCTACCGTTTGGTGCGCGCTCGCGAGGCGTCCTCTAGTGGCGCCGGGCGCGCAGCTCGAAGAACTGGACCAGGGCGCGGACGTAGCCGCCGCCGGTCTCGACGGCGACCGAGTCCAGCTTCAGCCGCCGGAAGCCCTGCACGAGGCGCGTGCGCCAGCTGGCGGCGCGGCGCGCGTAGTCGGCGCGGACCCGCCGCGAGGCGGTGTCCACCCAGACCGGCTCGCCGGTCTCGAGGTCCTCCATGAGGACGAGGCCGAGGTTCGGCAGCTCGTCCTCCATGGCGTCGCGCACGATGACCGGCACCACGTCGTGGCGGCGCGCGACGATGCGCAGCGGCTTCTCGAAGCGCTCGAGCGGCGTCTGGAAGTCGCTGACGAGGAAGGCGATGGTCTTGCGCTGGCTCACCCGCGAGAGGTAGCCGAGCGCCTCGCCGACGTCGGTCCCGCGCCCCTCGGGGGCGAAGGCCAGGATCTCGGAGATGAGGCGCAGGACGTGCTTCTTGCCCTTCTTGGGCGGCACGTAGTGCTCGATGCGGTCGGTGAAGAGGACCAGGCCGACGCGGTCGTTGTTCTTGACCGCGCTGAAGGCGAGCAGCGCCGCCAGCTCGGCGGCGACCTCGCGCTTGTGCTGCTGGTTCGAGCCGAAGCGGAGCGAGGCCGACACATCGACCATGAGCATGACGGTGAGCTCGCGCTCCTCGATGAAGCGCTTGACGAAGACGTCGTTCGAGCGCGCCGTCACGTTCCAGTCGATGAAGCGGATCTCGTCGCCCGGCTGGTACTGCCGCACCTCGTCGAAGCTCATGCCGCGGCCCTTGAAGACCGAGTGGTACTGCCCGGCGAGCTGATCGTTGACCTTGCGGTTGGTCACGATCTCGATCTTCTTGATCTTCTTGAGCAGCTCGCGCCGCTCGGCCGCTCCCAGGGTGTCTTCGCGCATCGCCTGGCCTCCCTCGCCGCCGCTACGGGACCTCGACCAGCTCGAAGAGCCGCTTGACGATGTCCTCCGAGCTCAGCTCCTCCGCCTCCGCCTCGTAGGTCGGGATGACGCGGTGGCGCAGCACGTCGAGGCCGATCGACTTCACGTCCTCGGGCAGCACGAACCCGCGCCGCTTGAGGAAGGCGTGGGCGCGCGCGGCCTTGGCGAGGAAGATCGTCGCGCGCGGGGAGGCGCCGAACTCGATGTAGTCGGCGAGCTCGCCCTTGCCGACGAGCTTGGGCTCGCGGGTCGCGAAGACCAGGTCGATGATGTAGCGCTTGATGCGCTCGTCCAGGTAGACCTGGTTGACGATGTCCCGGGCGCGGCGGAGCTTCTCGCGGGTGATGATCTCGCGCGGCTCGCGGGCGCCGTCGCCGGTCATCATCTCGAGGATGCGCAGCTCCTCGTCCTTGGTCGGGTAGCCCACGTGGATCTTCAGCATGAAGCGGTCCACCTGGGCCTCGGGCAGGGGGTAGGTGCCCTCCTGCTCGATGGGGTTCTGGGTCGCGAGGACCAGAAACGGGTCGTCGAGCTTGTAGGTCGCCTCGCCGATGGTGACCTGGCGCTCCTGCATCGCCTCGAGCAGCGCCGACTGGACCTTGGCCGGGGCGCGGTTGATCTCGTCCGCCAGCACGATGTTGGCGAAGATCGGCCCCTTCTTGGTCGAGAACTCGCCGGTCTGCTGGTTGTAGATCATCGTGCCGACGAGGTCCGCGGGCAGCAGGTCGGGCGTGAACTGCAGCCGCTGGAACCGGGCGCTGATGGTCTGGGCGATGGTGTTGACCGTGAGGGTCTTCGCCAGGCCGGGGACGCCCTCGAGCAGGACGTGGCCGTTGGTGAAGAGCCCGATGAGGATCCGCTCGACCATGTGCTGCTGGCCGACGATGACCTTGTGGACCTCGCTCATGACCTCCTCGACGAAGGCGCTCTCGGAGCGAACGAGGTCGTTGATGACGCTTACATCCCCTTGCACTTGGGACCTCCGGTGCCGAACCGTGCCGCTGAACCCCAACGCCCGCGACCGCATTCCCAGCGGAGGCGGCCATGTCACTCGGGGCGAGGTGGCGGGGCGCGGAGTCTGCCGTCATTGGCGCGGGTCGGCAAGCACCTCCGGCCACGGGGGCCGTTCCAAGCGGGGCTCTCCGCTCGCGGAGGCCACCGCGCCCGCAATTCACAGCGGCAATGCGGCCCGCAGCTTGACTCGCCCGCCCGCGCCCCTTACCACAGCGCTCGTCGCCCCCATCTTCGATCGGCTCGAGAGGCCCGCATGAGCTCGAAGGACGTTCGTGTCGTGTTGTGCACCTGCCCCGCCGACGACGCGTCGCGGATCGCGCGCACCGTGCTCGAGGAGCGCCTGGTCGCCTGCGTCAACGTCGTGTCCGGCGTGAAGAGCCTCTATTGGTGGAACGGCGGTGTCCAGGAGGACACCGAGAGCCTGTTGGTGCTCAAGACGCCCAGCGCGTGCTACCCGAGCCTCGAGCAGCGCCTCCAGGAAATCCACCCCTACGACGTGCCCGAGGTGCTCAGCCTCGACGTCGCCGCGGGGGCCGAGACCTACATCTCCTGGGTGGCGGACAGCGCCCGCTGCTGACGCCCGAGATCGCGTAACCCGCGGTCGGGACTTGACACTTCGCGGTCTGGTCGTTACCTATCCGCGCCCGCCTTCGTCCGCTCTCCGCGGACGAGCGCATCCGTTCGGCTGAAAGCGAGTCGTGAACATGGACGAACTGCAGAAGGACACCCGGCTCCTCCGGCGCAACCTGGCGAAGGGCTTCATCTCCCAGGACGCCGTCAACGAGATGCTGAGCGCGCTGCCCGACGTCGCGGATCGCGCCGAGTGGATCGACATCGACGAGGCGGACGACGACGCCGACGACGACGACGAGGACTGAGCATGGCGGCCTCCTCCGGCGGTGATCGCTTCGGCGAGATGGACTTCTCGACGTTCCTCATCTCGCTCGCGAGCAACGTCTCCATCCACCTCGATCCGACCCACAAGGCCTACGACGTCGCGCTGGCGAAGCAGACGATCGACATCCTCGAGATGTTGAGGGCCAAGACCGCCGGGAACCGCACCGAGGAAGAGGAGAGGCTCATCGAGGGCCTCCTCTACCAGACGCGCGTCGCCTACGTCGACGCCATCAAGAAGTAGGCGCGACCGTCCGCGTGCCCCTCCGCCCGCGGATTGACCGGCGTTCCGGCGTGGCCCTATCGTCATCGCCGATGGCGCCGCGCCTCCCCGCTCTGCTCCTGCTCGTCGGCGGGCTCCTCCTCGCCGGCTGCCCGAGCGAGCACCCGCCGGGGTACTTCGCGCCCCCGTCGCTGCCGCCGCCGCGGTACGACACCCGTCCGCCCTTGCCGCTGTCCCCCGACGTGGTGGAGGAGCGCGACGTGGTCGAGCCGGACGCGGTCGCGGACGTCGTCGTGCCGACCGCGGACACCGCGGGGCCGGGTCCGAGCCCGAACCCCGTCGACACGGTGCCGAGCTTCGTGTCGCTCTTCCGCGAGCTGTCGCCGTCGGTCGTCAACATCTACACCCAGGAGGTCGTCACCCGTCGGCAGCGCAACAGCCCCCTGACGCTGACGCCCGAGCAGTACGGGACCTCCCTCGGGTCGGGGATGGTGCTCGATCGCGAGGGGCTCATCCTGACCAACGCCCACGTGGTGGAGAACGCGGCCGAGATCCGCGTGCGCTTCCACGACGAGGACGAGATGCCGGCGCGCCTCGTCGGCATCGACCCGATCCGCGACCTGGCGCTCCTGAAGGTCGACGGGGCCAAGGACCTGCAGGCGGTCGTGCCGGGCAACTCCGACGACGTCGAGGTCGGCGACTGGGTGGTCGCCATCGGCAACCCCTTCGGGCTCAGCCACACGATGACCAAGGGCATCGTCAGCGGCACCGGGCGCGCGGAGTTCGTCAACGATCGGATGGGCTACCTCGACCTCATCCAGACCGACGCCGCCATCAACCAGGGCAGCTCCGGCGGGCCGCTCTTCGACATGCAGGGCCGCGTCATCGGCGTGAACACGGCGGTGAACGCCGAGGGGCACGGCATCGGCTTCGCGATCCAGTGGCGGGCCGTCGAGGAGGCGCTCCCGCGGCTGATGCAGGGCGGCCAGGTGAGCCGGAGCTGGCTCGGCGTCTACATCCTGCCGCGCGGCAACTCCCAGTCGGGGGTGCTCGTCGACGCGGTCGTCGACGACAGCCCGGCGTCCCAGGCGGGGCTCAAGCCCGGCGACATCATCTTCCAGCTCGACGGGCGCCCGGTGAAGGACGTCGCCGAGTTCCGCCTGCGCGTCGCCAGCGCCGTGGCGATGAAGCAGATCGACGTGCAGGTCCTCCGCGACGGCGAGCCCGTAACGCTCACCGCCCGCCCGCAGGAAGCCCGGGACATTCGGTAGCCGGAGCAGTCGACAACGGGGCTCGGGGGCGCCACGATGTGCGCCGCTCGGCCGGCCGCCGTGCGCCGAACCTGCTTGCTCGCCCGCGAGGACCCCATGCGCTTCGATGACTTCAGCGAGACCGCCCGCAAGGTGGTCGAGGACGCCAACCGCGCAGCGATCAAGGAACGGCACGCGCAGCTGACCGCCGAGCGCGTGCTGCTCTCGCTGCTCGACACGCGCGACAGCGACGCCATGCGGATCTTCAGCTACCTCGGGACCTCGACGGCGACCCTCCGGCAGGCCGTCGCCGACGAGGTCGCGGCGATCGCCCGCACGTCGGGCCAGGACCGGATGCTCATCGCCCCGGTCCTCGTGCGCATCTTCGATCAGGCGCGCGCCAACGCCCGCGCCGACGGCGCCCCAGCGACGAGCACCGCCCACCTCCTCGGCGCGCTCGCCTTCGTCGCCGGGACCCGCGCCCACTCGGCCCTCAACGCCGCCGGGGTCCTCGCCGACGCCGTCGCCCGCGCGGCCCGCGCCATCCCGCGCGGCGAGGGCGGAGGCCG
>SBGO01000505.1 GCA_006226565.1 Deltaproteobacteria bacterium | reverse complement strand
TCATGCCGCGCCGGCCGCGCGGATCCCGGCCACCGCGGCGCGGTAGTCGGGCGTCCCGAAGACCGCCGATCCGGCCACGAGCACGTCCGCTCCGGCGGCGACCACGCGCCCCGCGGTCTCCGGCCCGATCCCGCCGTCGACCTCGATGAGGGTCGTCAGCCCACGGGCGACGATCCGCTCCTTGAGGCGCTCGATCTTCGGCAGCACCGACGGCAGGAAGCGCTGCCCCCCGAACCCCGGGTTGACGCTCATGATCAGCACGTAGTGGAGCTCGTCGAGCACGTACTCGAGCGTCGTCTCGGGGGTGTGCGGGTTGAGGACGGCGCCGGGCTTGGCCCCCGCCGCGCGGATCTGCGCGATGACGCGATCGAGGTGATCGCACGCCTCGACGTGCACGCTGATCCAGTCGCTGCCGGCCTCGGCGTAGCGCTCGACGTAGCGATCGGCGTTGCGGATCATGAGGTGCGTGTCGACGACGAGGGACGTCGCCCGCCGCGCCGCGGCGACCACCGGCAGACCGATCGACAGGTTCGGGACGAAGTGGCCGTCCATGACGTCGACGTGCAGGACGTCGGCGCCGGCCTCCTCCACCGCGCGGATCTCCTCACCGAGCCGCGTGAAGTCCGCGGCCAGGATCGACGGCGCGACCCAGACCCCCGCTCGCTCGCTCATCGCCTCACTCCCAGTCCGGCGCCAGGAACGAGCGGTCACCGGCCACCTGGCGGGCCCCGCCCGAGCCGTCGGCGTTCATGACCCACAGGTGGGTCCCGTTCTCGTCCTTCTGCGCGTACGCGACGTAGCGGCCGTCCGGCGAGTAGCTCGGGCTCTCGGCGCTCTTGCGACCGTCGGTCAGGCGCATCGTCACCTGGGTGTCGAAGTCGTAGCGCATGATCTGGAAATTGTTACCGATTTGCCGGATGTAGACGATCGAGTCCCCGGTGGGCGACCAGTCGGGCGAGGTGTTGTACCCCTCCTTGGTCAGCTGCTCGATGTCCCCGGTGCGCAGGTTGACGACCCAGATCTGCGGGCGCCCGGTGCGATCGCTCACGAAGGCCAGCTGCTTGCCGTCCGGCGACCACGCCGGGCTCGTGTCGACCGAACGGTCGTCGGTGATGCGGGCGTGCTCCGCGCCGGTCTCGGCCTCGAGCAGGATGATCTCGCTGTCGCCCGACTCCGCCACCGACAGCGCCAGCAGCGTCCCGTCCGGGGACCACGCGCCGGCCGCGTTGAGCCCCGGGCGCGTCGAGAAGGGCTTGCCGTCGACGATCCAGTCCGGGTTGCCGCTCTCGTAGGACATCCAGCCGATGGAGCCGTTCGGCCCCCAGGCGGGCATCAGGTTGAGCTGCTTGTTCTCGGTGATCTGCCGGAACCCCGAGCCGTCGGCGCCGATGACGACGATCTCCTTGACCCCGGGCGCGACCTCGCTGGTCCCGACGATGCGGGTCCCGAGCGCGCCCTTCACCCCGGTGTCGGCGCCGATCAGCGCGTTGACCCAGCGCGAGCTGAGCCTCGGCACCTCGTCCGACGAGACGGTCACGTCCCCCTCCGGGAGGTCGACGGTCCCGAAGCGCTCGACCTCGACCGCGTGGATCTTCACCTGCGACTTCCCATCGGAGGTCCGCCGCATCGCGATCTTCACCACGCGATAGAAGCCGTCGGCCTGCCAGGTCGTCTGGCGCACCTCCGACGGGCTCGCCCCCTCGACGGTCCAGCCGACGGGCAGCCCCTCTCGCCCGACGACCTCGTAGAAGCCGCTCGCGCGCAGATCGGCGATGAGCATCCCGTAGAGCCGCTCGGACTCCGCGACGAGCGCCGGATCGTTGCTCGCGACGAAGGGCGGCGCGACCGCGATCTTGTAGAGGACCTCGACCTTCGCGCGGTCCGACCCCGAGGCGCAGACGTAGCCGACGCAGGACTGGTCCTTCCCGCAATCGCTCGGCACCTCACAGAACTGCATCTCGCTCGACGCGCCGGCATTGAGCGCGACCGCGAGCTGTACCCAGGCGGGGATCAATGGCTTGCGAGCCTCCCATCGAGGGTGATGTCGAGCCCCTTGGCGTTGATGAACGCGAGCACCTTGGTGTCGGGGGGCGGCAGCTTCTTGCTGCCCCCGTCGGGCTCCGAGAACTTCTTGATGGCGTTGATCGCGGCGTCGTCGAAGGTCGTGTCCCCGGACTTCGAGACGACGCGGAAGGCCAACACGCTACCGTCGACGCTCATGCGCGTCACCTTGACCTTCACCTTGAGGGACTTGAGCGTCACCTCGTCGATGAAGGGCGGCACCGTGAAGTACGGCTTGATGGCGCGCGCGACGCGGCGCGAGTACTCGTGGCCCGGTCGCCACTCGGACCCCTGGCCGCCGATCTCGCCGGTCGAGACGCCGGTGAGGTTCTCGAGGCTCTTGGCGTTGGCGCGCGGGTCGTCGTTGGAGGTGAACTGGTCGAGCGGGCTCGTGTTGCTCAGGGGGTCGAGCTTCGCTTCCTTGGGCTTGTCGGCCTTGAGGAGCTTCTTCAGCTCGGGATCCTGGTTGCCGATGTTGATGGCGTCCTCGACCCGCGCGGCCTGCTCGACGGTCTCGATCTCCGGGAGCCTGCGCGGATCGGGGGTGACGCCGCCGAGGGCGGGGATCATCGCGGCCTCGAGGATCTCCGGGGCGTCGAGCGGCGACTCCTCGAGGTGGCGGCGGCGCTGGCGCCCCTCCACCCGCGGGCAGCGGTACTTGTCGCAGAGGTTGAGGCGCTTCTGCCGCATCGCGCGCTCGGACTGCAGCATCGCCTCGTCGAGCGAGACGCGCCCCTGGCTGTAGGCCACGTAGGCCGCCGCGAGCGCGCCGTGGAAGACGAGCGCGACGAGGAGGCCGCCGAGCACGAAGGGGGCGCGCGGCTTCATCATGGCACCGCCGGCGCGGACGGCTCGACCTTCGCTCCCTCGAGCAGCTCGGGGCTGGCGACGAGCCCGAACTTCGTGACGCCGGACTGGCGGACCGCGGCCATCACCTTGAGCACCAGGCCGTAGTCGAGCGAGCGGTCGGCGAGCACGTAGAGCTCCTTGTCCTCCTGGAGCTTCTTGTTGTCGACGAGCTTCTCACCGAGGGCCTTGAGGCACGGGGCGAAGGTCTGGTCCTTGAGATCGAGGTCCGGCTCGGTCGCCTGCGGCCCGAGGAAGCCCGCCATCTCCGGCGCGATGCTCAGGCAGCTCAGGATGCGGCGCCCGTCGATCTTGAACTCGAGCTTCTTGGTCACCTCGAGCTTCAGCTTCTTCACCTCGTGCAGCACGATCGGCTCGCTGTCGACCTTGGGGAGGTCGATCTCCACCTTCTCGTGCTTCTCCTGCTTGCGCTCGGCCTCGCGCAGGGCGTCCTGGGCCTCCTCGTAGAGGTCCTGCGCCTCCTGCAGCGTGCGGTCGGAGTCGCTCTTGATCTCCACGGTCTGCACGCCGGCGGCGACCATGAAGATGATGAGCAGGACGAGCATGACGTCGACGAGGGGCGTGACGTTGATCTCGCTGAGGACCCCACGTCCGCCCTTCGGATCCTTGCCGGTGCTCATCCCCACGTCGCTCTCCCCCCGCGTCTTGGTCCCGACCCGCTACGGGCCGTTCGGAGCACCACGTCGGCGCCACGCCCCGCTCGGCGTCGCCTCAGCTGAAGAAGTGGCGCCGCAGGATGTTCAGATAGTCCGCCGAGAAGTCCTGGAGGTGAACCTCCAGGTGCTTCAACCGCCCATTGAGCCAGTTGTATGCCATCACGGCCGGGATCGCGGCGAGGAGGCCGATCGCCGTGGCGACGAGCGCCTCGGCGATGTGCGGCGTGACCGTCTGGAGGATCGGCTGCGAGGGATCGATGTCGGCGAAGGCGTTCATGATCCCCCACACCGTGCCGAAGAGGCCGATGAAGGGGGCGGAGCTGCCGACGGTGGCGAGGAAGCCGACCGAGCGCTCGAGCTTGGCGTTGGCGTTGCCCTGGGCCTGGATCAGGCTCCGCTCGATGTTCTCGAAGGCCGCCGAGGTGCTCTCGGGCATGGCCGCCGGGCCGTCGCCGCGCGGGCGCCGCGCCTTCCCCTCGCGCTCGCGGAGGATGAGGTCGAGCTCCTCGTAGCCGGCGCGGAACATCTCGCGGGCCGGCGAGACCGGGAGCTGCTGGCTGTACTGGTACAGCTCGGCGAGGCGCGTCGCGCTGCGGAAGGTCGAGATGAAGCGGCGGCTCTGGCGGATGGCGCTGCCGATCGCCACGGCCTTGAAGCCGATGATGAACCAGCACGCCAGGCTCAGGGCGATGAGCACGACGAGCACGGCCAGCACCATGCCCTTCGACTCGAACACCTGGCCGATCACATCGACTCGCTGACCGTCCACGGCCAGGAGCCACGAGAGCGGGGAGGACGCCATTGCTGCCGGACCTCGTCGGAGTGGTTCGGGCGATGCTGCCGAGCGCCTCGCCGGGGGTGACGGCTAACACGCCCACGGGCGTGTGTCAAAGCGGCTCTCCGGGCGCGGGGGCGCGACTGGCGCGGTCGCGTGGGGATCGCGTGAGGGGCCCAAGGGGCGCCAAAAGGGCGATCCGCGAACCGGAGCGTTGCGTGAACCGGCGCGAGTGTGCATTACCAGAGCGGGTCCTGGTGGCACGCCTTCGGCCGGAGGCGCGTCAGACGCGCGCCGTGGGCCGCGTTGACAAGGATCGACCGAGAACTAGAATACCGGCCACTCGTGCGGTCGCCAGGGTCGGCCCGCAGCGCGGTCCAGAAGGACGGGAAGGCGAATGAGCAACGGAAGCAGCAGGGGTGGTGGCGGCGGGTCGCGGCGCGACGTGCCCGAATCGGCCGTTCAGGACAAGCTCGCCAAGATCCGGGCGCGACGCGCCGAGCGTCAGGCGGCACGGGCGGCTGGCTTCCCCGACCACGCCGAGGCGAGCCACGCCGACGTGGAGCCGGACGAGGACGAGGGCGAGGCCACGCAGGCCTTCAACATCGGCGACTTCGACTTCGACGAAGAGCCGGCCAAGCCGGCACGGCAGGCCGCCGCGGCGGCGCCGCCGCCGGCGATGGACGACGACGACGACGACGACGAGGGCGAGC
>SBGO01000115.1 GCA_006226565.1 Deltaproteobacteria bacterium | reverse complement strand
CGATGGCGGCGATGCCGAGCTGCGCGCCCAGCCCGCCCCCCGCGCCGGTGGCGAGCAGGAAGACGACGCTGGCCACGGTCGCGGCGATGACGAAGGCGATGGCGCCGACCCAGCTCTTCTGGCCGACGATCTTCTTCTTGCCGAAGCGCTTGCCGAAGATCTGCGCGATGGGGTCGCCCACGCCGAGGGCCAGCGTGCCGAGCTGGATGGCCCGCTGCGGCATCGCGATGGCGCCGACGAGGAGGGCGCCGACGTACCAGGTGGCGGCCGGGACGCGGTGCGCCTCCTGGGGGCGCACGATGGCCTTGAACATGCCGTTGACGAAGCGATCGTTCCAGCGGGTCGACACCCGGCGAACCAGCTCCATGACCAGGAAGAGCGCCAGCACGCTGCCGGCCGCGATCGCGATGGTGACCCGGTCGGAGACGAGCTCGTAGAGCGCGACGCCGGAGAGCGCCATGACCAGGTGGAAGACGTTGCGGGCCAGGTTCTTCGGCTTGACCGGCCCGAGGGTGATGCCGCTCGGCACCTGCAGACGGTTCCGACGCACCTGGGCACGGAGGGCCTCGTAGGTCCCGCCGAGGCGCTTCCAGAGCCCCTCGAGGCGATCCTGGGCGGGCTGCCGCAGGGCGAGCTCGGCGCGCAGCTTCTGGAGCGTCTCGAGCGCCTCGTCGAGGCGCTTGCGGACCTCGTCGACGCCCCCGCGGACCTTGGTCGTCCAGCGGTCGCGCTCGTCGGCGATGCGCCGCGAGAGGCCCTCGGCCGCGGCCGCGATGCGCTCGCGCGCCGATTCGAAGGTGCCCTTGCGCGCCGACAGCGGCGCCTCGCAGTCGAGGATGAAATCGTACAGCCCGGCCGTGAGCGCGACGATGTCCTGGGCCATGGATCCTCCGAAGGTCGCAGGGACGGAGACCCTAGCAGATCTCGATCCCAATTGCGGAGAAAGCGTCGCCACCTCGACGCCGGTTTCAAGCCTCGGCCATTTTCGCGTCTTGTTCCAGGGTTCGCTCGGAACACGCGCGACCGCCGGTGTATAGTGGATTCTTACTGTGCCTGGTGACGGGACGATGGCGACGCGTTCCACAATCGTTGAGGTGGCGGGGCCCATGGCTTCCGACGCCGCGGAGCGCGCGTATTCTGACGCCGGCGCGGCCGAGGACCCGCAGCATCCCGGGGTCGGGATCCTGACCTACGACCACCGAGACGGCACCTGGTCCCTCGCCCCGGCCGCCGCCGCCGCCGCCCTGCTGGGCGTTGGCGCCAGCTACCCCCGCACGCGCGCCGGCTGGATCGCGCTCGTCCACGCCGAGGACCGCGCCGGCTTCGTCGCGGCCCTCGACGCGCTCCCCCGCGTCGGCGTGCTCCAGCACCTCCATCGCATCGATCGCCCGGGCGACGGCGCGCTGCGCTGGGTGGCCGTGAGCGGCAAGCTCCGGTACGACGCCGACGGTCGCCCCGGCACGCTCCAGGCGACCGTTCAGGACGTGACGGATCGCCACCGCCGCGACGAGGCCGTGCGCCGCCAGCCGGGCTTCCTGCGGGCGCTCCTCCAGACGATCCCCGACGCGGTCTGGCTCAAGGACGCCGACGGCGTCTTCCTCGCGTGCAACCAGGAGTTCGAGCGCCTCCTGGGCGCGACCGAGGACGAGATCGTCGGCAAGACGGACCTCGACTTCGTCCCGCCGGAGGCCGCGGAGTTCTTCCGCCAGAAGGACCAGGAGGCGGTGGCCGCGGGAGAGACCCGCCACAACGAGGAGTGGGTCGTCTACGCGGACGGCCGCCGCGCCCTCTGGGACACGGCGAAGACGCCGATGGTGAGCGACGGGCGCCTCGTCGGCATCCTCGGGACCGCCCGCGACATCACCGAGCGCCGCCGCGCCCAGAACGACCTGGACCAGAGCCAGCGCCAGCTCCGCGAGATGTTCCAGGACCACACCGCGCCGATGCTCCTCGTCGACCCCGACGGCAGCGTCATCGTCGACGCCAACCCCGCGGCGAGCGCGCTCTACGGCTACCCGCGGGACGCCCTCGTCGGGACCCGCTTCGCCGACCTGAGCCAGCTCGACGAGGCCGAGCTCACGCGCGACCACTGGGAGGCGCTCACCGCCGGCCGCTCCTACCGCGTGTCCGCGCATCGCCTCGCGAGCGGCGAGGAGCGCATGGTCGAGAGCTGGATCAGCCCGACCGAGGCGGCGACCGGCCCGCTCCTCTTCGTCATCCTCCACGACGTCACCGAGCGCGTCCGGGCCGAGCGGCGGCTCAGGATGGTCGCCAAGGTCTTCACCCAGTCCCACGACGGGGTGGTCATCTGCGACGCCGACGAGCGCATCGTCGACGCCAACCCCGCGTTCACCGCGATCACCGGGTTCACCCGCGAGGAGGTGCTCGGCGAGACCCCCCGCGTCCTCGCCTCGGGGCGTCACGACCCCACGTTCTTCGCGTCGATGTGGAACGCGCTCTCCTGTCAGGGCTACTGGGAGGGCGAGGTCTGGAACCGCCGCAAGAGCGGCGAGCTCTACGCCACCCACACCTCCATCGCGGCCGTCACCGGGGACCACGACGAGATCACCCACTACATCGGCACCTTCTCCGACATCACCGCCCTCAAGGGGCACCAGGCGCAGCTCGAGCGGCTCGCCCACCACGACCCGCTGACCGGCCTCGCCAACCGCCTCCTCCTCGGCGAGCGGTTCGAGTGGGCGCTCGCGCAGGCGCGACGCCACCCGGGGCACCACCTCGCCGTCTGCTACCTCGACCTCGACGCCTTCAAGCCCATCAACGACACCCACGGGCACGACGTCGGCGACCTCCTGCTCGTCGCCATCGGCAACCGGCTGTCGCGGTCGGTGCGCGCCATCGACACCGTGGCCCGGCTCGGCGGCGACGAGTTCGTGCTGCTCCTGACCGGTCTCTCCGGGGTCGACCAGTGCGTCGCCCTCATCCAGCGGGTCCTCCACGCCGTCACCCAGCCGATCGCCATCAACGGGCTCGACTTCAGCGTGACCGCGAGCGTCGGCATCGCGCTGGCGCCCGAGGACGGCACCGACGCCGACACGCTGCTGCGCCACGCCGACCAGGCGATGTACCAGGCCAAGCAGGCCGGCAAGAACGGCATCCACCTCTTCGACCGGGCCGAGGAGCACGCCGCCCGCGTGCGTCGGCGCCAGCGCGAGCGCGTCTCCTTCGGGCTCGGCGCCGGCGAGTTCCGTCTGCACTACCAGCCGAAGGTCGACATGGTGAGCGGCGCCGTGGTCGGCGTGGAGGCGCTCGTCCGTTGGGAGCACCCCGACCGCGGGCTCCTGCTGCCCGCGGAGTTCCTGCCGTGGATCGACGGGACCGACCTCGACGCGGTCCTCGGCCGCTGGGTGCTCGACGAGGCGATCCGCCAGGTGAGCGCGTGGCGGTCCGACGGCCTCGCCCTGGGGGTGAGCGTCAACGTCTCGCCCGCCTACTTCCAGCGGCCCGGCTTCGTGGACGAGGTGGCGGCGGCGCTCCGCGGCGCCCCGGAGCTCCCGCCGCGGGCGCTCGAGCTCGAGATCCACGAGTCCGCGGCGCTCAACGACCTCGACGCCGCGACCGCGCTCCTCGACCGCTGTCACGCCCTCGGCGTCGCCATCGCGCTCGACGACTTCGGCACGGGCTACTCCTCGCTGACCTACCTGCGCCAGCTCCCGATCGACACCGTCAAGCTCGACCCGACCTTCGTCGGGGCGATGACGACGAGCCGCGGGGACCTCGCCATCGTCCAGTGCGTCATCGAGCTGAGCAAAGCCTTCGACCGCGCCATCGTCGCCGAGGGGGTCGAGACCATCGAGCTCGGCACGCGGCTCATCGCCCTCGGCTGCGCGGTCGGGCAGGGCTACGGCGTGGCGGCGCCGATGCCGCCGACGGAGATCCCAGGCTGGATCGCGCGCTTCACGGTCCCCGAGGCCTGGGCGCACCCAGGCTGAGCGGGGTCGCGGGCCCTACCTCGGCGGACCGCGTGGCCCATCGCCCGCGACGGCCTGGTCGGCGCCCGGCGGGCGTGAGGCGCGGCTGAGACCGTGCCGCGCGCGCTCAGAGCGGCGTGACCCCGATGATCTCGAGGCCGACCAGCACCGTGTCGGCGTCGCTGGCGGCGGGCGCCCCGGCGACCGCGCCGGCGGCGTCCCCGTAGCGCTCGGCCCGGTAGCCCGCGAAGACGCGGAGCCGACCGACCGGGGTCGTGGCGGCCGCGAGGTCCGAGTAGACGCCCAGGTCGAGGACCGTGCGCTCCGAGGCCTCGACGTCGGTGTCGAGGCGGGCGAGCTCCCAGCGGGCGTAGAGGCCGAGCCGGTCGGCGATCGGCTCGCCGCGCGCCCAGAGCGAGACGGCGTAGAGGTCCCGGTCGTCGCGGTCGGCGTGGCCGTGGGCGTAGACGGCCTCGGTGCCAAGCCCGAGCCGCGGGTGGGCGAAGGCGACGGCGGCGAGGTAGCGGTCGTCACGGACGCTGCCGACCCCGCGGGTGCCGAGCTGGAGCCCGAGGGAGACCACGAGGCGGCCCTGCTCCCCGAGCCAGCCGAGGACCCAGGGGGCGCCGTGGACGACGAAATCGAGGTCCTTGCCGCTGTCGAGCTCGACCTGGCGCGCGCCCTCACCGTTCATCACCGCGAGGCGGACCCCAAGGCGGTCGCCCGCGAGGCCCCAGGCGAGCTGGGCGCCGAGGTCGTCGCGGGGCAGGAGGTCGAGCCCCTCGGCGACGATCGGGTGGACGGCGCGCAGGTCCTGGGCGGCCTCGACGGTCGCGTACCAGGGGTGGGGGATGAGGCCGGCGGTGGCGGTCAGGGCGCCGGCCTCGCCGAGCTCGACCCGATAGGCGGCGTAGGCGCGGGCGAGCGCCGCGACCAGCGCGTCGCCGTCGACGCCGAGGAGGCTGTCGGGCCCGGCCGAGCGGATGAGGGCGAGCTGGACCACCGCGCCGAGGCCCGGGTCGGCGCCGATCCAGGCGAGCCCGAGCTCGGCCCGGCCGACGTCGAAGCGGCTGAAGCCGTCGCCGTCGACCCAGGTGGCGTCGAAGCCGGTGACGACCTGGCCCCAGGCCCACGCGCCGGCGCCCGGG
>SBGO01000454.1 GCA_006226565.1 Deltaproteobacteria bacterium | reverse complement strand
GTGGTCGGCGCGAGGCCGGCGGCGGGCGCGGTCGCCGTCGTGTCGGTCCCCCGGACCGGCGCGAGCTCGTGGTCGCTGATGATGCCCGGGGCGGGGGCGGCCTCCGGGAGCCGCAGGAGCGCCGTGCGCAGGGCGCGCACCGTCGGGAAGCGCTCGTCCCGCTTCTTGGCCAGGCAGCGCAGGACGATCGCCTCGAGCTCGGGCGACACCGCCGCGTTGAGCGCCGACGGCGACGGGGGCGTCGCCGCGACCTGCTTGACCATCGTCGCGAGCGGCGTGTCCCCGTAGAACGGGACGTCGCCCGTGAGCATGTGGAAGAGGACGATGCCGCAGGCGTAGAGGTCGGAGCGGTTGTCGAGCTTCCGCCCCTCGGCCTGCTCCGGGGACATGTACTCGGGGGTGCCGCAGACGTCGCCCTCGAGGGTGAGCGTGCGGTCGACGGGGTCGTCGTCCTCGTGGCTCTGGATCTTGGCGATGCCGAAGTCGAGCACCTTGACGAGCTCGCTCGGGCGGCCGTCGTCGTCGATCCACGGGGTCAGCAGGATGTTCGACGGCTTGATGTCGCGGTGGACGATGGACTGGTCGTGGGCGGCGCCGAGGGCGGCGCAGACCTGCGCCATGACGTGGATGGCGCGGCTCGCCGGGAGCGGCCCCTCGGCGTCGATGACCTCGCCGAGCGTGCGCCCGTTGAGGTACTCCATGACGAGGTAGAAGAACGGGCCGTCGTTGCCGAAGTCGAGGAGCTGCACCGAGTTCCGGTGCCGGAGCAGGGACGCGGCGCGGGCCTCGCGGCGGAAGCGGTCGGCGTAGCGCGGCCGCTGCATCATCTCGGGGTGCAGGAGCTTGATGGCGACCGTCCGCCCGAGCGCCTCGTGGACCGCCTCGTAGACCGAGCCCATCGCGCCCGAGCCGATCTCGCGCACGAGGCGGTAGCGGCCGTCCGCGAAGGTGCGGCCGATCATGGCAGCGGGATCGAGTGTGGGCTCGGACATGGGCTGGAAGCTCTCCGTCGCGTGCGACGATCTATGCGGGCGGCGGCCGCTGGTTACATCGAAGTGGAAACCGGAGCGCTGCGGCGGCGAGGCCGCGGGAAGAGGGCGGGCGTGCGGGCGCGGTAGGCGTCGTATCCGTCCCGGCGCGCCCGCATCCGGCGGTCCATCATCGGGACCGAGACGGTGACGAAGAGGAGCGTGATGGCGGCCGGGCCGATCAGCGTCCAGACGTTGTCCGGCGCCGCGGCGAGGGCGAAGAGGCCGAGGCCCCACCAGAACGCGATCTCACCGAAGTAGTTGGGGTGGCGCGCCAGGCGCCAGAGGCCCTTGTCGAGGAAGGCCCCGCGGGGCGGGTCGGCGTCGAGGAAGCGGCGGAGCTGTCGGTCGGCGACGGACTCGAGGGTGATGGCGCCGGCGGTGGCGACGAAGGCCAGGGCGTCGAGCAGGTCGAGGTCGGCGGCGGGCGCTGTGAGGACGGCGTAGACCGGGAGCAGCGCCAGGAAGACCAGCACCGTCGGCATCAGGTGGAGCCCGAAGAGGCTCACGAGCGGGAAGAGGCGGCCGCTCCGCTCGCGGAGGCCCGCGTAGCGCCAGTCCTCGTCGCGGAGCCCGCGCCAGCGGCGGAGGAAGTTGGCCGTCAGGCGCACGCCCCAGACGCTGACGAGCAGCAGCACGAGCACGACGCGCGCGGCGCCGTCGCTGCCGCCCGCCGGGAGCCTGGCCCACGCCAGGGCGAGGGCGATGGCCGCGACGCTCCAGTAGGGGTCGTAGACGCTCGTGTTCCGGAACACCACGCTGAACGCGAAGACGACCACCGTCGCGGCCACGTCTGCGATCGCGGTGCTCACCAGCGGCGGCTGGTCCGCCAGCGCGCCCCCGACGAGCAGCGCTACGACGCAGGCGGCGACGTACACGACGAGGAGCGCCAGCCGGGCCGACAAGAGGGATGGGCGTGAGGGCATCCCGAAGACTCTACACGCCCCGCGTCATCGCGCCAGGAATGCGCCCGCCCGCGGGGAAGGTCGGGGGCTCAGGCCTCGGCGCCGGCGTGCTCGCGGCGGGCGCGGGACAGGACGTACCAGAGGTAGAGGTTGCCGGGGCCCGCGGTCAGCAGCACGTAGCTGATGAAGATCGTCGGCGCGAGGGGCAGCAGCATCGCCGAGATGGCCAGGGCGACGAGGTGGTGGCTGGGGCCGACGAGGGCCACCTGGCGGAAGAGCTCGTAGCCGCCGGGGCGCCCGGGGCCGGTGAGCTTCTCGCTGTTCTTCACGTACCAGACCCACAGGAAGAACAGGAACTTCTCGAACAGGCTCTTCTTCTGGGCGGCGTACTTCTCGGTGTCGACGTCGCGATCACAGGAGTTGCCCTTCAGGCGCTGCTTGATGTCGTCGACGACGCTCGACTTCCAGGTGAAGGAGATGAAGCCCGCGACGCCGATGAGGACGGCCTCGAGGCCGCCGAAGGTGTAGCCGCCGAGGGTGAAGCTGGCGTTGCTGAGCGCGATGACCATGCCGATGTGGACCGAGAGCAGCGTCGCCAAATCGGCAATGCCGTCGAACATGCGGCCGCGCCACGGGCGGTCGCTGGGCGGGTGCATCCGGGCGACGGCGCCGTCCGCGCAGTCCACGATGACCATGGCGATCAGCAGCGCGCCGCCGATCACCGGCCACAGCCCCGAGCCGGTCATCGCGATGCCCGCGCCGACGCCACACGCGGCCGCGATCATCGAGACCATGTCCGCGTTGAAGCCCAGCTTGAAGAAGCCCCGCGCCATACGGTTGGCGATGGGGCGGCTGACCATGATGTCGAACCGTTCGTCCAGTTGCATCTTGGTCGTCGTCATAAGCACCTGCCGATGTCAGCCAGAACCCCGCAGGGAGCAAGAAACATACCGCTCCGGAATGTCCTGAAAGGACAGGAGATTGCGGCGTGGGTGCGAAAGAATTTACGCGGTTGGTGTGCAGCGCGGTGCACGCCGGGTGTGGCCGGATGCTTGCGCGAACCGCAGCAGAACGGCAAGCAAAAGGCACGCATCGCGGCGTGTTCGGGCGGCCCGCGGGGAGGCCCGAGCGACCCGCTTGCGGCCGACGCCGCGACGGACGCGGCGGAGCGACCGGGCGGCTACAGCGTCAGGAAGTCGACGTACTCGCCGTGGGTCAGGCAGTGGGCCCAGATCCGCACGGTGTCCCCGGGCTTCACGCCCGCCGGCAGCGCCGCGAGGTAGATGGTGTTGCGGCCGCCGTCCGCGGTGATGTCGCCGTCGCCGAAGACGGCGTAGGCGCCGGTGTCGCCTGCGCCGGCCGCGGGCCAGCTCGAGTAGGCGCTGGTGGCTTCCTCGGCCTCGCCGGCGACGGCCGGGCGGACCTTGATCCAGCTGTACCAGTGCCCGAGCTGCCCGGCGGCGTCGTCACGCGCCGCGTTGGGGTGACGCGCGTGGCCCTTCTCCGGATCGCCCCACATCAGCGCGACGTACCCCGCGGGCACCGCGTCCGCGGCGACGGTCGGCCGGTAGGGGAGGTGCTTGCCGAGGTGCTTCTTGTCGCCGTCCGGCCCGTTGATCGCGGGGAGGTAGGTCTGCGGGATCGCCCCGGCGTTGCCGCGGACACGGTTGAAGTCGATGGGATCCCACCCGGGCGGCGGGACCACGGGGACGGCGTCGACCGCGGCGTCGCCGGCGGTCGAGACCCCTGCGACGGTGCTCGCGCAGCGGCTCACCGCCGGGACGAGCACCACGGCGCCGGCCGCCGTCGCCAGGGTCTTGAGAAACGCGCGCCGCTCGATCCGCTCGTCCATGGCTGCCTCCTGGTCCGTGGCCCACGAGACTAGGCAGTGTGCCTGCGCCGCGCCAGGGACAAAAGGAAGCACCCCCCGAGACCTACGCCGCGCGAGCGGCTTCCCATTTCGCCTCCCGTGGACATACACTCGCGACCGCCGCGGGCGTCGCCGCCAGCCGTCCGCTCGAGTCGTCGCCCCGTCGTCGCTCTTTTCCGTGCGCCGCCCAGGATTCCGGCATGACCATCGATCGCCGCAGCACCAAGCGTGAAGCCCGCCGTCGACAGCTCCTCGACGCGGCCATGGCCATCGTCGTCGACGAGGGCCTCGACGCGCTGACCGTCGCCGGCATCGCCAAGCGCCTCGACGCCGCCGTCGGCTCGCTCTATCGCTACTTCCCGGGCAAGGACGCCCTCGTCGTCGGCCTCCAGGAGCGCGCCATCCACGACTTCGAGGCCTTCCTCGAGGCGCGCCTCGCCGTCACGCGGCATCAGCTGGGGGCCGAGCTGGACACGCCGACCGGGCGGCTGACGCTGCTGCTCGTCGCGTTCTCCTCGTACCTCGACGATCGCGTCGCCGACCCGAGCCGCCACCGGCTCCTCGACGCCTTCCTCTCGACCTCGCGGCACGTCCTCTCCGACGCGCATGCGCGCGCCGTCGACCAGGTCCTCGCCCCGCTCCTCGGCTCGATCGTCCACCTCCTCGACGACGCGGTCGAGGCGGGCGACCTCGGCCTCGGCGACAACCGCGTCCGCACCCACGTCGGCTGGGCGGCGGCCCTCGGCCTCGACCACCTCCGCAAGCGCGACCGCATCCTGGCCGAGGAGCTCCGCGTCCCGCGGCTCTTCGACGAGACCTGGAGCGCCCTCCTCCAGGGCTGGGGCGCGCCGAAGGAGGCCGTCGCGGCGGCCCTCGCACGGCGCGCCACCCTCGACCTCGATGTTTCCGACGAGGTGGCCGCCGGCTGAGCCGCGGTCGCCGTGACCGCGGCGCCGCGCTACGCCGGTGAGAGGGCGGGCGAGGGGGCGCCGGTCGCGACCGCCACGACCTCCGCGGCGACCTCCGCCGGGTACTCGATGTAGGCCGAGTGCCCGAAGTGCGGCGGGGCGACGACGCGCGCGGTGCTCGGGAGGTGCGTCTCGAACCACGCGAGGTGCTCGGGCGGGAGCACCCGCTCGGCGCCGCCCCACATGAAGAGCACCGGCATCGGGAGGGCGGAGACGGCGGCGGGATCGAGCTGATCCTCGACCCGCGCCGCCGCGAGCAGCGCCCGCACGGCCGGCTCGTGGAGGCGCCGGCGCAGCGAGCCGGCCGCGAACCGCGCGTACC
>SBGO01000538.1 GCA_006226565.1 Deltaproteobacteria bacterium | reverse complement strand
GAGCACCGAGAGGTCCTCGGCGTCGAGGGCGCCGCGCTCGGCGAGGGCGGTGACCTCGGCGACCGCGTCGTCGCCGAAGTCGTCGCCGCAGAAGCGCTCGAGCAGCGGCCTCAGCGCGGCGTAGTGGGGCGGGCACCACACGCCGTCCGGGCACGCCGCGTCGGCCGGCAGCGCGACGGTGGCGGGCGCGGCGCCCTCGCGCGTCGACAGCACGAAGCGGCTCTCGGCGACGGCGTCGCGGTCCTCGGCCCTGGCGTCGTAGACGGCGGCGATGAGGCTCGGCGTCCCCGGCAGCGCGTAGACCGAGACGTAGGTCAGAGGCCGCTCCGGCGCCGGGGCGATCGCGAGGCGCGTGCCGTCGGACACCCGGAGCCCGGTCGCGTCGAGGGTGGCCTTGCGCCCGTCGGGGAGCGCCACCTCCTGGGTCGCGCCGCCTTCGAGCTTGCCGCTCCGGAGCGTGTAGTCCTGCACCCAGGCCACCTCGTGCGCCCAGCGGGCCCGGTCGAGGGCGCGGTTGACGGCCGCGCGGCCCTTCGGGTCGTCGCTGGGGTCGTCCCCGTCGGCGGCGGCCGCGGCCGTGAGGACCTGGAGCGTCGCGGTCGTGGCGGGCCCCTTCGCGTGGACGATGACGCCGGTCAGCCGCTCGCTCTTGTCGGCGGCGACCGCGCGCCCCACGCAGAAGACGCAGCTCGCCCGCTTGTCGCTCAGGAAGCAGGCCGGGACCGTCTCGAGGATCCCGACGTCCCCTTCGCCGAGCCTGGCGGCAAAGGCCGCCTCGACGAAGACCTCCCGGGGACCGCTGGCGTGAGCGGCCCCGGGGGCGACGCCCGCGAGCGCGAGCGCCGTGGTGGCGGTGACGAGCAGCGCCTTCATGGATCCTCCCCTCGCGAGCGTCACTTCGGCTTGTGGACCCCGGCCTTCTTGGCGGCCGCGGCGGCCTTGCCCTTCTTCTGGGCGAGGGCGCGCATCTCCTCGGGCGACATCTTCTTCATGTCGGCGGGCACGGAGTGGGTCGCGTAGCTGTGCTCCTCGAAGTCCACGGCCGACGGGCGCCCGACGCCGAAGACCGTCGAGCCCTTGGTGCCCTGATAGGCGCCCTTCGGCCCGCCGGAGAGCGCCGCCTTGTTGGCCTCGTGCTGCTCCTTGTGGGTCGCGCGCGAGCCCTTGCTCATGTTGGTGAGGTCGCGATGATGGACCCCGGAGCCGTCGGGACCGCGGTGCTTCTTCCAGCGCTCCTGGCCGTCCTCGCCCTTGACCTTGCCGTCGGGCGCCTGGATGCCGCCGGTGTTCCCCTCGATGGTGTTGAGGACCTTGGTCCCCGGGTCGTAGGACTCGACCATCGTGATGTGCTGCGGCGACGTCTTCGTCCCCGAGTGGTCGATGAGGACCACGTCCCCGGGGCGGATGTCGAGCGCCCCCCCGGCCTCCATGACGGAGGTCACGGTCGCGCGCGAGGTCCACTTGCGGTCCGACCCGCGGGCGCCGTGGTAGGTCTTGAGGTCGTGCCACTCGCCGTCGGCCCAGATGGACCTGGGGGAGCGCTTGGCGTTCGCCTTCTGGCTGTAGTTGAAGTAGTCGATGACGTTCGAGGTGTGGAGGAAGCCGCTCCGCAGCTCCTCGTCGAGGCCACCCCCGCGGAAGAGGTGGGAGCCGACGAACATGCCGCACCAGTCGGCGACCTTCTTGTACTCGACCCCGTCCTTGGTGGAGGTCGTCGTCGTGATGTCGCCCCAGCCGGCGTCCTGGAAGATGCCCTTGAGGGCGTTGTCCTTGTCCTTGTTGGCGGCCGCGACGCCGGCGGCGCCGGGCTCGACGACGCCCTTCTTCCAGGTGGCGCGTGCGGCGAGGACGCTCAGCCCCTGGAAGAGCGCGAGGGCGCCGTCCTGGGCGACCGTGACGGCGTCCTTCAGGCCGCTCTTCGCGACGAGCGCGGCGCCGGCCGCGGCGCCCAGCGCGCGCAGCCCCGCCTGATACGCCTGGACGTCGGCGCGCGTGGGCAGGGTCGGCTGCTGCTTCGGGTCCTTGAGGACGCTCGCGTCGTTGACGAGCTTGATGGCGTGGTCGCGCACCCGCTTGCCGTCGCCGCCGACGACGGTGGCGGCGAAGGTGGCGGCGCTGGCGATGGCCTTCTCGAGGGAGGTGCGGTCGGCCCCGGCGGGGAGCGTCCCGACGAGGGCGATCGCCTCGGCGAGGACCTTGCCGCGCTCGGCCGGCCAGCTGGTGAGGGTCCCGAGGTCGAGCTTGTCCTTGTCGAGCACCGAGATCGGCACGAGCACCGTGTCGAGCCGCTGGAGGAGCCCCTTGACGTCGGGGGGGGCGGCCTCGGTGGCCTTCGCGTCCGCGTCCTTCGCGGCGGGCTTCGGCACTGCGACGGGCGCCGCCACCTTGTCCGGGTCGGCGGGCGCGGCGTTCTTCTGGGCGGCCGGCGCCGGCGCGTTCGCCCCGCCCGCGGCCTCCTGGTCCTTCGCCTCGCCACCCGCGGCGGGCTTCTCGGCGGCCGGCGCCTTGGCGATCTTCGGCCCCAGCGCCTTCTCGGTCTTGGGGCCGACCTTGCCGTCGACCCGCAGCCCGTCGTCGTCCTGACGCTTGGCCACGCCCTCGACGGTGGGGGCGTCGTAGGCGCCGGTCAGGGGCGCTCCCACGAGGCCCTGGAGGCCCTTGATCCAGCCCGCGCCCTGGCGCCGGGCGCGCTTGGCGTTGTAGTCGAGCGCGTCCTCGACCTTGCCCGGGCTCAGCAGGCCGCTCCCCGGCTTGAGGGCGTCCTCCTGGGCGCTGACGTCTCCCGCCTGCGCCGCCTTGTGCTTGAGCTGCACGCCTCGGCTCGCGCCGTTCGTCGCGTTCGCGGTCGCCGGTGACGCCTGCGAAGACGCACCTTCGCGCTGCACGTTCTGCTCGCGCATAGTCCCTCCCGCTCGCTAAACCGTCTCGCCCTGGTGCGACGAGTCTAACGTGCCCGAGCGTGCCGTCAATCCCGCGACATTTTTGCGCAATGTCAGGGCGGTGTGCGGTGCCGCTGTCCGAGGGGTCAAAGATTGCAGCCGGTTGAGCGTACGCGCCGTGAGGGCCGCTAGACACGCCGATGTGCCACGCAATGTGACACACCGGCGCGGTCGGGGGGCTATTCGCCGACGCGCTCGAGCGCCTTCTTCACGGTGTCGTTGGGGCGGAGCTCCAGCGACTTCTGGTAAGCGGTCTTCGCGGCCGCGAGGTCCTTCTGCTTCTCCGCGATCTGCCCGAGGTTGTAGTAGACCTGCGCCTGGTACTTCGGCTCGTCGTCGAGGGTCAGCGCCTTCTCGAGGTCGGCGCGCGCGGCCTCGAAGTCGTCGGCGAGGAGCGCCGCGTAGCCGCGCCCGGAGTAGGCCGCGGCGTGGCCGGCGTCGAGCGCGATGGCCTCGGTGAACTTCGTGATGGCGTCGGAGTAGCGCTTCTCGCGCGTGAGCTTGCGCCCCTCGGAGACCGCCTTCTTGGCGGCGGCGGCGTCCCCGGTCGGAGCGGCCGCCTCGTTCATCTTCTCGCTGAAGTGGGTCGGTCCCCAGGCGGGCTCGCCCGAGCTCCGGAAGGACGCGAGCGCGGCGTCCCGCGCGTCGCCCTCGAGGCTCACCCGGGCCCAGCCGATCGTCCCCTTCTCGGGCGCGGCGGCGAAGGCGGCGAGGAGCCCCTGCGGGAGCGGGCCGGCCAGGCCCAGCGCGGCGCCGGCGGGGAGGAGCGCGGAGGTGCTGTCGCCGTGGACGCCGTAGTCCGCCGAGCAGGCGTACGCGACATCGGCCGAGAAGGACCACTGGACGCGCGGCGCGCCGCCCTCGCCGACGCTCACCGCCACCCCGTCGAGGCTCATGCGCTCCGCGGCCGCCTCCTTGGTCAGATCCTCGTCGTCACACTCCTTGAGCGGCTCGTAGATCGCGTCACGGGCGGGGTCGCGGACCGCGGCCGGGAGCTCGCGGTCGACCGCCTCGAAGACGTCGGAGCGGGCGTCGCGGCGCGACAGGTCGAAGATCCGCTGGCCGCCCTCCCAGGTCCCGTGGGCGCCGCAGAAGTAGCCGCCCTCGGTCCAGTTGACGAAGAGCAGCGCGCCGGAGCCGCCGGCGAGGTCGACGCCGAGGTCCATGTCGCCGCCGTACATCATCCCGTCGCCCTCGGGCACATAGACGCCGATGGGGTCGCCGCCGGCGAGATCGACCGCCCGCAGCCCGGGCCGGGTCACCTTGCCGACCGCCTTGCAGTCCGCCTCCTCCTCCTCGAGGCACTCGCACGGCAGCACCGAGGCCTCGCGATCGGCCCGCTCGACGCGGAAGAGGTGGCTCCCGTCGGAGACGATGACGGCCTTCTTCTCCGCGACCACGGCGAAGGCGTCGCCGGTCACCGACACCCAGCGCGTGACCCAGCCGTCGCCGGCGCGCGACCACACGAGCCAGTCCTCGCCGGCGTCCGCGGCCGCCTGGGCGGTGTCGGCCTCGGCGGCCGGGGCCTGGGCCGTGTCCGCCTCGGGGGCGGGCTCGGCGGTGTCGGCGGCCTCGCTCGGCGCGCTCGTGTCCGCGGCCGCGGGCGGGGCGGCGGTCGGCGGTGTCGGCGGGGCGTCCTTCTTGCCGCACGCGGCGAAGAGGGCGCAGAGGACCAGGGTGGAGAGCAGGCGCATCGCGACCTCGCTGGCATGTCGGTGGAGGCCCATTCATCTCCCGGGCCTGGTCGGCGTGCAAGGGCCCCGGGTGTGAAACGGGGGTGGCGGTCGCAGCGCACCGGGGTGCGCGATCGGCGCGTCGCCGCGTCGGGTCGCGAGGCTGCAGAGCGAGGCGCTACCTGGGTCGTCGCCCCAGCACCCCGGATTGGCACGTCGGTTGCCTTCTCTCCGGGCCGGCGCGGACGAGCCCGCGCCAGGAGGGTCGGTGAACGGAGACTCCCAGACGAGCCGTGAGACCTCGGTCGTGACCCGTGACGGGTGGCGCCTGCGTCTCGAGCACTTCACGCCTGGCGTCCGCGTGGACCGGACGCCCGTCCTCTGCATCCACGGTCACGCGACGACCGGCTGGACCTGGCGCGGCGGCCCCGGCGGCGGCCTCGTGGGCGCCCTCCTCGACGCCGGGCGCGAGGTCTGGACCGTCGACCTCCGCGGCGGCGTCGGCGCCGTCGCCCCG
>SBGO01000433.1 GCA_006226565.1 Deltaproteobacteria bacterium | reverse complement strand
CCGGCGCCGCGGCGCGCTGGTGGGCGCAGCCGGGGGCGACGGCGAGCGCGCCGAGCAGCAGGAGGAGGCTCGTCGAACGAAGAACAGGGTTCACTTCGCACCTCCGTCGGCCTCGAAGAGCTCGCCGACCAGGGTCACGGCGCTCATCGCGTTGGGCCAGCCGGCGTAGAACGCGAGGTGGGTGATGAGCTCGAGGATCTCGTCGCGCGTGACGCCGTTGTGGAGCGCGAAGGGGACGTGGAAGCGAAGCTGCTCGGTCTTCCCCGTCGCGACGAGCGCCGCGCAGGTCACGAGGCTGCGGTCGCGCGCGCTCAGCTCCGGTCGCGCCCACACGTCGTCGAAGAGGACGCGGTCGGTCAGGTCCGCGAGCTTCGGGGCGATGTGACCGATCGCGTCCTTCGCGCCGGTCGAGCGGGTGGGTGTCGTCGTCATGATGAGAGTCTCCTTCGGCGGGGCGGCCCCCCGCGGTGGGGCGCCGGGGAGGCCCGGCGCCGGGCTAGAAGGTCGCGGCGTCGATGACGTAGCGGTAGCGCGCCTGCTTGCTCACGACCTTGGTCCACGCCTCGTTGATCTGCTCGGCCTTGATGAGCTCGATCTGGGGCCGGACGCCGTTGTCGGCGCAGAAGTGGACGACCTCCTGGGTCTCCGGCATGCCGCCGATGAGGGAGGCCTGGAACTTCACGCGCGAGATGGAGAGGCCGATGACGCTCATGTTCAGCGCGAACGCGTCGGGCATCCCCACCTGGGTGAAGGTGCCGTGCGGCTTGACCACCGAGGCGTAGGCGGCGACGTCGTACTTGACCGGGACCGTGGAGATGGCCCAGTCGAGGGTGCCGCGGTAGGGGGCGAGCTTGTCGAGGCCGTCGACCACGACCGGGGTGGCCCCGAAGCGCTTGATGTCGTCGACCTTGCTCGGCGAGGTCGTGAACGCGTAGACCTCGGCGCCCTTCGCCACGGCGAGCTTGACCGCCATGTGCCCGAGGCCGCCGATGCCGATGACGCCGACCTTGGCGCCGATGTCGAAGTTGGCCTGCATCAGCGGCGAGTAGGTCGTGATGCCGGCGCACAGGAGCGGCGCGGCCTCCTGCATCGAGATGTGCTCGGGGATGTGGACCGCGAAGTGGTCGCGGACGACGATCTGGTTCGAGTACCCGCCCTGGGTGATCCCGGTCGGCTCCCGCTTGTCGGGGTAGCCGTAGGTGAAGAGCGTCTGCCCCTTCTGGCAGAGGTGCTCGTCGCCGTGGTCGCAGTTGTCGCAGCTCATGCAGCTGTCGACCATGCAGCCGACGCCGGCGCGGTCGCCGACCTTGAACTTGGTGACGTTCTTGCCCACCGCCGCGACGAGGCCGACGATCTCGTGGCCCGGGACCTGCGGGTAGGCCTGCGGGCCCCAGTCGCCCTTCATCTGGTGGATGTCGGAGTGGCAGATGCTGGCGAACTTGATGTCGATGAGGATGTCGTCGTCGCCCATCGGCCGGCGCTCGAACTCCCAGGGCTTCAGCGTCCCCGAGGTGTCGAAGGCCGCGTAGCCGCGCACGCGACCGCTCGCCTTCTTCTTCTTCGGCGCGGCGAGCGCCGTGCCCGAGCCCGCCAGCATCACGGCGGCGCCCGCCACGGCGAGCCCCCCGACGAACTCCCTGCGCGTCAGATCTTTCTTGTCCACGGCACCCTCCAGGTAGGCCAAGCACACGAATCCAAAGGCTTCGCAGCCCCCGCGAGGGGCCGTGCCTCTGTCGCTTCCTGAAGGTACGAATTCGAGCGCGCCCGAGCCATGGCAGGTTCTGCGGAAGATCTGCCTATTCCTGCAGAGCCCCGCAGGACGAGGCAGACGATCGGAGAGCCGCGGGCGCACGACGCGCGCCCGCCCTGCCCGTCTAGGCGCCTTCGGCCAGCTCGTTCAGCTCTTCCCAGCGCGCATAGAGCGCGTCGAGGGCGGCCTTCGCCTCGTCATGCTGCGCCTGGAGCTCGCGCCCCCGCGTGCCGCCGTCGGCCCAGACCGCGCCGTCGCTCAAGGCCTCGTCGAGCTCCGCGACGCGCTCCTCCGCCTCCTCGATGCGCGGCTCGATGCCCTCGAGCTCCTTCCGCTCGGCCCACGAGAGCTTGCGCCGCGCCGGCGCCGCCTCCGGGACCTCGCGCGCCGCGGCGGCGGCCTTCTTCTTCTTCGCCTCGGCGGCCTCCTGCTCGGCCTGCGCGCGCTCGGCCTCGACCTCCTGCGCCTTGAGCCGGCGCCAGGTGGTGTAGTCGCCGGGCTGGACCGTCACCTTCGCCGGCGCCCGCCCCTCGAAGACGACCATCGTCGTGGCGACCCGGTCGAGGAAGTAGCGGTCGTGGCTGACGACCAGGACGCAGCCGTTGAAGCCGAGCAGCGCCTCCTCGAGGGTGTGCATCGTCATCAGGTCGAGGTCGTTGGTCGGCTCGTCGAAGAGCAGGACGTTGGCGTCGGCGAGGAGGAAGCGCGCCAGCGCCAGGCGGTTCCGCTCGCCGCCGCTGAGGCTCCCGACGCGCATCCCGTGCTGCTCGGCGCCGAAGCCGAAGCGCTCGAGGTAGCTCACGACGTGGAGCTGGCGGTCGCCGACGAAGACCTTGTCGCCGCCCTCGGGGCAGACGGTGCCGCGCACGGTCGCGCCGTCCTCGAGGAGCGAGCGGTGCTGGTCGAAGTACGCGATCTCGGTCTGGGTGCCGCGCACGACCTTGCCGGCGCTGGGCGTGTGCTCGCCGGTCACGAGCCGCAGCATCGTCGTCTTGCCCGAGCCGTTCGGCCCGATGATGCCGACGCGGTCGCCGCGCCGGAGCATCATCGTCAGGTCCTCGATGACCGACAGCTCGTCGAAGCCCGCGCTCACGTGGGCGAGCTCGAGGATGGTCTTGCCGAGCCGCGGCGCGCTGTCGAGCTGGAAGTCCGCGCGCCGGGTCTCCTGCTGGAGCTTCTTCACCTCGTCGGCGAGCCCGTCGACGCGCTCGAGGCGCGCCCGCTGCTTGGTGCTGCGCGCGCTCGGCGAGCGCCGCGCCCAGTCGAGCTCGTTCTTCAGCACCTGGAGCCGCCGCTGCCCGGTCCGGCGCCGCAGCTCCTCCTCCTCGGCGCGCGCGCTCAGGTAGTCCTGGTAGCGCCCCTGGTACATCTTGAGCTGCCCGTCGCGCACCTCGGCCATCCGCGTCACCACGTTCTCGAGGAAGTAGCGGTCGTGGGTGACGATGACGCAGGCGGAGCGGGTCTTGCCGATCCAGCCCTCGAGCCACTCGGTCGTCTCGGCGTCGAGGTGGTTGGTGGGCTCGTCGAAGAGCAGGATGTCGGGCTCCTCGAGCAGGAGCCGCGCCAGCGCCACGCGGCGCTGCTGACCGCCGCTGAGCTGCGACACCGGGACGTCGATGTGCTCGACGCCGACCTCGCTCGCGACCTTCTCGACCTTGTGGGCCCAGTCCCAGCCGCCGAGCTGCTCGATGGCGTGAAGCCAGGTCTCGGCCTCGGGGTCGACGGCCGCGGCGGCGGCCTCGTACTTGTGGATGGCCTCGACGAGCGGGGCGAAGGGCTCGGCGATGATCTCGCGGGCGGTCCGCGTCGGGTCGAGGTGCGGCACCTGCTCGAGGAGCCCGATGTGGATCCCGTTCTTGATCGCGATCTGGCCCGCGTCCGGCTCCTGCGTCCCGGCCAGGATCGCCAGGAAGGTGGACTTGCCGGCGCCGTTGTCGCCGATGAGCCCGATCTTGTCGCCGGCGTCGAGCCCGAAGGTGACGTCGTCGAAGAGGACCCGCGGGCCGTAGGCCTTGGTGAGCCCGGTGATGTTGAGGAGGTGCTCGGCCACGGGTCAGCTCCGGCGGTGGGGGGCGAGGCCGTGCCGGGCGCGCCACCCCAGCTCGGCGCGGGCGGCGGCGACGATGTCGTCGACGCCCATCCCGTGTAGACGATCGACGCCTTCGAGGTCGCCGGCCTCGCCGTTTCGGCGCGGGCCCAGGAAGCGGTGGCCGCGGAGGCGCTGGAGCGCGCCCGGGAGCCACTCGGCGGCGCTCGGGAGGTGGTCGCCGACGAGGATGAGCGGCGCGTTGAGGTCGGCGTCGTCGAAGAGGTCGTTGAGGTAGTGGCTCCGCTCGGGGTCGTCCCAGGCGCTCGGGTCGCTGTTGTAGGCGTCCCACTCGCGCCACAGGGCCTCGTAGCTCGTCACGTTGAGGATGCGGCTCCCGACGCCGTCCTCGGCGTGGAGGCGCGCGGCGGCCAGGCGCACCTCGCGGAGCTTGCGGCCCGAGGCCACGAAGACGACGCGCTCGGCGCCGCTCCGCCCCTTGCGGTCGTCCTCGCCGCCGAGCCACCAGGCGCCGCGGACGGCCCGCTCGGCGTGGTCCGACGGGAGCGTCACGGGCTGCTCGAGGGGCTGGGTGCTGAGGCGGAGGTAGAACGCCTCGCCGTCCTCGTCCCAGAGGCGGCTCAGGGCGTGGAGGTAGATGGCGTGGACGTCCGCGGCGAAGGCCGGCTCGTAGGCCAGGATGCCGGGCAGGTCCATCATCATCCGGAGCGTCTGGAGGCTCTGGTGGGTGGCCGTCTCGCGCGAGAGACCGGTGCCGCTGGGGGTGCCGACGGCGACGAAGCGCGCGCCGCTGTAGACGGCGTAGTCGAGCTGGTTGAAGCCGCGCTCGAAGAACTTGTCGTAGACGGTCACGACCGGGAGCAGCGGCAGCCGCCCCTCGAGGACCTTGCGGCGGCGGCCGAAGGCGTAGGCCCAGAGCATCGCGTTGCCCTCCGCGATGCCGAAGGCGTGGAACTGGCCGGTCGGGCTCGGGCGCCAGTCGAAGGCCAGGCGGCTCTGCTCGCGGAGCCAGCGGAAGCTGTCGGGGAGGTCCCGCGGGGCGAAGACGCCGGTCGCCTTGATGATCGGCCCGAGGTGCGTGGTCTGCCCGACGTCGGGCGCGCCGAAGGCCAGGTACGGCGCGAGCGGGGTCTTGAGCAGCGCCAGGTTGAGGCTCTGGAAGGCCTCGCCCGTCGAGGCGACCTTGCGCTGGCGGTTCGGGACCCCGGCCAGCGCCCCGCGGGCGTCGAGGGGCGCGCCGACCCAGGCGTGGGAGGGCTCGCGGTAGAGGATGGCGGCGCGGTGGGCCAGGTGCCGCGCGGCGTCGGTGTCGGCCGCCGGGCGCGGGAACGGGGT
>SBGO01000265.1 GCA_006226565.1 Deltaproteobacteria bacterium | reverse complement strand
ACGGCGGGGGCCGGGGCGGCCGGGGGCAGGGTCCCGTTCCCGTAGCCGGTGGGCGGCGGGACCGGCAGCGAAGCGGCGGCGGGGAAGCCCTCGCCGGCGTCCAGAACCTCGACCTCGACCTCGTACGAGACGCCGTGAACGGTGATACGGAGCTTCATGTTGGCACTCCTCAAGAGTTCCGGGGCTTGGGCACCACGTTGTGGGACCCGTGGAGGGTGGCGCGGCCCTGCTGGAACCACGCGGTCTGCCCGGGGCCGCCGATGCGGCGGATGCGACGGATGTGAAAGCGGCCCTGGATCATCGTCGCGGCGGCGGCGGTGATGAGGACCAGGGTGGTGTCGTCGATGGTCGGCTTCTGCGGCTTCGCCGGCTCGGGCGCGACGCCCGCCGCCTCACGCGCCGCGCGCCTGGCCTCGATCGCCTGCTCGAGGCGCGAGACCAGGAAGACGACGAAGGCGACGACGGCCAGCACGCCGAAGACGATGGGGATCCCCACCGCGGTCAGGTGCAGGCCCATTTCCATGTCGGTCATGGCCCAATCTCCTCGCTACATCGGGATGAGGCCGTGCTTCTTCTGCGGCCGGAGCTCGCGCTTGGACGCGAGGAACTCGAGCGCCGTGGCGATGTAGGCGCGGGTCTCCGCGGGCTCGATGACGTCGTCGACCAGGCCGGCGGCGGCCGCCTCGTAGGGCGTCGAGAACCGCTCCTCGTACTCGGCCATGCGCTCGGCGCGCTCGGCCTCGGGGTTCTCGGCCTTCTTGATCTGGTCGCGATAGAGGATGTTGACGGCGCCGGTCGCGCCCATCACCGCGATCTCGCCGGTCGGCCACGCGGCGATCTTGTCGGCGCCGAGGTCGCGCGCGCACATCGCGAGGTAGGCGCCGCCGTAGGCCTTGCGGACGACGATGGTGATCTTCGGCACCGTCGCGGCGGCGTAGGCGAAGAGCATCTTCGCGCCGTGGCGGATGATGCCGCCGATCTCCTGGCGCACGCCCGGGAGGAAGCCCGGCACGTCCACGAAGGTGACGAGCGGGATGTTGAAGGCGTTGCAGAAGCGGACGAAGCGCGAGGCCTTGTCCGACGCGTCGATGTCGAGGACGCCGGCGCGCACGTTGGGCTGGTTGGCGACGACGCCGACGGTCTGCCCGAGCACGCGGCCGAAGCCGATGATGAGGTTGGGGGCGAACTGCGCCTGGACCTCGAGGAAGTCGCCCTGGTCCACGACGCGGGCGATGACCCGGCGCATGTCGTAGGGGGCGCGGGCGTCGATCGGGACGATCTCGTTCATCCCCGGGTCGAGGACGACGACGTCGTCGACCATGTGGCGCGGGGCGAGCTCGGTGTTGTTCGACGGCAGGAACGACAGCAGGCGGCGCGCGATCTGCATCGCCTCGGCGCCGGACTCGGCGACGAAGTGGACGACGCCCGAGTAGGTCGAGTGGCACTCGACGCCGCCGAGCTGCTCGGCGGTGACCTCCTCACCGGTGACCGCGCGGATGACGCTCGGGCCGGTGATGTACATCTGGCCGGCGTGGCGCACCTGGATGATGAAGTCGGTGAGCGCCGGCGAGTAGGCGGCGCCGCCGGCGCACGGGCCCGCGATGATGCTGATCTGCGGCACGACGCCGGAGAGCAGGACGTTGCGGTAGAAGATGCGGCCGTAGCCGGCGAGGGCGTGGACGCCCTCCTGGATACGCGCGCCGGCGCCGTCGTTGATGAAGACGAAGGGCGCGCCGGTCTTGAGCGCGAGATCCATGATCTCGGTGATCTTGAAGGCCGTGCCCTCGCCGACCGAGCCACCGGCGACCGTGAAGTCCTGGCTGGCGACGTAGGCCGGGCGGCCGTCGACGAGGCCGTGACCGGTGACGACGCCCTCGCCCGGGAACTCCTTGTCCGCCATGCCGAAGCTCGTGGAGCGGTGGCGAACGAAGCGGTGGGTTTCCTGGAAGGTGTCCGGCTCGAACAGCAGCGCCAGGCGCTCACGGGCGGTGAGCTTGCCCTCGGCGTGCTGCTTCTCGATGCGTTTCTGCCCCCCGCCGGCGCTGATGTCGCGACGACGGACGTTGAGCTCGGAGACGCGGTCTCGCATGGCGATCTCGTCCTTCGCCCGGCCCCCCGCCGGGCTCGGGGAGGGCGCTCTGCGGCGTGCTCGGCACCCTCGCTGAGGCGAAGCTGGCACCGCTCGAAGTGCGTGTACACCTGAATCTTGAAGTGAAAATTGCGCAGCTCGGAAAGCCGTGACTCCTAGCCGAGTTACGAGCCATCGCGACCTCCGTCGGCCGTGATCCTGTGACGGACTCACAGCGCTAGAGGCCGCTTCGGAGGCCGGTCCGAGGCTCGTTCCGGGGGGGCGCGCGGCGCGTCCGGAGCCTACTTTCCGTCGGGCGAGCGCGGGCGGGGCGTGGCGATCGGCTCACCGCCACGGACTTCTTCGCGGGGCGCCGCCGAACTATTGTTGACTTCGTTGGTCAAGAAAGTCATGTTTTCAAAAACAGACTCGGCGCGGGTCGCGCGCCTCGAACAGGAAGAGAGCGATGGCTGGAATTGCGAACGACATCACGGAGCTCGTCGGCAACACCCCCCTCCTCGCGCTGCGGCGCGTCGGCGCCGGCCTCCCCGGGCGCGTGGCGGTCAAGCTGGAGAGCTTCAACCCCTGTTCGAGCGTCAAGGACCGCATCGGCCTCGCGATGATCGAGGCGGCGGCGCGCGCCGGAAAGCTCGGTGACGACACGGTCGTCGTCGAGCCGACCAGCGGCAACACGGGCATCGCCCTGGCGATGGTGTGCGCGGCGCGCGGGATCCCGCTCGTCCTGACGATGCCCGACACGATGAGCATCGAGCGGCGCCGCCTGCTGCACGCCCTCGGCGCCCAGGTGGTGCTGACCCCGGGCGCGGAGGGGATGCCGGGCGCGATTCGCAAGGCGCAGGAGCTGCTCGCGTCGGACGAGCGCTACTTCATGCCGCAGCAGTTCGCCAACCCGGCCAACCCCGACATCCACCGGCGCACGACCGCCGAGGAGATCTGGCGCGACACCGAGGGCCAGGTCGACATCATCGTCGCCGGCGTCGGCACCGGCGGCACCGTCACCGGCGTCGGCCAGGCGCTCAAGGCGAAGAAGCCGAGCGTGCGGGTGATCGCGGTCGAGCCGACCGGCTCGCCGGTGCTGTCGGGGGGGAGCCCGGGGCCGCACAAGATCCAGGGCATCGGCGCGGGCTTCGTGCCCGACGTGCTCGATCGCGACGTGATCGACGAGATCATCCAGGTCGACCACGAGGACGCCGGGCGCACCGCCCGCGAGGTCGCCACGCGCGAGGGGGCCCTCCTCGGCATCAGCGCCGGCGGCAACATCTGGGCCGCGCTCGAGGTCGCCAAGCGGCCCGAGAACGAGGGCAAGCTCATCGTGACCATCGGCTGCGACACCGGTGAGCGCTACCTCAGCACGTGGCTGTGGGACGACCCGAACGGGAGCACGCCATGACACGAGACGACTTCTCGGGGATCGTCACGAGCCTCTGCGAGGCCAACGACGGGCTGACGCATCGCCTCGGCTCGCCGTCGGGGCGCCTGGGGCTGCCGTCGCGGGCGACGCTGAACGCCATCCTCGACGAGCTGCGCGCCGTCCTCTTCCCGGGCTACTACGGCCAGTCCGACCTCACCCCGGAGACGGTCGCCTTCCACATGGGGGCGGTCCTCGACGGGGCGCTGCACAAGCTCCGCGAGCAGGTGCGGCGCGGACTCTGGCTCTACCACGACCACGACAACGCCCAGCTGTCCCCGTGCGACGTGCGCGCGGACGACGTCATCCGGGCGTTCGCCCGGCGCCTGCCGGTGGTGCGCCAGCGCCTCGCGTCCGACGTCCTCGCCGCCTACGAGGGCGACCCGGCGGCGCGCTCGCTCGACGAGCCGATCCTGAGCTACCCCGGCGTGACGGCGCTGACCTACTACCGGCTCGCCCACGAGCTGCAGCGCCTCGAGGTGCCGCTCATCCCGCGCATCATCACCGAGATCGCGCACTCGAAGACCGGCATCGACATCCACCCCGGCGCGACCATCGGCGAGCGCTGCTTCATCGACCACGGCACCGGCGTCGTCATCGGCGAGACGAGCATCCTGGGGCAGAACGTCCGCATCTATCAGGGCGTCACCCTGGGCGCGAAGAGCTTCCCGAAGGACGGCAGCGGCGCGCTCATCAAGGGGATCCCGCGCCACCCGATCGTCGAGGACGACGTGACGATCTACGCCGGCGCGACCATCCTCGGGCGCATCACGGTGGGCCGCGGGTCGATCATTGGCGGCAACGTCTGGGTCACGCGCGACGTTCCGCCGGGCGCGCGCATCACGCAGGCCGTCGCGCGCACCGAGCACTTCGAGGCGGGCGCGGGCATCTGAGCCCCCCGGAGGAGAAAGTGTGATGAAGTGGGGTCTGACCCCACCTCATCACACTTTTGTCGCCGGGCGCAGGCCTCGGGCCGAAGGAGAAAGTGTGATGGAGTGGGGTCTGACCCCGCCTCATCACATTTTTGTCGCCGGGCACGGGCCTCGGGCCACCGGAGGGGGCGCCGTGGCGCCGCCCCTCAGGCGCCGTGGCAGCGCTTGTACTTCTTGCCCGAGCCGCAGGGGCAGGGCGCGTTGCGTCCGACCTTCGGCGCCTCGCGCTTGACCGGCGCGGTCGCGGGGGCAGGCGCGCCGATGGTGTCGGCGATGAGCGCCAGCGTGTCGTCCGGGCGCCACGCGGGGAGGCCGGCGAGGGTGTCGGCGTCCGGGTAGAAGTCGAGGAGGTCGGCGCGCGCCAGCCAGCCGAGGTGCGAGAGCGCCAGCCCCATCGTGAAGCTGTCGGTGAAGACGTTGCCGCGGTGGTTGGCGAGGCCGAAGCCGACGAGGGCCGGGGGGATGGGGCCGACGTCGGGTGGCGCCTGCTCGACGCCCATCCGCTCGAGCTGGGCGACGCCGCCGGCGAGGTCCGTGAGCAGGTCGGGCTCGAGCGCGCGGGCGAGGGCCCAGCGGAGGACCTCGGTCGGCGTGGACTCGTCGCCGAGGTCGCGGGAGGGGCGCAGGGTCGTGCGGGCGTCCTGGCGGAGCGCGCCGCGGGCCGCGCCGATGAAGGCGATCTGGAGCGCCGCCGCCATGGTGAGCGGC
>SBGO01000678.1 GCA_006226565.1 Deltaproteobacteria bacterium | reverse complement strand
GGCGACGCGCGGGGCGTCGAGGAGCGCGGCCTCCTCCTTGGCCACCGTGCGCGACTCGGCCCAGAACCAGTAGCCGCACGGCAGGGCGATCGCCGCCGCGGTGAGGACCGCCGCGATCGCCGTCGGGTTCGGGCGGCGCGCCTTCACGCGCCCGGCCCCCACGCGTAGCCGATCCCCTTGACCGAGACGACCACGCGCGGGTCGCTCGGGCTGCGCTCGATCTTCTTGCGCAGGTTCGCGATCGTCACGTCGACGGTCCGCGTCTCGAGGTTCGGCGACAGCCCCCAGACCCGCTCGAGCAGCTCGGCGCGGCTGACCGCCCGCGCCCGATGCCGGTGGAGCCAGCGGAGGAGCCCGACCTCGCGCGCCGTGAGCGGGATCTCCTCGCCGTCGCGGACGCCGACGCAGCGCCCGAGGTCGAGGGACAGCCCGTCCACCTCGAGGAGCTCCGGGGGGCTCGGCGCCTGCTCGGCGCGGCGGCCGAAGGCCTCGACCCGGGCGAGCAGCTCGCGCACGCCGAACGGCTTGGTGACGTAGTCGTCGGCCCCGCTCTTGAGACCGACGACCTTGTCCGCCTCGGCCCCGCGGGCGGTGAGCATCAGCACCGGCAGCGACGGCCGCGCCATCTTCAGCCGGCGGCACACCTCGATCCCGTCGAGGCGCGGCAGCATGAGATCGAGCAGCACCATGTCGAAGGGCGCGGTGGTCCCTACCTCGACGGCGCTCAGGCCGTCCTCCACCGCGACGACGTCGTGCCCGTCGCCCTCGAGCAGGTCCACCAGCCCCTCGCGGAGCATCACCTCGTCTTCGACCACCAGGATCTTCATGTCGCTATCTTACGCGCGAGACCGGCGGCCGCGTGTAAAGGACGCGAAAATCTCGGTTCGCGCCGCCGTCGGCGCGGGACGCGCCCGGGGCCGGCGGGTGCGGCGGCCCCGGAGACGCGCTCAGTCGCCGAAGCGATCCCGGGCCTTGCGGCGCAGGCGCTCGACCATCGGGTTGAAGGGCGAGAGATCGTCGGCGCGCTTGAGCATCCGCCCCATGTCCTCGGCGGTGACCGAGCGGCGCTGGAGCTCGAGCTCGATCTGGTCGCGCACCTTCTCCATGAGCTGGTCGCACAGACGCTTGCCGTCGCGGGCGAGGTACTGCGGCTCCTCGACGCGCTGGTAGGCGCCGGCCTTCAGCTCCATCGGGCGACGGACGCCGTCCTTCCCGACGCTGACCGCCGTGTAGTACTTCCGCCACTCCTGGTCGGTGACGGTGTCGATGAACCCGTCGCCCTTGGCCTGGAGCACGAAGTCCGGGTTCAGCTCGCCGGCGGCCATGCGGTTGAGCGCCGCGGCGTTCGGCTCGACGTCGCGGATGTAGAGGTCGACGTGGGAGTCGCGCATCGGCACGGGCGGCGGGACGAACTTCACGCGCAGGTACGTGCGCGCCTGGGTGAACGGGAAGGCCGCGATGTCGACGAGGACCTCGCGCGCCATCTCCGGCTCGCGGAGCCCCGTGACGGCGTAGTAGTTGTCGTCGACGTCGAACCAGATGACGGCGTAGAACGCCTCGCCACGGGCGACGCGGTACTCGGTCACGCCGCGGTCGAGGCGCTCCTCGTCGATGAACTGCCGCATCTTGCCCTCGAAGAGAGGGCCCGCCATCTGCGGCGGGAAGCGGTTCTCGGTGGCGTAGACGATGTAGCCGGCGACGTCGCCGCCAGGCGCGTCCCAGGCGAGCGAAACGGGCTTTCCGGGGTCCTTGATGCGCAGGAAGTCGAGCTTGCTCGGGCGCTGGGGCCCCGCCTCGGTCGTCTCGTCCATGTCCACCTCGCTCGCGTCGTCGGGATCCGTCGCCATCAAACACCGCCCGCCGACGGACGGCAAGCGCTCGGGGCGGGAGCCGGCGACCGCGACCTCGCCCCGACGCGCGCGTGCCAGTATCGTTGATCACCGAGGCCCGGCCGTGCTATCGCACGCCTCGACGATTCGACCCCAGGGGGCACAGGTGGCCAAGAACCCATCCGCAGGTGACTTCGAAGACCGGGTGGTGACGTCCAAGCTCAGCGAGCTGGTCAACTGGTGCCGGAGCTACAGCCTGTTCCAGTACCCGTTCGTGACCGCGTGCTGCGGCATGGAGTACATGGCCGCGGCCGGCGCGCACCACGACTTCGCCCGCTTCGGCGCCGAGGTGCCGCGCTCGTCGCCGCGCCAGGCGGACGTGCTGTGGGTGGTGGGCACCATCACCCAGAAGCAGGCTCCGGTGCTGCGCCGCATCTACGAGCAGATGGCGGAGCCGAAGTGGGTGCTCGCCTTCGGGGTGTGCGCCTCGACGGGCGGCTTCTACGACAACTACGCCACCGTGCCGGGCATCGACCACATCATCCCGGTCGACGTCTACATCCCCGGGTGCCCGCCGCGCCCCGAGGCGGTCATGGACGCGATCATGATGCTCCAGGACCAGATCAAGAACGAGCCGGCGCGCGTCACGAACGAGGCCAGCAAGGTCCACCCGGACTTCCGCATCCAGGCCGACCAGGACGAGGCCGGCTGGTAGCCGCCCGCGCCTGCGCCGAACCGCACGACGGCCGCGAGCACCCGCTCGCGGCCGTCGTCGTTTCAGGGGGTCGCCCGAGGCACGCCTAGAGGCGCGAGATGACCTCGCGGGCGGTGCGCCGGTCCTCGGGGGCGACGTAGACGCGCTCGAGCTGGAGCGTCCGGTCGTAGCGGCCGAAGAGGTCGGTGACCTCCTCGATGCGGAAGACGCGGGTCCGCCCGAACGGCGGCTTCGTGTCCACCACCAGGAGCGGGTTGCCGCGCTTGCTCGGCGACTGCGCGTAGCGGCTGAGCACCGGCTTGGCGGTGATCCAGAGCGAGTGGACGCCGGCCGCCTCGAGCGCCGCCGACAGCTCCTCGTGCCGCTCGCGGTCGGCCTCGCGACGGAGCTCGGTCAGGAGCGTGTAGGGCCGCCGCTCGTCGATGCGCCGCGCCCACGGGTCGTTCGACTCCTGCAGGCGCTGCCTGAGCCAGGCGTCGTTGCAGCGGACGTAGGCGGCGGGGTCGGCCGGGAAGCGCGCCTCGTCGCCCACGTTCTTGAGCCAGTTCTTGAGCATGCTGTCGTAGATGTCCGACTTCGGGTGGAAGTAGACCATCTGGAACATGTGATAGCGGGCGAGGAGGAAGTGCTCGAAGCTCGCCAGCGCGCGCAGATCGATGCCGAGCCGGGCGACGCCGTCGTCCTCGAGCACCATCGCGTTGGAGACGAGCCAGCCCGCGTCGTAGCTGCCGTACTCGACCCCGGCGAAGTAGCTGTCGCGCCGCAGGTAGTCCATGCGGTCGACGTCCATCTCGCCGCTGACCATCGCGTGCAGGAGCGGCCACCAATCGAGCCCGCCGCTGACGAAGGCGTCGGCGTGCTTGCCCGGGCTGTCGGCGATGATCGCCGCGACCTGCCCGGCCTCGACGCCGACATCGACGAAGGCGGCGTCGATGGTCTGCGCCAGGGCGCTGTCGGTCACGAGCTTGAGGGTCATGTCCTCGTGGCTCGCCCGGCCCTCCCCCATCGGCTCGCCGTCGAGGAAGAGCAGCGCCTTGTCGGGGAGCAGCGCCTCGGCCGCGTGGCTCATCGGCGGGTGGCCGATGTCGTGGAGCAGCGCGGCGAGGCGGACGAGCTGCCTCAGGCGGGCGCGCTCGGAGGCCGTGAGCCGCTCGGTCGTCGCGAAGACGCGGTCGGCGAGGAGCCCGGCGCAGTGCATCGCGCCGATGGAGTGGAGGTAGCGGTGGTGGACCGCGCCGGGGAAGACGAACTCGGCGAAGCCGAGCTGCTTGATCCCGCGCAGGCGCTGGAACGCCGCGGTGTCGATGACCGCGAGCTCGCCGCCGTTGACGGGGATCGGCCCCCAGAGGGGATCGCGGAGCTCGATGTAGGTGGGCGTCCTCGAGGACATGGCGGACCTCCGTGGAGTGCGATGCGGTGCCTTCGTCCTATCACAAACCCACGACGGCCAGCGACCGGGCGCGGCGCCAGAGCGTCGGGAGCCCGACGACGTCGTCGACCACGTAGTCGGCGATGAGCGCGTCGGCGTCGAGCCCGAGCCGCTCGACGTCCCCGCCGCAGGCCAGGACCTCGAAGCGGTCCCCGCCGAGGGTTCGGCACGCGGCGATCCCCTCGCGGATGCGCTGACCGGGGGTCGCTCCACGCGCGGCGAGCACGCGCGCGTCCCACGGGTCGTCACCGACCGCGGGCTCCCCGCCGCTCGCGGCCTCCGCCCATGCGCCGAGGCCGCCCTGGAAGAGCCCGACGAGCACCCGCTCACCGCCGACCAGCGCCGTGATGGCGAGATCGAGCGCGAAGACCAGCGACGCGGGCTCCCCCCGCCGCATCAGGATGGCGACGCCTTCTCCGTCCACGGACCGCTCCTCCGTTACGCCTGTCCGGTCGACCTGCCGGAGCCAGAAAATGCGAAGGGCCGGCTATCGAGCCGGCCCTTCGCTGGAGGCGCCACCCGGATTTGAACCGGGGATGAAGGATTTGCAGTCCTCTGCCTTACCACTTGGCCATGGCGCCAGAGCGGCTCCGCGTGCGGAGCGAAGGGATGTTTAGCGGCTCCCTGGGAGCGTGTCAACCGGGTCCGTGCGCAGGAGCGACTTTCCCGGGCCGCGAGCTACAGCGACATCTGAGTGACGCGCCAGGCCTGCCCGTCCTCGCCGTCACGGGCAAACGAGATGGGCACCGGCAGCCGCCCGGCGGGGGTGCGGACGAAGACCTTGACCCGATCGATCTCCGGGGACACGTCGGCGGGCTCGGTGTAGGCGATCGCGAAGGAGTCGGAGTTCAGCTCGGCGTCGAGGTAGATCGGCGCCGTCCGGCGGAGCTTGTGCCAGGCGAAGGCCTTGAAGTGGTCGAGGGAGCGCGGGCCGCGCAGCTGGCTCGAGTGGGTCAGCTTCGACATCAGCGCCCAGGTGTCCTCGGCCTCCTCCATCAGCGCGGCCTCGAAGACCCGCTGCAGGACCTTCTCGATGGACGCGTCGGCGGGCGGCACGGTCAGGTCGTCGCGGTCCCGGTAGGGATCGTACTCCCGGACCGGCTCGGGGCTGGCGCTCGCGTCGGGCCGAACGACCGGCGCCGGCGCCGGAGCGGGGGCGGGCTGAGCG
>SBGO01000266.1 GCA_006226565.1 Deltaproteobacteria bacterium | reverse complement strand
GGCGTGGCGGCGCGCGCGTCGGGGAGGGGGCGTGCGCGGCTCGCGACTTGCCTCGCGCGGCGGCGCGCCCCAGAATTCGGCGCTCCCTACCGAGAGGGCCCCATGAAGCTCGCGCCGTTGTTCGTTGTCGCGTTCCTCGCTTCGCTCGCGCCGCGCGTGGGGCTCGCCGCCGAGCCCGAGCTCGGGCTGAGCGGGCTCTTCGATGTCGACGCGGCGACCTGGTCGGGCCTCGACGACCAGGCGCGCCTCGACCTCGTCGCGGCCCGCGCCGATCTCGCCGTGGCGCTCGGCGTCCGGACCGTCCGGCTCGGCGGGGGGGCGCCCGATGTCTTCTCCGAGAGCGCGCTGCACGGCACCTTCCCGTGGTTGTTCGCCGACCGGGTCGTGGGGGTCCTCGCGGCCCGCGACCTCGACGTCGTCATCACCCTAGAACAACTCGTGCCGGCTTCCCAGAAGGTCGCCTACCGCGACTTCATCGAGCGCCTCGTCGAGCGCTACGACGGCGACGACGACTTCGGCGTGACCGGGGTCGAGGTGCAGTTCGACTTCCCGGACATCGACGGGAGCGGGACGATCACCACCCTCGACTGGGACGCCCCGGCGGCCCAGAAGGCGGCCTGGGGCGCCGGGCACGTCGTGACCCGGCTGGAGGTCGGCGACCGCGTCCGGGACGCCGAGGACGCCGGCGTCATCGTGGCGGCCGACTACGCGGCGCAGCTCGGCGCGGTGCAGCAGGCGGTCGCCAGCACCGGCGCGTCGGTGCTCGTCGAGGTGGCCGGCTGCGACCTCGACAGCGAGTCCAAGAGCCGCTTCCTCGACCGCCTCGAGGGCGTCGACGCCAGCGCCCTCGACGCCGCCGGCGCGCACTTCCGGGCCAAGCTCGCCGACCTCGACGGGGCCAAGGCCCTGGCGGCCCTCGACAACTTCCGGTCGTGGCTCACCGCCGCCGGGCTCGACGGGGTCGAGCCGTGGGTCACCGAGATGTCGGTGGGCGGCGCGGCGGCCGGCGACGGGGACGGCCCGTGCTCGGACACGCGCTGCTCCGAGCGGACGCAGGTCCTCGGGGTCGTCCGCTTCGTGCTGTCCGCCCTCGCGCGCGGCTACACCCGGGTCTACTACCGCGGGGCCGTCGAGCCCGAGACCGCGTTCACCACCGTCGGCCTCCTCACCGTGCCGGCGGCTTCGGCGGTCGCGCCGGTCGTCACCGACCTGACGCCGCGTCCGGCCTTCGCGGCGTGGCGCCAGCTGCAGGCCATCGTCGCGGGGGGCGCCGTCACGAAGCTCGGCAACCTCCCGACCAACGTCTTCGGCGTCCAGACGGCCCACGGGCAGGTCTACTGGTTCGACTGGAGCCTCGAGGTCGGGGTGGGGCAGCCCTACGATCCCGGCCGCAAGAAGGAGATCGTCCTGCGCGGCCTGACGAGCCCGGCCGTGCGCGTGGTCCCGCTGTGGCCGAGCGCCGTCGCGGCGACCCTCGACGCGGACGGTGACCCGGGCGCCACCTGGGACGAGGAGCACGTCGCGGTCGCGGCCGACGGCACCGCCGTCGTCACGGTCGAGCAGGACCCGATCTGGGTCTCGCCGAGCGAGCTCCCGACCACGGTCGAGGAGGACGAGGCCGACGCGACCGACGCGGCCGAGGAGGACGCCACGGCCGAGGCCGACGCCGCGAGCGGCACCTCGACCAAGAAGGGCGGCTGCCAGGCGGGTGGAACCTCACCGCCGCTGGGCCTCGCGCTCGCGCTCGCGGCGCTCGTCTTCGTCCGCCGCCGCCGCTCGACGTGAGCGCCTTCGGTCGCCGGTCCCGGACGACGAAAAGGCCGCCCGTCGCCGGGCGGCCTCTCGATCTCGATCACGCTCGTGGGTCGGCCGGTCTCGCGATCGTGGTCACCAGCGCTCCGCGGAGGGGAGCGGACGACTCGATGCGGGCGGACGCGGGTCGCGGACGATGCGAACCCCGGCCGAGGACGAAACGGGCCTCAGCCGCGCTTCGTCTTCTCCTTCACGAGGGCGGTGTAGTCGATCTGGTTCTTCTTGCAGAAGGCCGGAAGACCCACCTGGTTGATCGTGCGGATCGCCCGAGTCGAGAGGTGCAGGCGGATGTAGCGCCCCTCCTCGGGGAGGAAGATCCGCTTGACCTGGATGTTCGGGCTCTGGCGCTTCTTCGTCTTGTTGTGCGCGTGCGACACGTTGTTCGCGATGTTGGCGCGCTTACCAGTCAGCTCACAGACTCGCATGGGTCCCCTCCTTTGAGAGCGCCGTCAGCTACCAGAGCACCGCCCGGGAGTCAACCTAGTTTTCATGTCCGCATCACCGTCCCAGCCGCGCTCGACGCGCCCCAGCGAGGGCTTGACCGTCCTCCCGCTCGCCTCACCCACGCTCCCGCCGGCGACCACGACCAACACGACCTTCGTCGGTCGCCGCGACGTCTGGGTGGTGGATCCGGCCCCCCCGTGGGAGGCGCCCCGTGAGGCGCTGCTCGCGGAGGTCCGAACGCTCGCGCACACCGGCCGGGCCGCGCGCGGCATCGTCCTGACGCACCACCACCCCGACCACGTCGGCGCCGCCGCCTGGCTCCGCGAGCAGACGGGGCTGCCGATCCTGGCGCACCCGGTCACGGCGACGCTCCTGCGCGGCCGCCCGACGGTGGATCGCCTGCTCGAGGAGGGTGACGTGCTGGTGGGCTCGGACGCCGACGACGATCGCTGGCAGGTCCTCCATACCCCCGGCCACGCGCCCGGACACCTCTGCCTCTGGGAGCCGGTTCGGCGGCTCCTCGTCGCCGGCGACATGGTCGCGGCCACCGGCACCATCGTCATCGCGCCCCCCGACGGCCACATGGCGACCTATCTCGCCCAGCTCGAGCGCCTCGCGGCCCTGGGGCCGGCGCGCCTCGTCCCGGCCCACGGTGCCGTGGTCGAGGCGCCGGTCGAGCGGCTCCGCTTCTACGTCCGCCACCGCCTCGAGCGGGAAGGGCGGGTCTCGGGGGCCCTGGAGGCCGAGCCCCTTGCGCTCATGGCCCTGACAGAGCGCAGCTACCCCGACGTCCCGCGCGCGCTCCACGGGCTCGCGAGCGGCTCGGCGCTCGCCCACCTCATCAAGCTCGAGGAGGAGGGCCGCGCCCGGCGCCTCGACGACGGGCGCTGGGTGAGCGCGTGAACCGGCGTCCCGACGAGGAGGAGGCGGCGGCGCCGCGGGTCCGGGAGGTCCACGTGGCGCGCTACCCGGACGGGGGCGAGCCGGAGGTCGATCGGGTGGCGGTCGAGGAGCCGCTCGAGATCCGCGTCGACGGCGAGCCGCTCGCCGTCCTGATGCGCACCCCGGGCGACGATCTGGCGCTGACGGCCGGCTTCCTCCTGACCGAGGGCGTGATCCTCGACCGCGACGATCTCCGGGCGCTCGCGCCGTGCCGCGATCCGGCCAACCGCGATCGCGGCAACGTCGTGCTCGTCTCGCTCGCCGCCGGCGCGGAGCTGGCCCGGAGCCGCCTGACCCAGGCGCAGCGGCGCTTCTTCACGAGCTCGAGCTGCGGGCTGTGTGGCAAGGCGACCATCGCCTCGCTGGTGCAGGACGTGCCGACCTATCCGACGCCGCTGGCGCTCGCGCCGAGCTTCCTGCTGTCGCTGGGCGAGCGTGTGCGCGCGGCCCAGGCCGTCTTCGACCAGACCGGCGGCCTCCACGCGGCGGCGGTGGTCCACACCGGCGGGGCCCTCCTCGCCCTGGCCGAGGACATCGGGCGCCACAACGCGGTCGACAAGGCGCTCGGGCGGCTCGTCCTCGACGACGCGCTGCCCGGGGACGACGCCGTCCTCTGGGTGAGCGGGCGGGCGAGCTTCGAGCTGGTCCAGAAGGCGCTCGTCGCCCGGCTCCGCGCGCTCGTGTGCGTCGGGGCGCCGAGCTCGCTGGCGGTCGAGCTGGCCTCCGCCGCCGGCCTCACCCTCGTCGGCTTCGCCCGCGGTGGCCGCTACAATGTCTACACCGCTCGTTCGGCGGGTGCCTGAAGCTCAGGTGTCCTCGGGACGGCGGGGCGTCGTTCGGTCGTCGGCGTCGGCGAGAAGCTCCGACAGCTCCTCCGGGGTGTCGAAGTCGCGCGCGCCGAGCCGCTCGCGGGCGGAGAGCCCGTCCTCGTCGAGCCAGCCGGTGTCGAGGTCGCCGACGACGCGCATGAGGCCCCGCTGGCCGGTCGCGAGGGCGCGCTCGAAGGCCGCCGCGGCGGTCGGCGCGTAGCAAGCGCAGAGGGGCTGGGCCCGTCCGCCGGCGCGCACCAGCGTCGCCTCCCGGGGGGCCTCGGCACAGCCGACCAGGCGCCGGACGAGGGCGCCCGTGACGAAGGGCATGTCGCAGCCGAGCACGATCAGCGGTCGCCCGGGGTGCGCCCGCCACGCCGCCGCGATCGCCTGCACCGGCCCGCCCCCGGGGTCGAGGTCGGGGATCGCGTCGGCCCGCTCGCCGCCCACGACCACCACCGTGTCGACCGCTTCGCGCGCGGCCGTGAGGACGCGGTCGAGGCTGGCGACGCCGTCGATCTCCACCGCGGCCTTGTCGCGGCCCATCCGACGTGACGCGCCGCCGGCCAGGACGACCGCGATGGGGGGGAGGCTCTGCACGTCTCCATTTACAGGAGGCGCGGTGGAGAAGGTCAAGCGGGGAGGGCGGCCCGCGCGCCGAGCGAGCTGGCGGTCGTCCGGCGTCGGGCTTCAGGGGCGGACCGCGACCGGGCCGGCCACGGGCGCCGCTCACCGGACGCCGGGATCGCGGAGGACGCCGCGTGGGTGTGGGTCTCCGTCGGGTCGCGGGCGCAAGCTGGGAGCGGGCGCACGCGGCGCCGGTGACGCGGCCCGGCCAGGCATTTTGCGCCGGCGGCGCTTTTCCTCTATCGTCCTGCCGTTCCGCGGCTACGACGAGGGGTGGGATGACCGCGCTGGCCCGAATGTTGGCGTGCGCCGTGACCGTCGGGGTCGGCGCCCTCCTGTGCGACGTGCCGGCGTCGGCGGCCCAGCCGTCCGACGCGACGGCCCAGGCCGAGGCGCTCGGCGGCCAGGCGCGCGACGCCTACCGCGCGGGCAAGTACAGCCGCGCCATCGAGCTCTATCTCGAGGCCTACGAGACGGCGGCCTCGGCGGGCTTCCTGTTCAACATCGCC
>SBGO01000450.1 GCA_006226565.1 Deltaproteobacteria bacterium | reverse complement strand
CCGCGGCCAGGTCGGCGACGGCCGCCTCCGCCTCGGGGCGCCGCTCAGCCATCGCGGCCGAAGCGGCGCGCGAGGGACGGCGCGAGGGTCGCGACGAGCTCGGTCGCGAGGCGCTCCTTGGGGGCGCGGGCGAAGGGGCGCGCCTCGCCGTCGGCGCCGAGGAGGAGCACGGCGTTGTCGCCGGGGCCGAAGCCGACCCCCTCGGTGGAGACGTCGTTGGCGACGATCCAGTCGAGCCCCTTGGCGGCGAGCTTCTCGCGCGCGTAGCGCTCGACGTCGCGGGTCTCCGCGGCGAAGCCGACCAGCGCCTTCCCGGCACGGTCCGGCCGGGCCGACATCGCGGCGAGGACGTCGACGGTGCGCTCGAGCGGCAGGCTCATCCCGGCGCCGAGCTCGGACTTCTTGACCTTGTGGGCGGCCACCGTCGCCGGGCGCAGGTCCGCGACCGCGGCGGTCATCACGAGGACGTCGGTCTGGTCCCAGGTCGCCGCGACGGCGGCGTGGAGGTCGGCGGCGCTGGTCACGTCGAGCCGCTGGGCGACGCCGACGGGGGTCCGCAGCGAGACCGGCCCGGCGACGAGCGTGACCTCGGCCCCGGCGGCCGCGAAGGCCCGCGCGAGGGCGAAGCCCATCGAGCCGGTCGAGTGGTTCGTCAGGAAGCGCACCGGGTCGACCGCCTCGCGGGTCGGGCCGGCGCTGAGGGTGACGCGCACGCCCGCGAGCGTCTTCGGGGTGAGGACGGCGGCCGCGGCCTCGATGATCTCCGGCGGATCCGGCAGGCGGCCGGGGCCGTGCACCCCGCACGCGAGGAGGCCGACGCCGGGCTGCAGGAGCGTGTAGCGCGGGTCCGCCTCGAGCGCCGCGAGGTTCTCGCGGACGAAGGGGTTGCCGAGCATCTCGTTGTTCATCGACGGGCAGACCAGCACCGGGGTCCGGCAGGCCATGACCGTGGTCGCGAGCAGATCGTCGGCGAGGCCGTGGCGGATCCGCGCGATCAGATCGGCGGTGGCCGGGGCGAGCACGATGAGATCGGCGTCCTTGCCCACGTCGGTGTGGACGATGCGGCTGTCCTGGCTCGGCGCCCACAGATCGACCCCGACCGGGTGCTCGCTCACCACCTCGAGGGAGAGCGTCGACACGAAGCGCGCGGCGGCCGGGGTCAGGACGACCCGGACGTCGGCGCCGGCGTCTCTCATCCGACGGACGAGCTCGGGCGCCTTGTAGGCGGCGATGCCGCCCGACACGCCGAGCAGGATGCGCTTGTCGCGAAGGTGGTCCACGCGGCTGTCATAGCGCCCGCCGCCGGGCGGGGCAAGACGGCGGGTGCCGGGCGGGCGTCTCGATCGCGAGGACCGACCTTGGAGATCGCGGGCCGGCTATGCCATGCTGCGTTCATGAAGAAAGCAGCCTTCATGTTCGGCGCCCTCGCCAGCGGGGCTACGCTCCTGCTCGCGTGCAGTGCGAGAACGCCCGCCCCGGATCGGCCGGGCGCGCGGGTCGCCATCGCCGTCGCCCCGCTCGATCTGCCCGGGATCGGCGACGCGACGTACACCGTCACGGTCCGAAACGGCGGTGACGAGGTCGTGTGGACCCGCGAGGTCACCTCCTCCGCCTACGGCGACGGCAGCGGGGCGTTCAGCTACGTCGGCCCCTGCGACGCCGATCTCGCGAGCAACACGGTCACGATCGAGCTCACCCACCTCTACGCCAGCGGCGGCGCCGAGCGCTTCGACTTCGACAACCCCGGCCCGCTGAGCCGCGTCGCCGTGTGCCGCGCCGACACCGACACGCCGGTCACCTTCGACATCACGCTCGTCCGCGAGGCCAACCAGGGCTTCTTCGACGTGGCCGTGTCCTTCGCCGACATCTTCTGCTCGGCCAAGCTCGATTGCATCGACCAGTTCCTCTACAACGCCGCCGGCGAGCGCGATCAGACCGTCATCGTCGCCCTGGCATGCACCACCGGCGCCGGCACGGCCACCATCCTGCACCTCGACAACCTCGAGGTGGACTGCAGCGACGGCACCCAGACCCAGATCGTGCCGACCGCCGGCCCCGGCAACACCGGGCAGACCGGCGCGCACGTCTTCCAGGTCGCCACCTACCGCGGCGCCGAGCAGCTCGCGCCGTACCAGAAGTGCTACTGGAACACGGCCATCGGCCTCGACATGGCCAGCTTCGCCGGCGACACGACGACCGACTGCACGCTGCGGACCCGGGCGAGCGCGAGCGAGATCGGGTGGCTCGACGGCCAGACGCCGGAGGACGCGACGTGGCCGTACATCCAGTGGGAGGTGCCGCTGGTGACCGACGGCGCGCTGGTGTGCTCGCAGCACCAGGTGAACGTGCCCGGGAGCGGCGTGACCACGGAGTATGCGGTCCCCGGCGGCGCGCGCGTGCGCTTCGCGGCGGCGATGCCGTGCTCGACCTGCGTCGCGGGGAGCTGCGTCGCGTCCCTCCAGGGCAAGCTGTGCACCGGCCAGCTCGCGGGGGTCGCCGACCCGGTGGTCTTCCGCGAGACGCCGGAGGGCGTGGTGGTGGCGATCGGCAGCGCCGAGAGCGCGGCGACGCCGCTGCCGGACGGCTACACCCTCGAGGGCTGCTGCGCCGACCCCTGCTGCGCCAACTGACCGCCGAACGCGCCGGCCGCCGCGCCGCCTACGGGCAGCTCGCCGGCGCCGCGAAGTCGTAGGGGTAGCCGCGCTCGGCGAGGATCGGCGCGAGGGTGTCCTCGGCGCCGTAGCCCCGGCAGAGGTAGCCGTCGAGGAAGTCGTAGAGCTCGACCCCCTCGGGCCCGCGGTCCGGCAGGGTGCTCAGCCTGAGCCGGTTGAACACGACGTCGAAGATCCCCTGGCGACCGCCGGCCACCGCGTCGCTCGGCTCGCCGTCGCCTCCGTCCGCGAGGTCGTTCAGGACCGCCGCGACGAGGTCCGGCGACACCCGCCCGTCCTCCTCCACGCCGCGCGCGAAGGGTGACCACGGCGTCTCGAGGTCCCGCACCACGTAGACCCCGCGCGGCCGCCCGTCGGTGTACGTCGACAGCCCGGCGACGTCCGCGGCGAAGAAGGTCGCGAGCCCCTCGACCCACGCCACCCGCGGGTCGACGCGGCGGCCGTCCACCGGCCCGCCCGGGCTGTCGTTGGCGCTCGCCTTGTCGAGGGCGAAGCCGAAGAAGGCCCGCAGGATCACCTGGTCGTCGAACTCGTCCGGGTCGTCCTCGAAGCCCTGGAGGGTGACGCTGCGCGGCTCGACGCACGCGTCGGCGTCGTAGAGCGCCTTGGTGCAGTACGCCGTCGCGCCGCCCTCCGCGCCCGTGGTCCAGAACGCGCGCAGCGTCCCGAGCTGGCGCCCCGTCATGCGCCGGACGAGGTCGTAGCCCGTCACGAGCTGGTCGAGGATGTTGAAGGCGCCCGAGCCGCCGGCCTCGTCGACCTCGAGGTCCACGGTGAGGGGCACGTCGTCGCCGGAGGCGGCCGGCGTGTCGTCGAAGACGGCCGAGCGGACCTCGTAGGGCGTCCGGCTGTACGGCTGGTCGAGCACCTCGAGGCTCCGCACCGGATCGCTGGCGTTCGTCTTCGAGACGACGGCGACGTACACGGCGTGATCGCCGTCGTTGGCGTAGGTGATGCGGTAGCGCCCGTCGGCGTCGGTCGCGCCGCTCGCGAGCACGACGTCCGTGCCGTCGCGGCGCACCTCGACGAGGGCGTCGCGGACCGGCTGCCAGGTCCAGCCGTGGGTGCCGGCCGCGTCCACCGGCCGGTCCTGATAGCGGACGCGCCCCGTCACGGTCCGCCCGCAGTCGCGGGGCGACACGGTCGTGATGAGGTGCCGCGCCGAGCTCGAGCCGCTCGTCCCCTGGACGAGGAACCCCTCGAAGGTGTCGGAGACGCCGCAGCTGACGACCGACACCGTGTAACGCGCCGAGCAGCAGCCGCAGTCGGACCAGTACTGCAGCTCGACGGTGTAGTCCCCGGCCGCGGCCTTCGAGGTGTCCCAGAAGACGTTCTCGTTGTTCACGCCGTCGATGTTGCACGCCGGGTTGGAGTCGAGGTCGAGCTGCCCGCCCGACGCGCACACCTTGTGGCCGTAGTAGACCTCGCACGACGAGCCCGCGGTCGTCCCCGGGCCGGTGACGTGCAGGTCGACGTCGGTCGGCGAGTCCCAGGCGACGCTGATCTGGAGATCCCCCGCGCCGACCGAGAGCACGTTCAGCGCCTTGGTCGCGTAGCCCGAGACCGCGCCCCGGCGGTCGACCAGCGCGACGGCGAGCGTGAGCGCGGCGGGCGGCGTCTCGCCGGCGAGGTACTGGCGCAGGGACAGGCGCAGCTCCTCGACGCCGTCGCTGTTCTGGAGCGGCACCTGCACGTAGCCGAAGGCCTCGTCGAGGGCGACGATGACGCCGATCACGTCGGAGGGCGTCGGGACGGCGCTGAAGTCGACCGTCAGCGCCAGGGTGCCGCCGGTGACGATGGTGCCGTTGGCCGTGAGCGTGGGCGTCGCCCCGCTCCAGGCGCTGGGCGTCGGCCGCGCGGCGCGGACCTCGATGGCGCCCGGGACGCGGACGGGCATCACCTCGCGGTTCGAGAGCCGCGCGCGGGCCCGGTCGTTCTCGATCACCCAGCCCGGATAGGTGGCGCGAACCGGGAGCGCGTACACGCCGTCGGGGCGGCTGTTGCCGAGGCCGATGCGGTGGCTCACGCGGAAGCGGCCGTCGCCCAGGGCGGTGACCGTCTCGGCGCCCGCGCTCCAGGTGCTGTCGAGGGCGCCGAGGTCGACGGTGATCTCGGCGCCGATGTGGGACAGCTCGACCTCGACGACGAGCTCGTCGCCGTTTTCGTAGGCGAAGCGGTCGCAGGTCACGGACACGAAGGCGTAGGGCCGGTTGTTGACGGTCAGGTCGACGCTGTCGCTGCGGGCCTCGCCGTCGACGACGGCGTAGGCGGCCAGCGAGAGCTGCTGGGCCGCCGCGCCCCAGCCGGTGTCGAGGATGAAGCGGTCGGGCAGGAGCGCGCCGCGGAAGATCGTCGCGCCGTCGCGGTCGACGCGGACGCCGTCGAGGACCTGCTCGGTGACGCCCCCGGTCGGCGCGATCACGACGGGGACGAGCCCGGCGAGGATCCCGTCGCCCGTCGGCTCGAGGATGGCGATGCCCGGCCCCG
>SBGO01000466.1 GCA_006226565.1 Deltaproteobacteria bacterium | reverse complement strand
CGACGGCGCGCGCGCAGGCGGAGGCCGCGCTCCGCGAGACCCCCGGGGTGTCGGGGCTCGGGCGCCGGAGCGCGCTCGACCCCGTGCGTGACCTCAGCCTCCCGCTGGCGGACGGGCTCGCCGTGGCGCGCTCGGTCGAGCGCGCCGACCCCGAAGAAGAAGAGGACGCCTCGGGCGGCATCGAGGTGCTCCGCCTCGACCGCCACACCCACGTGTACCCCGACGGGGGGATGCTTCATCGCGAGCACCGTATCCTGTGGCTCCTGACGTCCACGGCGGTGGACGCCTTCGGCGAGATCGGGCTCCCCGACGAGGCCGAGGTGCTGGTGGCGCGGACCTGGAAGCCCATCGACGGCGGCGGCTGGCAGCCCATCGAGCCCGAGGACCTGATCGAGAAGACGAGCATCTCGCTGCCCGCCCTCGAGCGGGGCGCCATCGCGGAGATCGCCTGGTTCTGGTACGAGCCGCCCGCCGCGCGCATGGCGCCGGGCTGGCGGACGCCGGTCTTCAGCTTCGCGAGCGCCCGCGGCCCGACGCGGCTGGCCCGCTGGGTGGTGGACACGCCTCCGGACGCGCCGCTCGAGGTCGTCCGCATCGCGGGGGGCGCGGAGCCGATCCGCCCGAGCCCCGGGCGCCTCGTCTTCGAGGCGCGCGACCTCGCCCGGGTCCTTCCGGAGCCCCTCGACCCGCGGCCCGACCGTCGGATCCCGGGCGCGCTCCTCCAGAGCCGCTTCGAGCCGGCGCGGCTCCTCGAGCGTATGGCCGACGACGCGGCCTCGGCGCTGGCGCCGGCGCCGTCGCTGAGCGCGCTCGTGGACGAGGCGCTCGACGGGCTCAACGCCGGCCGCGAGGAGGTCCGGCTCGAGGCCCTGCACGCCTTCGTCATCTCGCAGATCCGCGACGTCGACGAGTCGCCCCTCGCCGGCCGGGCCGCCTTCGCCGCCGCGCGTCGCGCGGGGGAGCGCGCGTCGCTCCTCACCGCGCTCGCCCGGGCCGCGGGCCTCGAGGCCGACCTCGTGCTGGTGCGCCCCCTGGCCTACGGCGAGCCGGATCCCTCGCTCTTCGAGCCGGAGAACTACCTCTACCCGGTCGTGCGCGCGTGGGCCGACGGACGCGAGGTCTGGCTCGACACGGTCAACCGCTTCGCGCCCTTCGACTTCCTCCCGCCCCTGGTCCAGCGCTGCGACGCCCTCGCGCTCACGCCGCACGGGGGGGAGCGCGTCGTCACGCCGAGGACCCCCGGCCGCGAGGGCGTCCGGGAGATCGCGATCGCCGTCACGATCGGCCCCGCCGCGCAGACCTACACCGCCCGCGGCGACGAACGGATCTCCGGCGTCTACGCGATGAGCTGGCGCCAGGCGCTCCTCGACATGCCCCAGGACCGGCGCGCGGCGGTGCTGGGCGCGATCGCGCAGCAGTCGCTCCCGGGCGCGCGCATCGAGCACGTCGAGACGAGCCCGCTCGACCGCCGCGGAGAGCCGCTTCGGGTGCGTTGGGAGGCGCGTGGGCGCCTCGCCGACCAGGGCCCCGGCCAGTCCGCCCTGACCCTGGGGCTCGCGCCGGAGCGCCTCGAGCAGGGGACGGTGCTGGTCCCGGAGCGGTCGACGCCGATGTTGGTCAATCGCGCGGTGCGTCTGGCCGTCGAGGTGTCGGTGCGGCTCCCCGAGGGCGTCGCGCTGCGGCAGGCGCCCGCGCCCGTGACGGTCGAGCACCCGCTGATGGCGCTCGCGCGGGTCGCCGATCGATCCGAGGACGGCCGGCGGCTCACGCTGCGCAAGCGCTTCGAGCTCGCCGCCGGGGTCGTGCCGCCCGAGGCGTACGAGGCTTGGAAGGACGCCGTCCGCGCAGTCGATCGCGCGGATGTCGTACATCTGGTGCTGGACGTGGTACCCAACATCGGCGGCGCGGGTGCGCCGCGTAGCGCCGACGAGGCGGCGGCGAGCACGAGGTGAGGATGGGGACGAGGTGGCCGGGGGCGGTCCTGTGCGCGCTGGCGAGCGCGATCGTGATGGGCACCGCGGGGTGTCCGCACGAGGTGCGCGCGCCCGAGCCCGATCCGGTGCTGGCGATCGCGGCCTATCGCGACGCCCTCGCGTCGGGCCGGCCGCGCGACGCCTTCGCGCTCATCCACCCCGACGCCCGCGAGGGGCTCGATCTCGAGGGCTTCCTCGTCCTCTACAGCGGCCACCGCGACGCGCTGGTCGAGCAGGCCGACAAGCTCCTCGTGATCGCGCGCGCGGCCTCCCCGGAGGAGCGCGCGCGCGTCATGACGCGCCTCGGCCCGGTCGAGCTCGAGAAGACGTCGGAGGGCTGGCGACTCGACCGGCCCGTCGGCGCGCGAGACGGCTCGGGGCCGTGAGGGCACGGCGATGGTTTTCAGCCCGCTGGCGGTGAAGTATAGTCGCCACGGTCAGGAAGGTGACTCCCTTGCAGAGCAGTAGCGAGAGCCCCGGCGCGGATCCCACCCGGCAGCGCTACCAGATCGCGAAGAAGATCGACGCCGGAGGTATGGCGGAGATCTTCCTGGCGAAGGCCATGAGCATCCAGGGCATGGAGAAGCTCGTGGCCATCAAGCGGGTCCTTCCGTCGCTGACGAAGAACCAGAAGTTCATCTCGATGTTCCTCGACGAGGCGCGGCTGTCGATCTCGTTGAACCACGCGAACATCGTGCAGGTCTTCGACGTGAACCAGTCGGGCGGCACGTACTTCATCGTCATGGAGTACGTCGACGGCTTCAACCTGCGCCGCGTCTTCCAGAAGGCGAGCGAGATCGGCTACCGGATGCCGCTGGCCTTCGTCGCGTACATGATGATGGAGGTCTGCAAGGGCCTCGAGCACGCGCACACGAAGAAGGACTCCGCCGGCAAGCCGCTGCGCATCGTCCACCGCGATCTGTCGCCGCCGAACGTGCTGGTGTCGAAGTCGGGCGAGGTGAAGATCACCGACTTCGGGCTGGCGAAGGCGACCTCGCAGCTCACCAAGACCGACCCCGGGATCGTCAAGGGCAAGTACAGCTACCTGTCGCCCGAGGTCACCGAGGGCAAGGCGGCCGACCACCGCGCGGACCTCTTCGCCGCGGGCATCGTCACCTGGGAGCTGCTCGCCAACCGGCGCCTCTTCCTCGCCAAGACCGACGTCGAGACGGTCGAGCTCGTCCGCAAGGCCGAGGTCCCGCCGCTGTCGAAGTTCAACAAGGACGTCACCCCCGAGTTCGAGCGCATCGTGATGCGCGCCCTCGCGCGCGACCCGAAGAAGCGCTTCACCTCGGCGCGCGAGATGGGCGACGCCTTCGCCGACTACCTGTTCAAGAACGGGTTGAAGACGACGAGCTACGACCTCGCGCAGATGGTCGACCACCTGTTCGGCGCCAACGTCCCGCACGAGGACGCCACCGAGCGGCACCAGCGCATCGCGTCGCTGATCGACGAGGAGATCGCCAACCTCTCGATGCTCGGCTTCTCTCCGGCCGTGCGCGGCATGACGGGCGCGCAGCCGATCGACCCGTCGTCGCTCGCCTTCCCGGGCAGCCCGCGCTTCGACCTCTCCGGCGTCTGGACGGGGAGCGGCCCGGTCCGCGCCACCGAGTCGGACAACGGCCAGCGCTCGCCGTCGCTGCGGGCGCTCGAGGAGGTCAAGACCGCCGCCGAGCTGGTGTCCCAGCTCGAGGGGGACAGCACCGGGTCCGTCGACTGGCCGTCGACCACCGCGTCGAGCGGCGGCTCGAAGACGATGGTCTGGGTCCTCGCGGCCCTCGTGGTCGTGGGCACCGCGGTCGGGCTCTTCTTCGCGCTGCAGTAGGCCGCGCTAGAAGTAGTAGAGGATCGCCAGGGACGCGCCGATCGAGCCGGCGCCGATCCCGATCCCGATCGCGCCGGGCGTGCGGGTGCCGCCGGCCCCCGAGGTCGCCAGGGTGCTGCCGCTGTCCGGAACGAAGTTCAGGATGAAGCCGGTCGAGGCGCCGACGCTGAAGTGGTCGGACAGGAAGAACTCGAGGATCAGCGGGAGCTCGAGCGCCACCTGGAGATCCGTCGCCGTCACCGCGGGGTCGATGAGCTGCGCCGCCTCGAGGCTCCGATAGCCGAAGGTCGCGCGCACGCCGAAGCCGAGGTGGGCGTGGAGGGAGCGGGCGAAGTGCACCGCGACCCCGAAGGAGCCCACGAAGCCCGTCGCGACCTGGCTCTGACCGTCCTCGCCGTCGACCAGGGTGATGTCGACGCCGAGGGTGCTCGTCACCCCGACGCCCTCGCTGAAGAAGTAGCGCAGGGCGAAGCCGGTGGCGCCGCCGAGGGTCTCCTCGAGCCCGATCCCCAGGCGCCCGCTCAGGTCCTTCGCCGCGGCGTCGGGCGCGCTCGTCGAGAGCGCCAGCAGGGCGGCGAGACCGACGGCGAACCGAAACCGGGCGGGACGTCTACGCACGGGCCCTCCGCCCCTCAGTGAATCGCGTAGCGCGCCCTGTTCTGGATGTACCAGCGGTTGAACTCGTCGATCTCGTCGAGGAGCTTCAGGGTCTCGTTGACCTCGGCCTTCGTCTTGCCCTGGCCCTCCTGGTGGAGGCGCCGCACCGACGCGAGCGTGCTCTTGATGCCCGGCACGAGGGTGTCCGGCGTCGCCTCCCCGATGGGGGCGATCTGCTCGAAGCACGGGGCGGCCGCGGCGGCGCGCTCCTCGTCGAGGACCTTGGTGTTGTGGTCGATCGCCGCGGCGACCGAGCTCACGCAGTCGTGAACCGCGATGACGTTCGCCTGGCGCTCCTGGGCGCCGCTCGCGAGCATCATCACCACCACGGAGATGGCGATGGCGACCGCGACCACCGCGACGAAGACCCACGGGCTCTTGGGCAACGTCGAGATCAGTTTGAAGCGCGGATCACCGGAGATGCCAAGGGTCGCTTGCTTGAGCTTGGCGGACTGTGAACCTGGAAGCATCAGCGGCTGCCTGCCTTTTTCCCCATCCCCCGCGTCGGGCCGTCGACGCGAGACCGAGTATGCGCCAAGAGGGCCGGGTCCGCAACTACGGCAAACCGGCCAGGAATGCGGGCCTCCTGCCGTTTAGCGGCGCTTGCTCCCGCGGACCGGGGCCGCGGCGGCCTTTCGCGCGGGCGTGGCGGCCAGGCTCCAGAGCAGCTCGGGCGCGACCGCGGCCGAGTGGACACCGGCGAGCGCGAGCTCACCGACGTGCTGCGCGTGCTGAACACCCTCGGCGAGCACCTGCGCCTCGAAGTCGCAGTCGTTCACGAGCCCCGCGATGTCCTCGGCGAGCTTCACGCCGTCTCCACCCGCGGCGTCGACCGCGCCGACGTCCACCCCGATCCAGGTCGCCCCGGCCTTCGCGGCGAGCAGCGCCTGGGCGACGCTCGCGCACGGCCCCACCCAGGTCGCGATGCCCTCGTCGAAGCAGGCGCGGCAGACCGTGAGCCCGTCGCGCGTCACCGGGAGGCGACAGGCGACCTCGTCGCCGAAGGCCGCCAGCTCCCGAGCGCGCTCCAGGGCGGCGTCGACCGAGCGCATGGGCACGTCGATGATCACCGGCCCCACGGCCAGGTCGAAGAGCTCGTCCGCCAGCGCGCGCAGCGCAGCGAGGGGCTCAGCGGACGCGCGACGTCCCAGGACGACGCCGTCGACGGCGCCGATGTCGAGCGCCTCTTCCGTGGCCTCGACCGAGGCGCTCTCGATGAACAACTTCACGTCATCCCCTCGACGGGCTGTGGACCAGGACGATCCGTACAGCGTCCGTGACCGCGTCCGCAAGTGGCCTCGCGCGGCCCACCGCCTTTTCTCGGACCGGGCGTGACGCTCCGCGCGCGCCCGTGGCCGCCTCAGCGCGTGAAGGCCTTGAAGAGGTAGCGGTTGCCGCGGCGGATCGTGAACGACAGGATGTCCCCGGCGCCCACGCGGTCGACCGCCTCCGTGAAGCCGTCCGGTCCCTGGATCGGGTCGTAGTTGACCTGGGTGATGACGTCGCCGGGGCGCATCCCGAGCTGCTCCGCCGTGCTGCCCGGGTGGACGCTGACGACCACGACGCCCTCGCGCTCGGAGAGCCCGAGGCGGGTGCGGGTGGTCGCGTCCACCGGCGCGACCTTCATCCCGAGGTCCGACCGCGCGGCCTCCCCGCGGGGCGCCGTGCCCGCCGGTGCGCTGGCCCACGGGTCCGAGGGGTACTCGGTGACCTGGACGCCGAGCTCGAGGGTCTTCCCGGAGCGGTTGACGATCATGACGACCTTCTTGCCGCTCGGCGTCGTCGACGCGAGCCACGGCAGGTCCTCCCAGTGGTCGATGGGCTTGTCGTCCCACACCAGGATCACGTCGCCGGGGCGCACGCCGGCCTTGTCCGCGGGGGTCCCGCTGATGACCTCGCGCACGAGCGCGCCCGTCGCGCGGTCCATGTGCAGCTTCTCCGCCAGCTCGCGGGCCACGGGGTCGACCCGCACGCCGAGGAACGAGCGGCTGACCTTGCCGGTCGCGAGCTGCGGCAGGATCTTCTTCACCATGTCGATCGGCACGGCGAAGCCGATGCCCTGGCCCGAGGCGCTGATGGCCGTGTTGATGCCGACGACCTCGCCGCGGATGTTGATGAGCGGCCCGCCGGAGTTGCCGGGGTTGATGCTGGCGTCGGTCTGGATGTAGCGCGCGTACATCGGCTCGCCGTTGGAGATGATATCGCGCCGGCCCTTCGCGCTCACGATGCCGGCGGTGACGGTGTGGCTCAGGCCGAAGGGGTTGCCGATGGCGATGACCCACTCGCCGATCTCGAGCGGCTCGGAGTGCCCGAGCGGCGCCACGGCGAGGGGCTCCTTGGTGTCGAGCTTCAGGAGCGCCACGTCGAGCTGCGGGTAGGTCCCGACGACGTGCCCGGTGTAGACGTGGTCGTTCGCCAGCCGCACCTGGATCTCGTCGGTGTCGCGCACGACGTGGTTGTTGGTCAGGACGTAGCCGTCCTTGTGGATGATGAACCCCGTCCCCAGGCCGGTGGTGCCGCCGTCGGCGCCGAAGAAGGACGGGGTGGGGCGCGCGTTCTTGTGGATGGTGATGTTCACCACCGCCGGCGAGAGCTCCTTCGCCAGCCGCGAGAAGGCGCGCATGCTCACGGGGGCGTCGGGATCGAGGGGCTTGGCCCAGGTCTTCTCGGTCCAGAGCTGCTCCGGCGGCGCGGCGAGCGTGGCCGAGCCGACGAGGAGCGCGAGCCCCGTCGCGGCGATCCTGAGCATCGTGACTGTCGAACCCATCCGACTCCTCCTGTCCGCGCGACGCCGGAGTGACCGCGCTCCCCTGCTACACGGGCCTTGAACAGGGCCGTCCAGGGCCTCATTCCGAGCCCCGATCCTCATCATGAGGCCGTCGTCGTCCGGGCCGAAGCTTCGGACACCGGCAGATAGACGGCGAAGGTGGTCCCGCGGCCCACCCGCGACGAGACCTCGATGGTGCCGCCCAGGGACTTGACGATGCGCTGGCAGATGGCGAGCCCCAGACCGGTGCCCTGCGCCTTGGTCGTGTAGAACGGGATGAACAGCCGCTCCATGACCTCGGGGGGGATCCCGGGGCCCTCGTCCTCGTAGCGGATCCGGACGAAGGCCACCTGGTCCGGGGCCGCGCCGGCGCGCGCCGCGGCGTCGGGCGTCCGCCAGCTCAGCGCCGTGGTGATGACCAGCTTGCCGCCGCCCTGGGGCTCCATCGCCTCGATGGCGTTGCGCGAGAGGTTGAGGGTGATCTGGCGGAGGAGCTCCGGGTCCGACCGGATGCTCGGGAGGTTCGGCGCCGCGACCAGCTCGACCTCGCTCGCGTGCTCGGAGGCCGACAGGAGCGTGAGGGTCCGGCGCAGGACCTCGTTCACATCGATGAGATCGCCCTTGCCCTTGAGCGGCCGCGCGTAGGTGAGGAACTGGCTCACGACGCCGTCGAGGCGGTTCACCTCGTCGGTGATGATGTCGAGGAAGGTCGCGCGCTGGTCGTCGTCGACCTCGGTGAGGAGCTGCGCGGCGCCCTTGATCGAGCCGAGGGGGTTGCGGATTTCGTGGGCGAGGCCGGCGGCCATCTCGCCGACCGCGGCCAGGCGATCGCGCTCGCGGATGCGGTCGAAGAGGCGCGAGTTCTCGATCGTGATGGTCGCCTGGGCGGCGAGGGCGACGAGCGACTTGATCTGGTCGGCGCTGTAGGCCTCGCGGAGGCGCTCGTCCTTGACGCAGAGGAAGCCGAGGAGCTGCCCGTCGGTCTCGAAGGCCACGATGAGGGCGGCCTCGAGGGCGCTCATCGTCTTCACGATGGCCTCGAGGACCTCGGCCTGCGCCTGATCCTCGACGGCGCCGCGCTCGCGGAGCTCGGCCTGCTCGGCCTCGAGCCCCTCGACCAGCACCACCTTCTGCGCCAGGAGCCGCGTCAGGAGCGGGCGCGCCACGATGGCGTCGAGGTGCGCCGGCGGCGCCGTCCCGACGAAGCCGAGGCGGTTGAACGCGAGCCCCTCCTCGTCCCGCACGAAGACCGACGCGTGGGTGATCTGCCGCGACGCCTCGAGGCGGCTCAGCATCAGCTCGGCCATCGCGCCGACGTCGATGACGTTCGTCAGGCTCTTCCGGATCCCCTCGGCCTGCTTGGTGAACTCGAACTTCTCTCGGAAGATCAGCTCGTTGAGCTTCTCCTCGACGAAGGTGCGGAGCGGGTCGAGGAGGATGAGGATGACGATCGTCGCGATGACCGTGTTGAAGAGGAAGAGCGCGAAGTCGTGGCGCCACCACGCCACGAGCACGGCGTAGATGATGCTCAGGACGAAGGCGAAGCCGGCCAGGACGACGAAGCGGCCGAGGAACTCGAAGAGGTCGAGGATCCGCCGCAGCGTCAGCACCTGGAACATGAAGTACATGTAGACGGCCGGGATCATGTTCCCGAACACGCCCACCGCCACGTCGGTCGCGTACGCGAAGAGCGCCAGCCCCAGGACGACGGCGCTCGCCAGGGTCAGGTAGGCCAGGCGCGTCCGCTCCGCCCGCAGCTCGACGGTGCGGAAGCGGCGGTACATCAGCGTCACCGACAGCGCGACCCCGAGCGCGGTGGCGCCGAAGATCGACCACGACACGGTCCGCGCGGCCTGGTCCCAGGCGTCGCGCCCGTCGAAGAGGTCGGCGCCGAGCCAGACCAGCGCCACGGCGGCGAGCAGGAGCGAGCTCGTCGTCGCCGCGAGCCCGGTCGCCCAGCGCGCGGGCCGGTCCTCGTCGGAGACGAAGGCCGCGAAGAAGCCGACGAGCGTCGTCGGCACCAGCGCCGCCACCAACCCGCGGGTCGCGAAGTTCACGACGCCGTCGGTGGCGTCGGTGACGACGATGGCGTCGACGACGAACCAGCCGACGAGGTTGAGGTTCAGCCAGGCGAAGCGCCGAAAAGGGAGATGGCGCCGCGCCCGCAGGATGACGTTGACGGCGAGCGCGGTGCAGATGATCGCGGCGAGCAGCGCCGCTTGAATCCGGTACCAGTTCTCCACGCGGAGCTAGGTGTCCAGGCGAGCGTGGGCGGTGTGGCCTGTCGAGGACATCAGGCTACGGGGCCACGTCGTCGGTCTTCCCCTCGGTCGGTGCCTTCACGTCGTCCTGGCCGCGCAGCTCCTGCTCGAGCTTCTCCTCCTTCTGGCGGCGGAGCTCCTCGAGCATCGCCGAGCGGAGCATGTGGGCGACCTTGATCTGCTCGCCGGCGGTCGGATCCGCGGCGTTGATGTACTCGCCGAGGCGCCGGTAGGCCTGGCGAACGTTGCCGTCCGCCACGTAGGCGAAGGCGAGGTTGAAGACCGTCAGCGAGGAGCTGGAGCGGCCGACCGCTCGGTCGAAGTAGGTGATCCCCTCCTTGACGTTGCCCTCCTGCATCGCCAGGAGGCCGAGGTTGTTCAGGAGATCGGGATCCTCCTCGTTGTACTTCAGCCCCTCGAGGTAGACCGCGCGCGCCGCGTCGAAGGCGTCGAACTGCTCGTACATCATCCCGAGGTCGCGGAACGCCGGGACGTAGGTCGGGTCGCAGGCGAGCGCCTCGCGGAAGGCCTTGTCGGCCTCGTCGTAGCGGCCGAGCTGACGCAGCGCCACGCCCTTGAAGTAGTAGGCGCCGGCGTAGTTCTTGTCCTCGCTCAGCGCCCGGGTGAGGTAGCGCACGCCCGCCTCGGCGTCGCCGTTGACGACGTGGGTCCGGCCGAGCTGGAAGAGCACGTCGCGATCGTGCGGCGCGAGCTTCTCCGCCGTCTCGAGCCGGGCGAGGCCTTCCTCCTGGCGGCCCTTGTCGTAGAGGTCGATGAGGGCCGCCTCGTAATACGCCCGGTGGTTCTCCGGGTCGATGCGCGCCGCCCGGGTGAAGTACCCGTAGGCGGAGTCGGCGCTCCCGGCGTTGGCCGCCTGGATCCCCGAGTTGACGAGCTTGATCGACTCCACCCGGTTCTTGTCGCAGCCGGGCAGGGCGGCGACGAGGGCCAGCGAGGCGACGATGAGGAAGGGGCGTCGGAGTGTCGTTCTCATCGGCGTCAGGTTCGCACGTTCGCGTGCCCCTCTCAAGCCGCGCCGGCCCACCGGGCGCGACGCCGAACGCAGCGCGCCCCGCGACCGAGCGAGGAGCCCGGGGGCGGGGCGCGAGGGGAGCGCCTACGCCGGTCGCCCGGCGTCCGCGATCACTGGGTCTTGAGGATGATCGGGTACTGGACCTCGACGAGCCCGCCGTCCTTCGGCGACGGGAACTTCCAGCGCTTCATCTTGTTGGAGATGCACTCGTGCAGCGCCTCGTCCCCGAGCGTGCTGTTCTTGCAGGTGGGGTCGAGGACGGCGCCGTTCGGGAGGATCGTGAACGCGAGCGTCAGCTTCCCGGCCAGCTTGCGGTTCGACTGCAGGCGCTCCTGGTAGCACCACTTGATGCCCGAGAGGTACCGGCGGATGTACTGCTGGACCGTCTTCGGATCGAGCTCGCCGGTCAGGCGCGCCGGCATGTTGATGATCTTCGGCTCGAGCGCGTGGTCCTTCCAGTCGTCCCCGCCGAGGTTGCGGTTGCGGTGGCTGCCGTCGAGCACGCCAGCGATCGACGGGCCGCCCGGGCCGCCCGGGCCGCCGGGACCACCCTCGGTCTGGAAGCCGCCGGGGCCGCCGCCGAGCGAGCCGCCGAACGGGTCGATCGAGCCCTGGGCGAAGTCACCCGCGGCGTTCGGATCGTCGCTGCGGCTCCCGAGGGTGTGGAAGAGGGGCTTGCGGTTGTTGAGGTCGGGGTCGGTGTTGAGGAGGTCGTTGAAGGCGGTGTTCTGCAGCATCTCGTTGGTCGAGGTCTGCTGCACCATCTCCTCGGCCTTCTTCTTCCGGTCCTCGGCGGACATCGACTCGAACTGGAGCCGCTCCTTCTGCTGCATGACGAGGCGGTTGGTGAGCTTGGACGGGTTCGGCTGCGGCCGCTCGACCTCGACGGGCGAGTTGTCGACCTTCATCTTGTCCTCGCCCTTGTCCTGCTCCTCTTCGCCCGGCGTGCGGTTCTTCTTCTTCTCCTCTTCCTCTTCCTTCTTCTTCTCCTCCTCCTCTTCCGGCTTCACCTCGACGCGGAGGACGTCGATGGCACGCTGGGCCATCGCGCGCGGGTCGCGCTCGGAGAAGTTGAGGTCGGTCGGGAGCAGGCTCAGCACCACGAGGAACGCGATGTGCACGATGGCGCTGATGGAGATGTAGATCCACGCGTCGACGTCGACGCGCCCGATGGAGCCGACGCCCGGCTTGGCCGGGACCTGGCCGTAGGAGACCAGGATCGTGAACTTGCCGGCGTGCAGGCGCGCCCGCGTCGGCTTGTCGAGGGTCAGCTGCCCGCCGTCGGCGCGCAGGTCCTCGACCGACTTCACACCGCCGTCGATGAGCAGGTCCCCCTTGATGTTGGGGTTCGAGACGTCGAGGACGAACTTGTTGTTCTGGGCCCTGACGAGGTCGTAGGACATGCCGCCGAGCACGGTCTGCGGCAGCGCGAAGCGGCACCCGTAGGCCTCGCCGACGGGGATCGTCTGCGGCTTCTCGAAGGTCTCGATGGCGAGCACCGTCTCGCCCCACAGGAGCGCGACCTCGAGGGCGTCGGGCGACGACTCGTCGGCCGCTTCCTTCTTCTTGTAGAAGCTGTCCTGGCCGAGGCCGCGGATCTCCTCGATCGGCCCATCGGCCGCCTTGCCCTTGCCCTTGGCCGTCTTCTGGGCCGGCGAGGCGCCGGCGGTGCCGGACTCGATCTTGGGCTCCTCGCGGCTCTCGACGCCGGCCACCGCCTCATCGTCGAGGTGCACGAGCAGGGTCGTCGTGCCGAGGACGAGGCGGTCGCCGTCCTTGATGTCGGCCTGGACCACCCGCTCGCCGCGGACGACGGTGCCGTTCGTGGACCCGAGGTCCGTGACGCGCCACTGCCCGTTCTCGCGCTGCTCGATGACGGCGTGCTTTCGCGACACGTTGATGTCGTCGAGCCGCAGGTTCGAAGTCGACAGCTTGCCCACGTTCACGATCGGGCGGTCGAACGTGACCTCGCGGATGAGCTTGCCGTTCAGGTAGATGCTGAAGCCGATTTTAGTCTTCAACGTTGGCCTCGTCCTGTCCCGCGGTGCGCCGTCGCCGTGCACCGAGCTGCTGCGTAGGTCCCCTCGCCGTCGCTCTTCGAGGCGAACGCTCGCGGTGGTGAGCGTTCGATCGGGATTCTAGCCCCACCGTGTCGGCGTGACCACCAGACCGGCCACGCCTTCGCGGGACGGTCTGTGCTCCTCCGACACCAGGTGCGGTTCGGAAGTTCCCGAGAAATCGCCCGAGCTCCGGCTCGGGAAGATCAGATGTCCTCGGCGGACCGAAGGATCTCGGCCACGAAGTCCAGACGGACCTCGATCAGGCTGGAGCGGCGCCCCCGCCGCAAGCCCTCGATCATGGTGCCACCCGGCTTCAGGTAGTCGGTGGAGATCGTGTCTCCCTCGAAGTTGAAGACCCGGACTTCCTGCTCGCCGGTCTGACCGCCGGCCGGCTCCGCGGCGAGCGCGGGTCCCCCCATGAACCCCACGAGCGCCAGCGCTCCGATGATCCACGTTCGCATCGTCCCCCTCCTGACGGCCCGTCGGCCGCGTCCGTCCCACGAGAATCCTAACAGCGGCCCGGCGCGGCGCCAAACGGCGCGGCGCGTTCGGGGTGGCGATCGATCGTTTTACGGGTTCGGCGCGGGCGTCGGCCCGGGCTGCCCCTCGGTCTTCTTCGTCCGCTCGAGGACCATGATGGTCGTGTCGATCGACTTGGTCCGCTTCTTCATCTCGCGGAACTTCGGGTGCTTGTCGTCGATCATGGCGATGTAGGTGTCGCAGTGCTTCTTCGCGTCGTACCAGCGCTCGGTGAACTGCTGGTGCAGCACGCAGAGGTTGTACTCGGCGTCCGGGAAGCGCGGACGCAGCTCGAGCGCCTTGAGGTAGCCCTTCTCGGCCTCGTCGTAGCGCTCGAGGCCGCGCGCGGCGACGGCAAGGGAGAGCACGATGTCCGGGTCGTTCGGTCGGTCGGCGAGGGCCTCGGTGAAGCGCCGGTAGGCCGACTCGAAGTTGCCGAAGCCGAGCTCGAGGGCCGCGAGGTTGAGCCGCGCGTCGGCGTGGCCCGGATCCGCCTCGAGGGCCGCGAGGAAGTGCTCGGTCGCCTTCCGCGTGTTGTCCTGCTTCAGGTACACGAGGCCGAGGATGTTGTGCAGCGGCGCCGCCTTCGGCTCCTTCTCGAGGAAGCTCGAGGCGATGAGGCCCGCCTGGTCGTAGAGGCCCTGCTCGAAGTAGGCGATCGCCGCGTTGAGCGCCGCGTCCGGGTTCCGCGGGTCGCCGAGGAGCACGTTGCGCGCGTGCTTCAGCGCCCCGTCCCAGTCGCCCTTGGAGAGCGCGTAGGCCGCGAGCGCGTTTCGCGCCTCGGGCTGGAAGCGGCTCTCGGCGATGATGTCCTCGAGCGCCTTGAGCCCGGCCTCGGCGTTGCCGCCGCGGAGCTCGAGCGCCGCGAGGCGGGCCAGGGTCGGCAGGTGCTTGCCGTCGGCCGCCAGACCCCGCCGCCAGGCCTCGGCCGCGCCGCGGAGATCGCCGCGATGGGAGCGCAGGAGCCCGAGGTCGTACCAGCAGTCGACGTCGTTCGGCGCCTGCTGCGTGCACTGCACCAGGAGGCGGTCGACGTCGGCCGCGCGCGCCGCGAGCTGCACCGGATCGTTGGCGATCGCCGCCGCGTCGTCGAGCGGCGTCGCGGCCATGGCGGGGGCCGCGAGGAGCCCCGTGAGCCCGAGCGCGAGCGCGGTGGCGCGCCCGCGGAGCGTGAGCGTTCGGCGGGTCACTGGGCACCCCCATGGCTGAGGAAGGTGGGATGCGCCGAGCTCGGCTGGAGCTGGGCCGGCCGCATACGGAACTCCTTGGTGGAGCGATCCGTCAGGTCGAGCTGGGCGAGCGCCGCCTCGGCGCGCTCGGAGTACTCGTTGAACCAGCGCTCGCGGCGGGCGATCTCGAGGGCGCTCTTGTAGGCCGCGATGGCGCTCTCACGCACGGTCTTGGCGCGCTCGGTCATCGTCTGGTGCCACTGGTCGACCACCTCGGGGAGGTGGCGGATCTTGCTCGGCACGGCCGCGTTCTCGACGGCGTCGGCCAGGTCCTGGTAGGCGAGGCCGAGCTGCGACCACGCGGCGATCTCCCAGCCGGGGTGCCCGTAGGCGATGACCTGCTCGTAGATGGTCTTGGCGCCCTGCATCACCGCGATCTTCTCGGCGATGTTCTTGGCCATCGTCTTGTCGCTCGGCGAGTCGAGCTTGATGCGCTGCGCCGCGCGGAGCTCGCTGTCGCCCAGGTTGAAGTGCGCCTCGGCGACCGCCGCGACCGCCGGGAGGTCCAGGTCCTGGAGCTCCTTCTCCTTGAGCGTCTTGAAGTAGGCGACGGTCTCTTCGAAGGCCTTGTGGGCTTCGCGGTACTTCTTGAGCGTGCGGTGCGCGATGCCGCGCTTGTCGAGGACCTGCAGCCGCACGGCGGCGGGCTCGTCGGGGAAGCGCTTGATGTGCTTGTCGACCGCGCGCAGCACCTGGCTCGGCTTGTCCTGCTTCTCGAGGATGCTGATGATGTCGAGGTCCACGCGGGGAGCCGCCGGCTGGTCGCCGTAGCGCGCGAGCCACAGCTCGAGGTTCCGGATCGCCTCTTTGTAGTTGCCGAGGGTCTTCCGGTAGATGGACGCGCGCCGCAGCGCCTTCTCGGCGAGCGGGTGCTTCGGGTGGTTCTTGACGAAGGTCTCGTAGATGGTGGCCGCCTGGTCGTAGACCGCCGTCTGCGTGAACATCTCGCCGAGCGAGTACAGCGCCTTCGGGGCCAGCTCGTTGCTTCGGTAGCGCTTGTAGAACTCGAGCTGCATCTTGAGCGCCTTCTCGACCTGCTTGGCCTCGAAGTAGTTGATGCCGGCGTTGTAGATGGCCGAGGCCGCGCGGTCGGCCTGCGGGAACTCGCTGGCGTACTTCTCGAAGCACTGCGCCGCGGCGAGCCGGTCCTCCGCCTGCTCGAACTTGAAGCACGCCCGGAAGTTCAGCTCGTTGCGGATCTGCGCGATGGCGTGCTTGAGGTCGCCGGGCAGGTTCGGGAGCTTGTCGTAGGCGTTGGCGTACTTGACGAGGTTCGCCTCGTCGTGGGCGAGGTTGTAGCAGCTGAGGATGATCGACCGCGCCTCGTTCACCCGCGGGTGGCCGGGGTGCTTCTCGGTGAACTCGACGAAGCGGCGGGCCGCGTCGTCGAAGTGGTTGGCGAGGTAGAGGATCTTGGCGGCCGCGTAGCGCGCCGTCGGGATGTTGGACGCCGTCTTGGGGTTCTCGCCGCGCCGCGCGATGAGCGCCATCCAGCGGTCGATGGCGTTGACGAAGCGCTGCTGGTCGCCGGTCAGCTCGATGGGCTTGAGGTCGTCGACGGCCTCGTCCTTGAGCCGCCCGGTCTCGAGCTGCACGAGCTTGAGGTAGGCGAGCACGGCGCTCTCGGCCGCGTCATCGGCGAACTGGCCGTCCGGGTCCATCCGGATGACCTTCTCGAACTCCGCCGCCGCCTCCTCGTACTTCTCGGTGGCGAGCATCAGCAGCGCGTTGTTCATCGCGATCTGGTAGGCGTTCTCGTCCTCCTTGAACACCTGGAGGTACGCGTCGTAGAGCTGCTGGGTGTACTCGAGGGTCTGGCGCTCCTGCGTCTGCGAGTACTCCTTGTGGTACGCGCCGGCCACGTCGAGCACGGTCCGCTTGATCTCGTCGCGCTCGCTGTCGATGTAGCTCTTCGGCCCGCCCGCCTCCACCTCGGCGAAGGCGCGCAGCAGCTCGCCGATCTCGGCGACGGTGGCGGCCTTGTCGCCGGAGCGCATGGCGTTGTCGACGATCTGGCGCTCGAACTGCACCACCATGTAGCTTTTGTCCTGCCCGGCGATGTTGCCCTTCTTCGCCTCCTCGATGAGCTGGCGCAGCAGGCTCGTCGAGCGCAGGAACTCGTTCTGCTCGGTGTAGATGCCGGCGAGCTTGCCGGCGAGGTCGAGGTAGCGCTCGGGCGCGTAGGTCTTCAGGAAGGCGATGGCGCCGTCGGCCTTGCCGACCTTCGAGTACGGCAGGACCATGTCGTTCTGCGCCTCGCGCTTGAGCACGATGGCGCCCTTCTTGCCGCTGAGCGCGAGCTCGTCGGCGATCTTGATGACCTTGATGAACTGGTTGATCGCCAGCTTGTAGCCGTTGATGGGCTCGCCATCGAGGCTGGTCACGCCGAGGTTGTAGAAGCACCACGCCTGCTTGTAGAGGGCGTAGCCGTAGATGTTGGCGTCCTCGAACTTCTCCGCCTGGCGGTAGAGGCGCAGCGCGTTCGCGAAGTCGTTCTGCTCGAAGTAGTACTCGCCGATGTTGACGAGCGCGTCCGGCACGTAGGGCGAGCCCGGGTGCGCGCCGATGAGCTCGGTGTAGACGTCGACGCCCTCGACCTGTCGGCCCATCTCGGTGAGGTTGTACGCCAGGAAGTAGCGCACCTCGTCGAGGCGCTTGCTACGCGGGAAGTCGCGGATGACCTCCTTGTAGACCTGGATCGTCTTCTCCTGGTACTTCGACTTCTTCTCGAGCACCGACTGCTGCTTGGCCTTCCACTTCTCGACGGCCTTGGCGTCGCCGCGCTGCTCGGCCTCGTACATCGGCTTCTCGATGTCTTCGCTGTACGCCTGCAGCCCGTACCACTCGGCGAGGTCCCAGTAGAAGTCGGCGAGCGCGATGACCTGCAGCGGGTACTTCGGATCGCTGCGCTGGGTGAGCTCGATGATCGTCTCCTGATCCTCGATGCTCGCCAGGAACGACTTCTCCGTGGCGTTCGCCTTGGGCTTGTCGTGGTCCTTGGTCTTGGTCTGCCCGCTCAGGCCGGGACGCTTCTCGCCGCCCTGGCCCGGCGCGGCCGCCATGGCCGGCGGCGCGAACGCGACGAGAGCCCCCAGCATGGCCAGGGTGCGCGCGGTGGATATCATCGAAACCTCACGGTCATGTGCGGGGCGAGACGCCCAGGCTGCTTGCTACTCGCCGCCCTCGGCAGGGGTCGGAGCCGGGGCCCCGCCGCTCTCGGGCTCCATCTTACATAGCGAGTCGATGTCGTAGAGGTAGGAGCCCAGTTCGTCCTTCCAGTATTCCCCCGTGAACGGCCACTCGATGTGCTCGTCGTCGACGACGATCTCCTGCTTCGCGGCCGCCGCGGCGGCCTGCTCCTGGAGGACGCCGTCGGAGCTGTCGCCGCGCCGGGCCTTGCGGGTCTCCTGGCGGATCTTGATGGCGCCGGCGAGGTGCCGCCGGAGATCGCCGAGGAGGCGCACCAGGCGCGCCTGGGCCAGGCCGCCGGCCTCGCCGACCACGAGGAAGCGGTAGCCGGTGATCTCGCCCTTGAGCGAGCCGAGGAGCCCGTCGGTCGCGCCCTGGGGGCCGGCGAGCTTGTCGATGCGGGAGAGCTCCGCGTTCAGCTTGGCGACCGTGTCGAACTTGCGGCGGAGCTTCTTGTCGGCCAGCGCCGCGTTGAAGATGCGCTTGAAGCGGGTCGAGTACTCGGCGTCCTCGCTCTTCGAGAGCTGCGCGAGCCACTGGTAGAAGGCGTTGGGGTCGGCGAACTGGTTGATCTCCTTGCCCAGCCGGTCCATGAGCGGGAAGTAGTCCTGGACGAACTGCTTCACGATCACGTCCGCCTCGTCGTAGCGGCAGTTGTAGAAGAGGATCAGCGCCTGCAGGACGCGCGACTCCGGGTAGTACTGGTCGGCGAAGTAGGGCGAGTTGAGGGTGTGCAGGTTGCCGAGGGCGCGCGGGTAGTTCTTGAGCTGGTAGTGGACCCAGCTGACCTCGTAGAGGGAGTCGAGCCACTCCGCGCTCTCGTCGGGGATCTCGTTGTAGTAGCGCACCGCCACGTCGTACTGGCGGGTCGAGTAGAAGAGCCGGCCGAGGGCGAGGATGGCCTGGCCCGCGACGCGGTCGATGGTCTCCGACGAGCCCTGGTCGCGCTGGACGCGGAGGACCGCCTTGAAGGCCTCGGACGCCTGGGTCAGCGTGTCGGAGTCGATCTCCTTGGCCTCGGTGCCGAGCCCGGACTGCGCGACGCGGATGACGCCCTCGAGGAACTTCGCGCGGACGAAGAACTCCTCGTTGCGCTCGGAGACCTCCTGGAAGCGGGTGAGCGCCTCGCTGAGGCGGCTCTCGCCGTAGAAGTAGAGGCCGACGAGGAAGTGGAGCTCGTCCTTGAGGTCGGGCGGGTAGAGCTCGGGCGGGTAGTCGGCGATCTTGAGCAGGACGCTGGGGTCGGAGCCCGTCGCGCGGCTGATCTTCAGCAGGTAGACCAGCGTCTTGGCGTACTGCGGGTGCTCCGCGCCGGTGTCGACGATGGGCTCGAAGCGGGTCAGCGCCGACTGGTACAGCCCCAGCTCGAAGAGCGAGGCGCCCAGCGAGAACTGCGCCTCCTGCACGAGCGGGTTCATCTCCTGGCCGGTCTCCACCAGCTGCCGGAACTTGAGCGCGGCGTCGAGGTAGCGCTCGTCGTCGAACAGCGCCTTGCCCTCACGCAGCCACTGCGTCAGCGCGGCGTCCGAGACGACGACCTCGGCCTCGAGGTTCACGGGCTCGTCCTCGACGACCGTGTCGGCCGGCGGGACAGCGTCCTCCGGGGCCGCGGCCCAGGCCGATCCGGCGAGCGAGAGCGCTGCCAGGGGCAGGAGGTGCTTCACAAGCGAGTTGCGCAGGTGATGGATCACGCGTTTCTCCGTCCCCCGAGGACTGCGAATCGGATGCAGGGCGGACCCTGAAAACCCCGGCGTTTATAGCGTTCAGGCGGAAAGCCGGTCAAGTTGGCTCGGTCCCCGCCGCCGAGGCGCGCGCAGGGGCTGCCGGACGGGCTCGCGGCGAAGGACCGCGGCTTCGAACGTGACCGCCGGGGCGCGGTCGACATAGTGTCCCCCGAAACGACCCGCCTCCGCCAGCGACGAGGGAAGATGATGCGACGGCTCATGTGGATGATGGTGACCGTGACGGCCGGCCTGACCGCCGCCTGCGGCGGGGACACGCAGACGCCGGCGGACGACACCGGCGCGGACACGTCGACCACCGACGCGACGACCTCGGACGACGTGGGCGGGGGCGAGACGACCGCGTGCACGCCGGCCGCCAACGACGACGGTGAGCCCTACGCCTGCGTCGGCGGCACCATCGTCGACGAGGACGGGACGCCGATCGCGGGCCTCAAGGTGAGCGCGTGCACGCTCGCGACCTGCATCATCGGCGAGACCGGCGAGGACGGCCGCTACCGGATCGGCAAGCTCCCGGTCGGCCCGCACAAGATGGAGATCCTCGGCCAGATCCAGGGCTACGCCACGATGATCTACTACCAGCCGGTGACGGCGGGCGTGCTCGTCGAGGCGGAGCGCGAGATCGTCATGGTCCGCCTGACCGAGACGCCGTCCCCGTGGACCCCGGCGGACGGCGGCGCCGTGAGCCTCGCCGGCGAGATGCTCGACCTCGAGGTGGCCCCGGGCGCGCTCCGCTACCCGCTCGGGACCGTCGACAAGGCCGCCGTCGCGGTGGAGATGGACCCGCTCGACCTGCCGCCCTTCGACATCGCGCCGTGGGAGGGGAAGGAGGCCGGGACCCGGGTCTTCATCGTCAACCCGTTCCCGATGCAGTCGAGCAGCGCCGTCGCCATGACCGTGCACGGCGCGACCGGCGTCGCGCCCGACACGGGCTACGACGTCTACACGGCGAACCACCTCGAGGGTGTGCTCGAGCACGTCGGGACGGCCACGGCGGACGGCCTCGGCGACATCGTGCTCGACGGCGACGCCGAGCTCCTGACGCTGACGACGATCATCGTCGTGCCGCAGGGCTGAGACGCCGCCGCGCGCGGGCTGGTTGACAGGACCGCCCGCGGCGCGAAGAATGCCGAGCGACGGGGCGGGGGAGCCAGGCTTCCCCGTGACATGGAGGCCCGATGCGTTACCTCGTCGTCGCCGCGATGGCCCTCGGCGCCTTGAGCGTGGGGGCGTGCGACACCACAGAGCTCTTTCACGACTGTCCGCTGTCGGAGTCGATCGTGCAGGCCTGCGAGGCCGACTCGTCGACGACCGCGCTGACGTGCGTCGTGACCGACCACCCGCTGTGCGAGGAGATGATCTGCGCGGCGTGGCAGAACAGCGATCCGTTCTGCACCCAGGCGTGCAGCGTGAACGCGGACTGCCCGGAGGGGTCGACCTGCGAGACCTATCTCGACATCGCCTTCTGCGTGCCGGTCGAGATCGTGAACCCGCCGACGACCCAGCAGTAGCTCACGCCTCGGGCGACTCGAACGCCCGGCGGTACCAGTCGATCTCCCAGCGCCACCAGCCGCGCCGGCGCACCGCGACGACGTCGAAGCGGATCGCCGTGGGGCGCCAGCGGCTCTGGCGGAGCCACGCGCGGGCGAGCCGGATGAGGCGCCGCTGCTTCTCGGGGCCGACCGTGTAGACGGGCCCGCCGGCGAAGCCGTCGCCGGACGCGGTCCGGACCTCGACGAACACGACGGTGTCGCCGTCGCGGGCGATGACGTCGAGCTCACCCAGCTCGCAGCGCCAGTTCCGCGCCACCAGCCGCAGCCCGTGGCGCCGCAGGTAGCGGCGCGCGCGCGCTTCGCCGCGACGACCGAGGGCGCGGCGAGCCTCCGTCATCCCGCGTCCGACCCGCCGTCGAGCCCGGGGAACTCCAGCCGGAAGCTCCGCCGGTGGATGGGGCAGGGGCCGTGCGCGTTGAGCGCCAGCTGGTGCGCGCGCGTGGGGTAGCCCTTGTGCTTCGCGAAGCCGTAGACCGGATACTCGGCGTCCGCGGCGACCATGTAGCGGTCGCGGCCGACCTTCGCGAGGATCGACGCGGCGGCGATGTTCAGGGACCGGGCGTCGCCCTTGACGATCGTGCGCTGGTCGACGTCGGGGGGCAGCGGCGCGCGCTGGTTGCCGTCGATCAGCGCGACGGCGGTGGCGAGCTGGGGCGCCCTCTCCACGAGCTGCTCGCGGGCGTGAGCCATCCCGAGCAGCGACGCGTGGAGGATGTTGAGCTCGTCGATGACGTCGGGCTCGACGAACACGAGCCCGAACGCGATGGCGTGCTCGACGATCTCGTCGAAGAGCGCCTCACGTCGGGCTTCCGAGAGCTGCTTGGAGTCGTTGAGCCCGTCGATCGGACAGGGCCACGGCAGCGCGCACGCCGCCGCGGTCACCGGTCCGGCCAACGGCCCGCGACCGGCCTCGTCGAGGCCGATGAGCGGGCCGAGGCCCTGCTCGGCGGCCCAGCGCTCGATCTCACCGCACACGGGTGCGGTGTCGAGGCCGAGCCCGAGCTGGTCCTCAGCGCGGCGACGGCGGCCCGTCGTGCGCCGGTCCGCCTTCGCCACGTGCGAATCGACGAGGGTCGACTAGCTGCGGATGTCGCGGAGGGACCGGATACGGGCCTTCTTGCCGCGGAGGTCGCGCAGGTAGTAGAGCTTCGCGCGGCGAACGCGACCGCGGTCCTTGACCTCGATGCGCTCGATGCGGGGGCTGTGGAGCGGGAAGACGCGCTCGACGCCGACGTTGTAGCTCACCTTGCGGACGGTGAAGCTGGAGCGCAGGCCGTCGTTGTGGCGACCGATGCACACACCCTCGAAGACCTGGATACGCTCCTTCTCGCCCTCGCGGATGCGCAGGTGGACGCGGAGGGTATCGCCGGCCTTGAACTGCGGCACGTCCTGGCGGAGCTGGAGCCGCTCGAGGTTCTCGACGGCGATCTGGCTGTTCATCGGTCTACTCCCGGAGCTTGCGGTCACGATCCCGGTTCGGCCTCGTGGGCTCCCAATAGGCGATCGAGGATGATCGCGACGGCGGATCGGACAGATAGATGATTGTATCCAGCGCGTCCAGCGATCGCTTCGACCGGTGGCAGGACGACCGAGCACCTCGTGAGGGTCTCACCCGTCAGGCCCCAACCCGTCCCGAACAGGAGGAGCGCCGCGCCTTCTTCGGTGGTCAGCCGCTCGCGCATTGCGCTGTAGCCGACCGTTGTCTGATGCCGCCGAGCGCTCGTGCCCACCAGGACTGGCGGTCGCCCGTCGGGGCCCGTGAGCGCCCGCTCCGCTTCGGCCAGGGAGGAAACCACCCGGACCAGGGAGAGGGCCTCTGCGCGAAGGGGGTGGAGGCTCTCGCCGCCGCCGCCCTGCCAGTGAGCCACGATTCGGCTCACCATCGCGCGTTGCTGCTCGATCGGGGTGACCAGGAAGTACCCGCTCACTCCATAGGTCCGAGCAGCTCGGGCCAGGTCGTGAATGTCGATGTTCGTGACCGCGGTGGTCACGATGTCCCCCGCCCGATTGAGAACCGGGTGGTGAACGAGGGCGATATAGATATCCATGACACACGAATGCGCAAGGACTTTCTTCGTGCCCCAGAGCCCCGCCTAGCGGGCCCGAGCCCGAGATCAGCCGGCGCCTTCCTCCTCGTCGCGCGAACGCTCCCAGCGGGCGTACAGATCGGGCCTGCGCGCACGCGTGCGGGCGACGCGCTGGTCCTGACGCCAGCGGTCGATGGCGGCGTGGTGGCCGCTCAGGAGCACGTCGGGGACCGTGTGCCCCCGCCACTCGCGCGGTCGCGTGTACTGCGGGTGCTCGAGCAGCGGCGTGCCGGTGAAGGACTCGTCGTGGGCGCCCTCGGCGTTGCCGAGCACGCCCGGGAGGAGCCGGCTCACGGCGTCGATGACGACCATCGCGCCCAGCTCGCCGCCGGTCAGGACGTAGTCGCCGATCGAGAGCTCCTCGTCGACCATGTGCTCGGCGATGCGCTCGTCGATGCCCTCGTAGCGGCCGCAGACGAGGCAGATCCCACCGGGGAGGGCGGCGTACTCGGCGGCGACGCGCTGATCGAAGACGCGCCCGGCGGGCCCGAGCAGGATGACGCGCGGGCGGGCCGGCGCGCGGCGCGCGTGCACCGACTCGATGGCCGAGGCGAGCGGCTCCGGCATCATGACCATCCCGGCGCCGCCCCCGAAGGGGCCGTCGTCGACGGTCCGGTGGACGTCGTGGGTGAAGTCGCGCGGATCGGTGTAGGAGACCTCGATGATGCCGCGCTCGGCGGCCCGGCCGAGGATGCTCCCGCCCAGGTACGCGCTCATCAGCGGCTCGAACAGGGTCACCACGTCGAAGGGGTACGGCGCCTCGCGCGGGGTGCTCACGGGAACATCCCCTCGGGCGGGTCGACGACGATGCGCTGACCGGCCCGGTCGATCTCGGTGACGAGGGCGGCGACCACGGGGACGAGCACCGGCGCGCCGCCGTGGGTCGGGCGCACCTCGAGGAGCTCGGCGTAGGTCTCGACGACCCGGCTCACGGTCCCGAGCGGGGCCCCCGACGGGTCGACGACCGCCCAGCCCTTCACCTCGTGGAAGAAGAACTCGTCGTCATCGGCCGCGGGCAGCGACTCGAGCGGGACCGCCAGGTAGTGGCCGCGGAGCGCGTCGATGGCCTCGCGGCCGACGATCTCCTGGAACATGCAGAGGAGCCGGTCCTTGGGGCCGAGCCCGACCGCCTCGACGGTGAGCTGGCGCACGCCCGGCCCGTCGATCGTGTCCGCCTCGGAGGTCGGGACGCGGTCGGCCGGGACGAGCTCGAAGGCCGCGCCCTCGCGCCAGAGCGGCGAGTCGGGGTTGAACGGCCGCACGAAGCAGCCGCCATGGAGCCCGTGCGGCTTGCCGATCACGCCCATCAGGAGGAGCTTCATGGTTCCTCCTGGTGGGCGTGGCAAGCCGGGCCCCAGGTCCGCGCTCTGGAGCGCGGACACGGTGTCATTCGACGATCTCGACCTGGGCGCGGCGACCGTGCTTGGCCGCAGCGGCGCGGACCACGGCGCGGATCGCACGCGCGGTGCGGCCCTGGCGCCCGATCACCTGACCGAGATCGTCCTGCTTCACCGCGAGCTCGTAGAGATCCGAGTGCTCTCCGTCCCGTCCGCCTCCAACGGAGACCGAGACCTCGTCGGGATGATCGACGAGCTGCTTGGCGATGAGCTCGACCAGCGGGGCGACGGACTCAGGCATCGGCCTGCTCGCTCGCGGCCTCGGCGGCGGGCGCAGGGGCGGCCTCGACCGGCTTGACCGCGCGGACCTTCTTGACCGGGCGGACGGCCGTGTCGGCGGCGTCCATGAACTTCGCGAGCAGGTTCTCGACGGTGTAGGTCGGCTTGGCGCCCTGGCTCAGCCAGTGCTGGATCCGATCGCGCTTGAGCGCGACGGCCGGCGGGTTGTGCGCAGGATCGTAGGAGCCGACGTGCTCGAGGAAGCGGCCATCGCGGCGGGCGGAGTCGTTCGCGACCACGAGGCGGTAGTACGGGCGCTTCTTGGAGCCGTGGCGGGCGAGGCGGAGCTTGACGGCCATCGATGTTCCCTGTGGGGTTCCAGTATCGTTCAGTCTCACGCGGGCGCACTGCCCCTCGCGAGGGCGCGGACCCTAACGAGCGACCCCTGCGTTGTCAATGGTGAACGCAGGTTTGGCGGTCCGGGGCCGGCTCACGCGCTCAGGACGGCGTGGAGCGCGGCGGCCAGGGTCGCGTCCTGCTCGGGGGGAACGGTCCTTAAATGGAGCCAGACCCGCCCATCGGTCACGACCGGGATCACGGGGGGCTCCCCGCCGCGGAGCGCGGTGGCGAGTCGGCTGGCGTCGCCCGCGCGGGGGCGCACCGTCACGGCGTAGCCGGGCAGGGTCTCGCCGGGGTGGCTCCCACCGCCGACGGCGTCGGAGCACTCGGCCACCTCGACCGCTGCCGGGAGGTCGCGCAGCGCCGCGGCGAGGTCGCGCGCGCGCCGGCGGAGCACGTGCGCGGGTAGGTGGAGCATCCGCTGGACGGGGATCCGGTCGAGGTCGCCGCTCCGGTAGGCGATGAGCGTCGCCTCGAGGGCGGCCAGGGCGAGCTTGTCGGGGCGCAGCGCCCGCATCAGCGGGTGGCGGGCGAGGCGGTCGACGACCTCGCGGCGCCCGAGGATGATGCCGGCCTGCGGGCCGCCGAGGATCTTGTCGCCGCTGAAGCAGACGAGGTCGGCGCCGGCCGCGAGGGCCCGGCGGACGCGGTCGCCGTCGCGCAGCGGCGCGGGCAGGGCGGCGAAGGTGCCGCTCCCGAGGTCGTTGATATAGAGGATGCCCGCGGCGCGGGCGACCTCGCCGAGCTCCTCGGGCTCCGGGCGGTGGACGAAGCCGCTGACGGCGTAGTTGCTCGGGTGGACGCGCAGCAGCGCGGCGGTCCGCTCGCCGCAGGCGTCGCGGTAGTCCGCCGGCCAGGTGCGGTTGGTGGTGCCGACCTCGCGCAGGACGGCCCCGGACGCGGCGAGGATGTCGGGGACGCGGAAGCTGCCGCCGATCTCGACGAGCTCGCCGCGGCTGATGAGGACCTCGCGCCCGCCGCACAGCGCGCCCAGGATGAGCATCACGGCGGCGGCGTTGTTGTTGACGACGAGCGCGGCCTCGGCGCCGGAGAGCGCGACCAGCAGCGCCTCGACGTGGTCGCGACGCGAGCCGCGGGCGCCGTGCTCGAGGTCGTACTCGAGGTTGCAGGCGCCGAGCGCGTGCTCGACGGCGTCGAGGGCCAGCGGCGCCCGCCCGAGGTTGGTGTGGACGACGACGCCGGTCGCGTTGAGGACCGGCCGCAGCGACGGCGCGAGGGCGCTCGTCAGCCAGCGCGCGGCGGCGGCGGCGATGCCCTCGGGGGACG
>SBGO01000068.1 GCA_006226565.1 Deltaproteobacteria bacterium | reverse complement strand
GCGCCGTTCCACGAGCGCACGCCCGAGGCCCTCGCGGCCGCGCTCACGGCCCAGCTGGGCGTCCGCGCGGGGCACCCGGCGTCGCTCCTGGCCGCGCGCGAGGCGTATCGCCCGGAGCGCCTCGGCGAGGCCCACGCCGCTTGTTTTCGCGAGGCGCTCCGCCGGTAGCTCGTCATTGCCCCCGGTGCCCGCCGAGCCTGTCGCGTGGATCGAAGCCACCGCGGACGGGGACGTCGCAGGCCAGGTGGCCTGCGCTCGTCCCGAGCGCGGTGGCGTGGTGCGGCGCGAGGACGCGTGGGGGGCGCGCGTCCCGACCGCTCCCGCGGTTGCTACTTGCAGGCGTCCGGGATAGGGCTCACCGACTCGGTGATCTTGCCCACGAGCAGCTCGCACTGGCCCTTCATCTTGGCCTGCGCGTCGTCCTTGAGCATCGCGGCGAGCCCGGCGAGCTCGTCGAGCTGCTTGCACTTGGTCTGCTCGTCCTCGGTCTTGACCGCCGCCACGCAGCAGGCCGCGGCCTTCTTGCACGCGGTGACGGCCGCGTTGTCCGCGGCGGCGTTGGCGGCGGCGAGCTTCTTGGCGTTCTCGAGCGCCTTCGCCTTCTCGGCGTCGTCCATGTCGGCGAAACGCTTCGCCTCGTCGGCCTTCGCCTCGCCCGCGGGCGGGGTGGCCTTCGCCGGGTCGGCCTCGGTCTTGGCGGCCTCGTCGGCGGTCAGCTCCTTCTGCGGCTCCTGCGGGGCGGCGTCCTTCTTGCCACAGCCGGTCCCGATCCCCAGCCCCAGCACACACAGCGCGATTCCAACGGCGAGCTTCATGGTGTCTCCCTCTCGATGGGCCCCTCTGGGCGAGGGCCGCACCGTAGAGGAGGGCGCCGGCGATGTCACTCGATCGTGGCGGCGCGGATCCTCAGCCCGCGTCGCGGGCCCGCGCGTAGGCCGCGAGCGTGCGCTCCGCGATGGGCGCCCAGGCCAGCGGGCCTTCGGCGTGGCGTCGCGAGCGGGCCTCGAAGGTCGCGCGCAGGGCGTGGTCGGTGAGCACGCGGACGAGGGCCTCGGCCAGCGCCTCGGGGTCACCGGGCGGGACGAGGAGGCCGTTCTCCGCCTCGCGCACCAGCTCGCCGAGCCCGCCGACGTCGCTGGCGACGAGCGCCTTGCCGAAGGTGCACGCGGTGATGGCGACGCCGCTCTGGGCGATGGCACGGTAGGGCAGGGCGACGACGTGGGCGGCGCCGAAGACGTGGCCCAGGTCGGCCTCGGGGACGTGTTCGGTGCGGAGCTCTACCGCGTCGTCGAGCCCGAGCTCAGTCACGAGACGCAGGATCGGCGCCAGCGGCCCCCGGGGGCGCCCGACGATGGCGACGCGGGCGCCCGGGACCGCGCGCCGCACGGCCGGGAGCGCGCGGAGCAGCACGTCGACCCCCTTGTACGGCCCGATGAAGCCGAACCCGAGGACGGTCGGCGCCGGCGCCGGGGCGCGCGGGGCGCCGTGCTCGAGGAGGTAGTCGAAGCTGCCGTGCTCGACCCGGGTCAGCCGCTCCTGGCGCACGCCGAAGCGCTCGTGGAGGGCCCGCACGGTCGCGTTCGTGTGCGCGAGGATGGCGTGCGGGGCCGCGTAGATGGCGCGCCACAGGGCGCGCCGCGCGAGGGTGGGCGCGGCGTCGTGGGGGAGGAGGTTGTGGGCCGTGTAGGCGATGGGCCTGCGGCGCGCGAGGGCGTGGAGCGGCGCCACGTCGAGCTCGGGGACGGGGAGCCATTGGACGTGCACGACGTCCGCCTCGCGGGCGGCGCGGCGGACGGCCTCCCAGCCGGCGGCGTGCTCGGCCAGGCGGAGCCCGCGCCACAGCGGCCGCATGGGGCCGGCGTCCTGGGAGCGGAAGAACGTCCGGCGGTAGAACGCCGGCTCCCAGTCGTAGGCGACGGTCTGGAGGCCGGTGAGGTCGCGCTCCCAGGCCGGGCTGGTCAGGAGGCGCACGCGGGCGCCCTGCGCCGCGAGGGCGTTGCAGAGCGAGTGGACGTAGCCGAAGGCCGAGCCGGAGGGGTTCAGCATCAGGACGTTCATGGCGGTCCTTCGTCGGAGCCGGCGCGCGGCGGCGGCAGGAGCCAGAAGCGCGCGAAGCCGCCCCAGAAGCCCGCCCCCCAGCTGAGATGCAGGAGCAGGAAGAGCGGCGGCAGGAGCGGCAGCGCGGCCCAGGCGCGGGCCCGGCGCGCGGTGAGGACGGCGGCGGTCAGCGCCAGCGCGGCGTAGAGGCCGAGGCCGCCGAGGTAGAGCCCGGTCCACACCCCGCCGAGGGCCGCCGCCAGCACGGCGCCGAGGACGAGGCCGAGGACGAAGGCCGGCGCGACGAGGTGGCGCAGGCGCGTCGAGCGCGGGTGGAGCCGCATCACCCGCGCCTTCCAGAACCCGTATTGGAGGTACTGGCTCGTCAGCGCCCGCGGGCCCTTGCGGGCGAAGTACGTCGAGCGGATGGCCGGGTCGTACCAGATGCGGCCGCCGCTCGCGCGGAGGCGATGGTTGAGCTCGTAGTCCTGGTTTCGGGTGAGCGCCTCGTCGAAGCCGCCGAGCGCGAGGAGGCGGTCGCGGCGCCACAGGCCGAAGGGGACGGTGTCGGTCCAGCCGGCGTCCGCGGACGAGCGCCAGGTGGCGGTGCCGACGCCGAAGGGGGAGGTCAGGGCGGCGGCGATGGCGCGCCCGACGACGCCGCGGCCGACGATGTCCCAGCGGCCGCCGACGCAGTCCGCGCCGGTGTCCTCGAGGGCTCGGACCGAGCGCCGCGCGTAGTCCGGCGCGGCGATGGCGTGGGCGTCCATGCGCAGCACGAGCGGGTGGCGGGCGGCCCGGAGGCCGAGGTTCATCGCGTTCGGCGTGCGCCCGCTGGGGTTGTCGACGAGGCGGACGCGCGGGTCCTCGGCGGCGATGGCGGCCACCAGCTCGCGGGTGCCGTCGGTGCTCATACCGTCGACGCAGAGGAGCTCGAGCTCGCCGGGGTAGTCCTGGCGGCGCATCGCGCCCAGGGTCTCGGCGATCATCGCCGCCTCGTTCCGCATCGGCATGACGACGCTGACCGGCGGCCACTCGGCGTCCGACGTCACGCGATCAGGCTCCGTCGGCGCGCGCGCTCGCGGTGGGCGACCAGGGCGAGCAGCGCCAGGCCGAGCCACAGGGCCTGATCGGGGACGCGCCCGCCCGCGGCGCAGCCGCTGCCCTCGTCGCGGAGGTGCACGGTGAGCATGGGTCCCTCGTTGCCGGCGCGATCCACCGGGACGAGGCCGAGGACGGCGTCGAAGGCCTCCTGGGTGTCGGTCCGGCCGTCGATCCAGACGAAGAAGAGCTCGTTCGGGAGCGCGGGCTGCAGCGTCCCCGGGGGGAGGATGAGGCCCTGCGGCAGCCTCCCGGAGACCACGGTCACGCGGTAGCCGAGGTCATCCGCGGCGGTCCGGTCGTCGCCGCCCGGGGTGAGCACGATCGAGAAGACGCCGATGTCGTCGCAGCTGCTCACGCCGCCGCAGTCGCCGGCGGTGCCGCGCCGGGACACGGTCACCTCGGCGTCCACGAGGGCGCTCGGTGGGGTCGTGTCGACACCCTCCTCCGCGGGGTCGATCGTGTAGGCCTCGTTGCCGATGTGGCTGCAGGCGAGGGCCGCCGCCGGCGTCAGGGCGACGGCGCACACGGCGAGGGCGGCTGGGACGGCGAGGCGCATCGAGGGGGCTCCGCGGTCAGCGCGCGCCGTGGGCGTGCAGGATCCGGGCGGCGAGCGGGCTCGGCGAGCGGTAGCTCACGATCCGCACGTCGAGGCCGCCGGCGAGGGCGAGGGCGCGGACGACGGCGTCGGCGATCCAGGCGCGGTCGTTGCCGAAGACGCCGCCGCCGAGGGTGGTGAGGAAGAGCCGCTCGATGCCGTGGCGGCGGGCGACGAGGACCGTCGCCTCGTAGCTCGCCTCGAGGACGAGGCGGGCGAAGGGCTCCCAGAGCGCGGCCGGCGGGCGGCCGTAGGCGACGGGGAGGGCGGCGCCGTAGACCTGGGTCACGCCGTGGTCGGTCCCGAGGACCTCGACGTCGTGCTGGACGCCGACGCGCAGGAGCCCCCGGAGGGCGTCGCGCTCGGCCTCGGAGGCGGCGGCGAGGCGGGCGCTGATGCGCCGGAGGCCGGCCTCGGAGGCCAGGGCGTAGCCGTTCTGCATCTCCCAGAGGCCGGGGCCCCCGAGCGCGGCGCCGAGGTCGGCGAGGCAGTCGATCTGCCGGTTCGCGGTTTGCCCGATCTGGTCCCCGACGGGGGCGAAGTAGTTCCGGTAGATGGTGCCGCCGCCGCACGCGACGGCGCAGGCCGGGCCCTGGGTGTGGTCGTGCTCGTAGATGCCGACGCCGCGCTCGGGGGTGACCGACGGGCCGGTCATCTCGAGCAGGTTGAACTGCGAGGCGGCCTGAAAGAGCGCACCGGCGTTCTCCCGCGCGCGGTGGAGCGCTGTGACGTCCCCGACGACCTCGCTCGCGTGCGCCCGGCCGGCCGGCGGGGGGCCGACCTCGGCCCGCAGCTCCGCGAGGCTCGGTGTGTCGAGGCGGCCGCAGCGGACGCGGCGGCCGTTCACCTTGGAGACCAGCGTGTCGCCTTCGAGCCGGAGGTTCGCCCGGACCTGCTCGGGCGACCGCTCCGCGAACCCCATCAGCCGTTCGAACCACGACGCCATACGCTCTCCCTCCGCACCAGCGCGTCAGCGTACCACCTCCACGCTGCCAGAAAAGTGTGAAAAGCTGGGGTCAGACCCCACATCATCACACTTTCTCACGTCCCCGCTCGCCTCCGCCTTCGCGTCTGGCCTGGACCGGGCCTGCGGTGCCGCGGGCTATGCGATGACGATCACATGGCGCTTCGCTGCGGGGGCGCCCGGAATGAAACGCCTCGCGCATCCCACTGCGGGTTTCGCCCGCCGGCATTCGCTGGCAAGCCCGACGGCCTCGAGGCGAAACCCGCAGCGGGACCCCCCCTCCGCTTCGCTTGTCGGGCCCAGTCGGGCGGCAAGGCCGCCTCCGCTTCCGCCTCCGCGCCCGCGCCCGCGTCGGCAGGAAAGTGTGAAACAGTGGGGTCAGACCCCATCTCATCACACTTTCTCGCGTCCCCCGCCCGCCTTCGCTCCCGCGCCCGCCTCCGCGCCCGCGCCCGCGCCCGCGCCCGCGCCCGCGCCCG